>NZ_JBEYUY010000010.1:0-345403 GCF_040643775.1 Streptomyces sp. NPDC047081 | reverse complement strand
TGGATCGTCCAGCACGGTACGGCCCAGCACCTGGACGCCACCCGCATCGCGGTGGCCGGCGACTCCGTCGGCGGCAACATGAGCGCCGCGCTGACCCTGATGGCCAAGCAGCGCGGCGACGTCCCCCTCATCCAGCAGGTGCTCTTCTACCCGGTCACCGACGCCGGCTTCGACACCCCCTCCTACCACCAGTTCGCCGAGGGCTACTTCCTGCGCCGGGACGCCATGCAGTGGTTCTGGCAGCAGTACACGACCGACGCAGCCGAACGCGCCCAGATCACCGCCTCCCCGCTGCGCGCCACCCCCGGCCAGCTCGCCGGGCTGCCCCCGGCCCTGGTCATCACCGGCGAGGCCGACGTCCTGCGCGACGAGGGCGAGGCGTATGCCGCCAAGCTGCGCGCCGCCGGCGTCCCCGTCACCGCCATCCGCTACCAGGGCATCATTCACGACTTCGTCATGCTCAACGCCCTGCGCGAAACCCACGCCGCCGACGCCGCCATCAAACAGGCCATCGACACCCTGCGCACCGCGCTCGGCACTGCCTGAGCACCCGGCCACAGGGCGGGCCCGGCGCTCCAACGGGCCCGCCCCGGCGGCCACTTCCGCCCGCGGTAAGCACGGCGTTTGACCATGGCCGGGCCGGGGACCCGGTCCCCGAGCATCGACGCAGAAGGAAGATGAACCGCCGTGACCACCCACACCGACGACAAGCTCGTCATTCGCCGACCCAAGACCGGCTGGTCGAAGGCACGCGACCGCCGCGGCGCGGGCAATGTGCGGACCTGCCTGCCCGCCGTGCTGGACGACAGCACCCCCCGGACGGCCACCGAGTGCAACATCGTGCGGGGCGAGGACTGACCGGCCGCTTTACCGCCCGTACACCGTCTGCATGGCACACCCTTAACCAGGAAGCCGACGTACCAACGGTCGCTTTACAGCGATCGACGCTATGGTGAAGCAGATGAAGGCTCTCGTGCTGTCCGGCGGTGCCGGTACACGCCTCCGGCCGATCACGCACACATCGGCCAAGCAACTGGTGCCCGTGGCCAACAAGGCCGTGCTCTTCTACGGACTGGAGTCCATCGCCGCCGCCGGCATCACCGAGGTCGGCGTGATCGTGGGCGACACCGCCGCCGAGATCCAGGAAGCGGTCGGCGACGGATCCAAGTTCGGTCTGGAGATCACCTACATCCCCCAGGAGCGGCCCCTCGGGCTGGCCCACGCGGTGCTGATCGCGCGGGACTGGCTCGGCGACGACGACTTCGTGATGTACCTCGGCGACAACTTCATCGTCGGCGGCATCACGCCGCTGGTCGACGAGTTCCGCAGAAACCGGCCCGACGCCCAGATCCTGCTCACCCAGGTGGCCGATCCGCGCTCCTTCGGCGTCGCCGAACTCGACGCCTCCGGCCAGGTCGTCGGCCTGGAGGAGAAACCCGAGCATCCCAAGAGCGACTTCGCCCTCGTCGGCGTCTACCTGTTCACCCCGCTCATCCACGAGGCAGTCCGCGCCATCCGCCCCTCCTGGCGGGGCGAACTGGAGATCACCCACGCCATCCAGCACCTCATCGACACCCACGCCGACGTCCGCTGCACGGTCATCAAGGGCTACTGGAAGGACACCGGGAACGTCGTCGACATGCTCGAGGTCAACCGCTCCGTCCTGGAGGGCGTCGACCGGCGCATCGACGGCGAGGTGGACGAGGAGTCCGAGACGATCGGGCGGGTCGTGGTGGAGGAGGGCGCGCGCATCGAGCGCTCCCGCATCGTCGGCCCGGTGGTGATCGGCGCCGGGACCGTGGTCCAGGACTCCTACGTCGGCCCGTTCACCTCCGTCGCGGAGAACTGCCGGATCACCGACAGCGAGCTGGAGTTCTCCATCGTGCTGCGCGACTCCTCGATCCTCGGCGTCGGCCGCATCGAGAACTCCCTGATCGGCAGGCACGTCGAGGTGACGCCCGCGCCCAGCGTGCCCAGCGCCCACCGTCTCGTCCTCGGCGACCACAGCAAGGTGCAGATCCACACATGAACCTCCTCGTGACCGGCGCCGCCGGTTTCATCGGCTCCTGCTACGTCCGCACCCTGCTCGCCGAGAGCGGGCCCGACGCGCCGCGGATCACCGTGCTGGACAAGCTGACCTACGCCGGAAACCTCGACAACCTCGAACTGGGCCACCCCCGGCTGGACTTCGTGCAGGGCGACATCCGCGACGCCGAACTCGTCGACAAGCTGATGGGCGAGGCCGACCAGGTCGTGCACTTCGCCGCCGAGTCCCACGTCGACCGTTCGATCACCGGCGCCACCGACTTCGTGCTGACCAACGTGGTGGGCACCCAGACCCTCCTCGACGCGGCCCTGCGCCACCGGGTGGAGCCCTTCGTCCACATCTCCACCGACGAGGTCTACGGCTCCATCGACTCCGGCTCCTGGCCGGAGGACCACCCGCTGCGCCCCAACTCGCCCTACTCCGCGTCCAAGGCCTCCTCCGACCTGCTCGCCCTCGCCTACCACCGCACCCACGGCCTGGACGTCCGCGTCACCCGCTGCTCCAACAACTACGGCCCGCACCAGTACCCCGAGAAGGTCATCCCGCTGTTCGTCACCAACCTCCTCGACGGCCTGAAGGTCCCGCTGTACGGCGAAGGCCTCAACGTCCGCGACTGGCTGCACGTCGAGGACCACGTCCAGGGCGTGGAACTGGTGCGGACGCAGGGCCGCCCGGGGGAGGTCTACAACATCGGCGGCGGCACCGAGCTGAGCAACAAGGAGCTCACCGGCCTGCTCCTGGAGGCCTGCGGGGCCGGCTGGGACCGGGTCGAGTATGTCGAGGACCGCAAGGGCCACGACCTGCGCTACTCGGTCGACTGGAGCAAGGCCCGCGACGAGTTGGGCTACCGCCCCCGCCACGACTTCGCCACCGGCCTCGCCGACACCATCGCCTGGTACCGGGACAACAGAGCCTGGTGGGAGCCCCTGAAGCGGCGGTCGGCATGAGGTGGCTGGTCACCGGCGCCGCCGGCATGCTCGGCCGGGACACGGTCGAGGAGCTGCTGCGGCGCGGCGAGGACGTCACCGGCGTCGACCACGCGGCCCTGGACATCACCCAACCCCTCGCCGTCGAGGGCGCGTTGGCCGGCCACCGCCCCGAGATCGTCGTCAACTGCGCCGCTTACACCGCCGTCGACGACGCCGAGACCGACGAGGACCGCGCCCTGCGCATCAACGGCGACGGGCCCCGCCACCTCGCCCGCGCCTGCGCCGCCCACGGCGCCCGCCTGATCCACGTCTCCACCGACTACGTCTTCGCCGGCGACGCCGACACCCCGTACCCGGAGGACCACCCGACCGCGCCGCGCACCGCCTACGGCCGCACCAAACTCGCCGGCGAGCGCGCCGTCGCCGAGGAACTCCCCACATCGAGTGCAATCGTGCGAACGGCTTGGCTCTACGGCGTCCACGGGCGTAGTTTCGTCCGCACGATGATCGACCTGGAGTCCCGCCGCGACACCCTCGACGTCGTCGACGACCAGCGTGGGCAGCCCACCTGGAGCGCGGACGTCGCCACCCGCCTCGCCGACCTCGGCCCGCACCTGGCCCGCGGCGCGAGCGGCGTCTTCCACGCCACCAGCTCCGGCGAGGCCAGCTGGTACGAGCTGGCCCGGGAGATCTTCGACGGCCTGGGCGCCGACCCCGACCGGGTGCGTCCCGTCGGCAGCGGGGCCTTCCCGCGCCCGGCGCCCCGCCCCGCATACAGCGCCCTGGACCACGGCCGCTGGCAGGAGCTCGGCCTGCCGCCCCTGCGCGACTGGCGCGCCGCCCTGCACGAGGCACTTCCCCTGATCCGCAAGGAGTCCCCTTCGTGAAACGCCATGAGTTCCTGCGGGAACTGCACAAGGTCACCGCCAACCGCAACTACCTGGAGATCGGGGTGAACGACGGCCGCAGCCTCAAGCTGTCGCGCGTCCCCAGCATCGCGGTCGACCCCGCGTTCAAGGTGGTCACGGAGATCAAGTGCGACGTCCACCTGGTGAAGGCCACCAGCGACGACTTCTTCGCCCGCGACAACCCCCTGCAGCACCTGCGCGGCGGCCGGCACCCCCTGCGCAACCTGCGCCGGGGCCGCAGCCCGCTCGGTTACTGGCGGCGCACCACGCTCGACCTGGCGTTCATCGACGGCATGCACCTGTTCGAGTACGCGCTGCGGGACTTCATCAACATCGAGAAGCACGCCGACTGGGCCAGCGTGATCGTCTTCGACGACATGCTGCCGCGCAGCATCGACGAGGCGGCCCGCGACCGGCACACCACCGCCTGGACCGGCGACGTCTACAAGGTCATCGAGATCCTGAACCGCTACCGCCCGGACCTGGTGACCGTCCTGGTCGACACCCAGCCCACCGGCCAGCTGGTCGTCTTCGGCGCCGACCCCAAGAACACCGTCCTCAAGGACAAGTACGACGAGATCATCGCCGAGTTCGAGGCGCCCGACCCGCAGAAAGTGCCCGAGGCGGTCCTGGAGCGGGTCAAGGCGGTCACCCCGGAGACGCTGACGGGAGCCGACTTCTGGCGCCCGCTGGTCCGCGCCCGCAACCGCGGACTGAGCCGCTCCCGCGGCTGGAAGGCGCTGAGCTCGGCCCTGGAGCCGTTCGCCGTCAGCCGCTGAACGGCCGCCCGGTCAGCTTCTCGTAGTGGGCGACGCAGGCTTCGTACGACGGCAGCAGCCCGGTCCGCCGGGCCTCGGCCAGCGACGGAGCCTGCGCGTCCTTCGGGGACAGCACCGGGGTGATGCCCTCGGGCCAGGTGATGCCCAGCTCCGGGTCGAGCGGGTCGATGCCGTGCTCCCGCTCGGGCGCGTACCCGGTCGAGCACAGGTACACCACCGTCGCGTCGTCCGTCAGGGCCATGAAGGCGTGCCCGAGCCCCTCGGCGAGGAACAGCGCGTGCCGCGTGTCGTCGTCGAGACGCACCGCCTCCCACTGCGCGAACGTCGGCGAGCCGACCCGCAGGTCCACCACCACGTCGAGGATCGCGCCGCGCACACAGGTGACGTACTTGGCCTGCCCCGGGGGCACGTCCGAGAAGTGCACCCCGCGCACCACACCCCAGCGCGAGACCGAGCAGTTGGCCTGCGCGAGCGACAGGTCGTACCCGGTGGCCTCCTGGAACTCCGTCCCGCGGTACCACTCGTGGAAGCTGCCCCGCTCGTCCGGGAAGACCTTCGGCTCCAGCGCCCACGCGCCGGCAATCCCCAGTGATCGCAACCTCTCACACCTTTCGGGCCTTGGCACGGGACGACGTACGACGCCCCAGGACGGCGGCGAGCGTCCGCCGGGTCAGCCGGACCAGCCGCTGCACGAACGACGGCCGGGGAGTCCGTACCACCTTCACCTGGTTCGCGTCCGCGCGCAGGGACAGCGGCAGCGGCAGGAAGCGCGGCTCGGCGGCCTCCGGCGCCGCGCACAGCGCGGTCCGCCAGGTCGCGCCGCTCAGCTCACCGGCCGGCAGAGCGGCCTCCAGCACCGCCCCGTCCCCGGCCGGCACGAGCGTGGCCGACGTGTCCACCGACCGGTCCGACGAGGTCAGCCGCAGCAGTACGGCTGTGTCGCCGGGGACGTGCAGCGGCAGGGGCGCGCGCAGCCGGCCGCCGGAGACGGTGACCTGCTCGGGGTCGAGGCGGCCGAGGCCGAGACGCTTGCTGGCGCGGTCGACGTCCAGGGAGAGATTGCCGTGCTGGTCGGTCCAGTACGGCAGCGCCACCCGCCCGCCCACGACCGCCGCGGACGAGGCGGCACGGGCCTTGCGCGGGCCGGGCCCGACCCGGGCCTCCTTGCTCCAACCCCCCAGCCGCACCCGGGCGTAGGTGTCCCACAGCCCGGAGTTCAGCGGGCCCCCGTCGATCGCTCGGGCCGGGTCGACCCCGGCCGTGGCGCGCAGCACCAGCCGGACCTTGCCGCTGTCCTCGACCGGCACGATCTCCCGGGTGACCTCGATCGGCTGGAAGTACTGGGCGCCGGTGGAGCGTTCACGCACCAGCAGGTCCAGGGTGGCCCGGCCGAACTGGGCGACGGTGTCGGCGCCCACCCAGGCCTGCGCCTCGGCGACGTCCGGCGGCGGACCGCCCAGCGGGGCGCGCACCCCGCCGCCGGGGAACGTCAGCGGCGCGCCGCCCGCGGTGAACTCCGCGGCCAGGTCGATGCGCAGCGCGCCCTCGTGCCACCGGATGCTCCCGGGCGTGGCCTTGAGGGTGAGCCCGGCCTCCCACTCGGCGAACGTGACGACGTCCTCGTACCGGTCGGCGGCGATCAGCGCGGAGACCACCTGCTGGGTCGGCTGGAGACCGGCGGCGACACCGGGGCCGAAGCGCTCGGCGGTGATGTGGTGGATCTCCTGGAACAGCTTGCGCCGGTAGTCGTCCGGCATCTTCAGGAACCGCTTGCCGCGCAGCCGCTCCACCATCTCGACCCGCAGCCACCGCCGGTGCAGGCTGTCACGGACGTCGCCCGGCTCGGTGTACTCCTCGACGACGTCGAGCGCCTCGCGCAGGTTCTTGAAGTAGCCGGCCGGGTCGAACTGCTGGATGCCCGCGTTCGCCTCGTCGTCGCGCCGGATGTGGTAGTAGCAGACGTAGTCGCCGATCACGGAGACGTTGGCGGCGCGCAGAAACGCCTCCACCACGAAGACGTGGTCCTCCAGGCGCCGCCTGCCCTCCGGGAAGCGCAGCCCGGTCTCGTCGAGGAACGCCTTCCGGAACATCTTGTGCGGGGTGAGGCTGTCGATGAGCGGGGCGTTCTCCACGGAGGCGCGCGGGCGGTTCTGCCGGAACAGCTCCACCGGCACGGACCGGCCCTTGCCCGCCATCTTGCCGACGATCACGTCGGCGCCGTTGGCCACCCCGTAGCCGTACATCCGCTCCAGGGCCTCTTCGCCGAGCGAGTCGTCGTTGTCGACGAACATCACGAACTCGCCCCGGGCGGCGGCGATACCGACGTTGCGCGGCTTGCCGGACCAGCCGGAGTTCTCCTGGTGTATGACCTGGACCCGGGGTTCCTTGGCGGCGAGCTCGTCGAGCCGGGCCGGGGTCTGGTCGGTGGAGCCGTCGTCGACGAAGATGACCTCGTACTCGTCCGGAGGCAGGGACTGCTTGAGCAGCGAGGCGATGCAGTCCTCGATGTAGGGCCCCGGGTTGTAGACCGGGACGATGACGCTGACCTTGACCGGCATCGGGCTTCCGAGCCCCCTCGGTTCGCTCGCCGTGAGTTGTGGTGCGGTGGCCAGATGCTATCCCGGCCGGGGGCTTTGTCCCACCTTCCCCTGCCTGTTTGATCCCTTTCGGGTCTCGCTCAGCCGTGCGTCTTTGCGAGGAGTTGAAGGATCTCGTCCGTGCTGCCGGTCTCGCCCAGCCGGGGGAAGATCCGCTCCACGCTGTTCCTGTGGCCCTCGGGGCTCATGTCACTCATCGCGTCCGTGGCGAGAGTGACGTGATAGCCGTGCTCATGGGCGGCGCGCGCGGTCGACTCCACGCCGATGCCGGTGGCGATGCCGGTCAGCACGATCTGCGTGACACCGCGGCGGCGCAGCTGCACGTCGAGACCGGTGCCGTGGAAGGCGCCCCAGTTTGCGCTTGGTGACGGTGATGTCCCCGGGGTGACCGGCCAGTTCGGGGACGATCTCGTCCCAGCCCTCGGGCCGGGCGCCTGCTCGCGGGGCTGCCTCGGTGCGCCCGGGCACGATGTCCGCGCCGTCGGCGGCGAAGGAGACCCGCACCAGGACGACGGGCAGGCCGTGGGCGCGGAACGCGTCGGCGAGCCGGGCCGTGCGGGCCACCACTTCGGCGCCGGTGTACGGCTGGGTGGGGGCGCCGACGATGCCGGCCTGGAGGTCGATCGCCACGAGGGCGGTGCGCTGGTCGAGGGCGGTGACGGTCATGGGAATGCGGGCCTTTCGAGTGTGCTCGGGGGAAGCGGCGGGGGCGTCGGGCGCCGCTGTCACGGTCCGGTCAGGCGCTCCAGCAGCGCGAGGCCGTCCAGGACCGTCTGCCGCTCCGCCTCCGTGAACCGGTCCTGCAGGGCCCGCGCGAGCCATTCCTCGCGGGCCTGCCGGTCGCCCGCGACGCGCAGGCGTCCGGCCTCGGTGAGGGTGACCAGCTGGCGGCGGCCGTCGTCCGGGTCGGGACTGCGCCGGATGAGCCCTTGCCGGTCGAGGGCGGCGAGCGTCGTCGCCATCGACTGCGGGCGTACGCCCTCCGCCGTGGCCAGCGCGCTCGCCGTGGCGGCGCCGTGCTTGGCCACCAGGGTGAGCGCGGAGACCTGCGGCGGAGTGAGCTCGTCGTCCTCCGCGACCTCCCGGATCCGGCGGCGCAGCCGGCTGAACACCACCCGCAGATCCCGCGCGGCACGCGCGGCGGACTCGGTGATGCCCTCGGAAGGGCCGGCGGGCTGTACGTCCATGCCCTCACCGTAAAACCATCAGCCGAAACTGTCCAGTCCAGACTGAACAGCCCCAGCTGTAGATCTGGATCGCCACACCGTCGGACGCGCCCCTAGGCTGAATCCGTGCGCCTGCTCCTCATGTCCGACACCCATCTCCCCAAGCGCGCGAAAAGGCTGCCCGACCAGCTCCTCGCCCAACTCCCGCGCGTCGACGTCGTGTTCCACGCCGGGGACTGGGTCGACACGGACACCCTCGACCTGCTGGAGAGCCGCAGCCACCGGCTGGTCGCCGTGTACGGCAACAACGACGGGCCCGCGCTGCGCGAGCGGCTGCCCGAGGTGGCGTACGCCGAGATCGGCGGCCTGCGTTTCGGGGTCGTGCACGAGACCGGCGCGGCGCAGGGCCGCGAGGCGCGCTGCGCGGCCCGCTTCCCCGACCTGGACGTGCTGGTCTTCGGGCACAGCCACATCCCGTGGGACACCACCGCCCCCGGCGGTCTGCGGCTGCTCAACCCCGGCTCACCGACCGACCGCCGGCGCCAGCCGCACTGCACCTACCTGACCGCCACCGCGGCCGACGGCCGGCTCACGGACGTACAGCTGCACCGGTTGCCCCCGAGATAGCCGCCGGTTTCGGCGCACCCGCGCGGGGCACCCGCCGGGAACATGGCTGATACACCGGTAACGCTTCTGAGGCGCGCGGTGGATCCCGCCCGGCACGCGGGATCGCCGCGCACCGTCCTCGTCGTGATGTGCGCCGGGTACTTCCTGGTGCTGCTCGACGTCACGATCGTCAACGTCGCGCTGCCCGCCATCGGTTCGGGCCTGGGCGCCGACGTCGGCGGCCTGCAGTGGGTAGTCGACGGCTACGCGCTCGCCCTCGCCTCCCTCATGCTGACCAGCGGCACGGCCGGCGACCTCTACGGGCACCGGCGCGTGGTCCTCGCCGGCCTCGCCGTGTTCGGGGCGGCCTCGCTCGCCTGCGGGCTGGCTCCCGGCATTCCCGTGCTGGTCGCCGCGAGGGTGGCGCAGGGCGTGGGTGCGGCGCTGCTGCTGCCCGGCACGCTGGCCATCATCAGCCGGGCCTTCCCCGACGACGCGGCCCGCGCACGCGCGATCGGCGTCTGGGCGGGCATCGGCAGCCTGGCGCTGCCCGCGGGCCCGCTGCTCGGCGGCGCGCTCACCGAGGCCTTCGGCTGGCGGGCGATCTTCCTGCTCAACGTGCCGATCGTGCTGGTCGCCCTGGTGTGGGCCGCCGCGACCGTGCGGGAGAGCCGCGAGGAGCGGGCCCGCCGCCTCGACCTGCCCGGCGTGCTGCTCGGCGGTCTGCTCCTGCTGGCCACGACGTACGCCTTCATCGAGGGCGGACGCGCGGGCGCCGGCAGTCCGCAGGTGCTGGTGGCCGTCCTGGTCGCGGTCCTCGCCCTGCCCGCGCTGGCCCTGGCCGAACTCCGGCGCGGGGACGACGCGATGCTGCCGGTGTCGCTGCTGCGCCGCCCCGCCTTCGACGCGGCGAACGTGACCGCCGGGATCATGAACCTGGGCACCCTCGGCACCCTCTTCGTGCTGATGCTGTTCCTGCAGTCGGTCCAGCACCGCTCGGCGCTGCTCGCGGGCCTGGCGGTCATCCCGCTGTTCGCCCCGCTGGCGGTCATCGCGCCCTTCGGTGGCCGTATCACCAGCCGGATCGGCGCCCGCCTGCCGGCCGCCGCCGGACTGCTCATCGCCACCGCCGGCCTCGCCCTGCTGGTGCGCGCCGGAGCCCACTCGGCGTATCCGGTCCTGCTGCCCGGGTTCCTGTTGTGGGGCACCGGCATGGGCCTGCTGACCCCGGCCGTCGTCGCCGCGGCCATCGAGGCGGTACCCGGCGAACGCGCCGGGCTGGCCTCCGGCATGAACAACACCGCACGTCAGACCGGCGGCGCGATAGGCATCGCGGTGGCGGGCGCGGTCGCGGGGCAGCCCGCCGACGGGACGCGCTTCGTACGGGGATTCCACGCCGTCGCACTGGGAGCGGCAGGTCTCTACGCCGCGGCCGCCGTGCTGGCGCTGGTCCTGCTGCCCGGGGCGCTGTTCCCGGGCGGCGAGAGGTGATCCGATCGGCGCCGGGGCAAGATCCGGGCCGCTTCAGGAGAATGGAAGCGGCCCGGGCGCTGCGAGTGTGTGTGCGCTGTCACGGACCTCCTTCCCACAGAGGTGCTTTGTGCCGCGACTACCCTTCCGGGGGCCGGCTCACACATCCCGGTGCGGGGGAGTTCGAAGGCGCCGTCAGTGCCGCCGCCGGCGCCGTATCCGAGCGAACACCACCGCCACCAGAACCACACCCGCCACCCCCACGGCGGCCCGTTTGGCCACCGGCACCCCCGCGGTGCGGAACAGGTCGAGGGGCTCTGGCTCCTCCCGTTTCTGCTCCTGCTCCTCCGTCACCGGCACGGCCGGCTCGGTGATCCGCTCGGACAGGCACTGCGCGAACTGGCCGACGAGACGGTCTCCCACCTCCGCCATCACCCCACGCCCGAACTGCGCCGGACGCCCGGTCACCGTCAGATCGGTGCGGACCGAGACGGTCGTACCGCCGTCGCTCTCGCTCAGCGTGCCGGTCACCGTGGCGCGTGCGGTGCCCTGGCCGCGGGTCTCCCGGCCACTCGCGATCAGCACCATGCGGTGCGCCGACTCGTCCTGCTCCTCGAAGACGGCGGTGCCCTTGTAGGTCACGGTGATCGGGCCCACCTTGACCTTCACCGAGCCGGTGACCGTCTTGCCGTCGTACTCCTCGACGGCGGCCCCGGGCATGCAGGGCGCCACCCGCTCGATGTCGAGGAGTGTGTGCCAGGCGTCGTCGACCGGGACCGGCACGGTGAACTCGTGGTGCAGTTCCATGACTTCCTCCAACGGGCCTTACGTCGACGGATGGATGGCCCCGGCCGTGGCCGCGAGCGGTGTGCCGCTGCCGCCCCAGCGCAGGGCGACGATCTCGGCGGCGACGGACACGGCGACCTCCTCGGGCGTACGGGCCCCGAGGTCGAGGCCGACGGGGGAACGCAGCCGGGCCAGCTCGGCGTCGGTGAGCCCGGCTTCGACCAGGCGTTTCATCCGGTCGTCGTGGGTACGGCGGCTGCCCATCGCCCCGATGTACGCGGCCGGCCGGCGCAGCGCCTCCTCCAGCAGCGGTACGTCGAACTTGGGGTCGTGGGTGAGGACGCAGATCACCGTGCGCTCGTCGGTGTCCGTGTCCCGGAGGTAGCGGTGGGGCCAGTCGACGACCACCTCGACGGCGCCCGGGAAGCGCTTGGGCGTGGCGAACACCGGGCGGGCATCGCACACGGTGACCCGGTAGCCGAGGAAGCTGCCGATGCGGGCGACGGCGGCCGCGTAGTCGATGGCGCCGAAGACCAGCATGCGCGGGGGCGGCGCGAAGGAGTGCAGGAAGACGGTGACGGTGTCCTCGCGGCGCTCGCCGCGCGGGCCGTAGTGGCGCAACCCCGTGGCGCCGAGGGCCAGTTCGCCGCGCGCGTCGGCGGTGACGGCGACGTCCAGGCCGGTCGAGCCCAGCGTGCCGGCCACCCTGTCCGGCCAGACGGCGAGGGTCGCTCCAACCGACGCGGGCCCGTCGGTCACCGTCGCCACGGTCACCGGGCGGCCCGCGGCGACCGACTCCGCGACCTCGGCGAACCCGGGGTCGGTCGCCCGCGTCACCGGACGGACCAGCAGGGTGATCTCGCCGCCGCAGGTCAGGCCTACCGCGAAGGCGTCCTCGTCGCTGTACCCGAAGGTCTCCAGACGGGCCTCGCCGCTCTCCACGACCTCCTTGGCCAGTTCGAACACCGCGCCCTCGACACAGCCCCCGGACACGCTCCCCACCGCCTCGTCGCCGGGCCCCACGGCCATGGCCGCGCCGGGGTCGCGCGGCGCGCTGCGGCTCACGCCGACGACCGTCGCCAGGCCGAACGGCACCTCGGCCGCGTACCACTCGGCCAGCGTCGGCAGAATCTCACGCACGTTCCGCTCCTTCCACGGGGGCCGCCTCGGCCCCCTGGGCCCTGTCGTCGGATTCCCGCCTGCCCGGCTGTGCCTGGCACGCACGCTCGCCCCGCACCACCGCGGCCAGCCGCTCCAGCGCCGCCAGGCTGTGTCCCTCGACGAACGCGTCCACGCTCGGCAGGGCCGCCGCCATCCCGGCCGCCAGCGGCGCGTAACCGGGCCGCGCCTTGCGGGGGTTGGCCCAGATCACCCGGTGGGCGAGCCGGTGCAGACGGCGCATCTGGGCGCCGAGCAGCTCCGGGTCGCCGCGCTCCCAGCCGTCCGACAGCAGCACCACGACCGCGCCGCGCGCCATGCCCCGCTGCCCCCAGCGGTCCAGGAACTCCCGCAGCAGCTCTCCGAGCCGGGTGCCGCCGCGCCAGTCGGGCACGGCCGCCGCGAGCGCGGTCATCGCCAAGTCGGGGTCGCGGTGCGAGAGTTCACGGGTCACGCGGGTCAGCCGGGTGCCGATCGTGAACACCTCCGTACGGCTTCCACGGGTGGCCGCGTGCGCGAACCGCAGCAGCGCGTCGGCGTACGGAGCCATCGAACCGCTGACGTCCACGAGCAGGACCACCCGCCGCGGCCGGTCCGTCCGGGCGTGCCGCCGCAGCCGCGCCGGTTCCCCGCCGCGCCGCAGCAACTCCCGTACCGTCCGGCGCGGATCGACCTGCCCGCGCCGGGCCGGCCGCCGCCGCGCACTGCGACGCGTCTCGCCACGCAGGGCGAACGCGGCCAGCAGCCGGCGCAGTTGCTCCCGCTCGGCGGAGTCCAGCTCGACGACGTCGCGGTGGCGGAGCACCTCGGTCGAGCTGGCAAGCGCAGCGGCGGGCGGGGCGGGTTGGTGGTCGGGCCGGGTGGTGCTACGAGGCACGGGACCGTCCCTGACGACGAGCCGCGGCCGGGGCGGGGGAGCCGTGGCCATGGTCCGCCCGTTGGGCACGGCGCCGTCGAAGTAGGCGGCGAAGACCCGCTCGTACCGCTCCAGATCGTCCCGCCCACCGCACAGGGTCAGCCGCCCCGCCCAGTACACGTCCGCCCGCAGCCCCGGCCGCAGCTCGCCGACGGCCCGCAGAAAGGCGTACACCCGCTCGGAGCTCGCATCCACTCCGGCCGCCCGCAGCGCACGGGCGAAGCCGAGGAGGACCGCGTCGCCCGGCGCGGGCTCGGGCCACCCGCTTCCCGGCCTCGACCCGCCGCCCATGCCGCTCACGCTCCCCGAGCGGCGAGCACCGCGGTCAGATCCAGTCCCCGCGCCCGTTCCGCGTCCTCCCGGTACTTCAGGACCGAGCCCAGTGTCGCCACCGCCAGCTCCGCGTCCACCTCGTCCGCGCCCAGCGCGTCGAGAGCCTGCGCCCAGTCGATCGTCTCGGCCACGCCCGGCGGCTTGAGCAGGTCCTGCGAGCGCAGCTCCTGCACCAGCGCGGTCACCTGTTCCGCCAGGCGGGCCGAGACGCCTGGCAACCGCCGCCGTACGATGGCCAGTTCGCGGGCGAAGCCGGGATGGTCGAACCAGTGGTACAGGCAGCGCCGTTTGAGCGCGTCGTGCACCTCGCGGGTGCGGTTGGACGTCAGCACGACCACCGGGGGAGTCTCGGCGCGCAGGGTGCCGAGCTCCGGGATCGTCACCGAGAACTCCGACAGCAGCTCAAGGAGGAACGCCTCGAACTCGTCGTCGGCCCGGTCGATCTCGTCCACCAGCAGCACAGACGGCTGTGTCTCCAGCGCCTTCAGCAGTGGCCGGGCTACCAGGAAGCGGCGGTCGTACAGCTCGCTCTCGAGGCGCTCCGCGTCCTTCACGCCGGCCGCCTCGGCGGCCCGCAGGTGCAGCAGCTGACGTGGGAAGTCCCAGTCGTACAGGGCCTGCGAGGCATCGATGCCCTCGTGGCACTGCAGGCGGATCAGCGGTGCACCGAGCGCCTCGGCGAAGGCCGAGGCGAGCGCCGTCTTTCCGACGCCCGCGTCGCCCTCGCAGAAGATCGGCCGGTGCAGCCGCAGGGCCAGGAAGCAGGCGACGGCCAGCCCGTCGTCGACGAGGTACCCCGTCTCCTCCAGGCGGGCCCGCACCCGCTCCGGGCCGTCGATGTCCGCGATCGCCTCTCACCCCATTCCGGAGGCGGCCAGCACCGCCCGTTTGGTCAGCACCCGCGCCAGCTGCTCCCGGTACTCGGACGACGCGGACACGTCCTGCGCGGGCCGGGTCCCCTCCGCCGCCGCGTCCGAGGCCTGGGTGATGGCCTGCGCGTCCCCGGCCCCGGCGAGGGCCTCCTCGGCCGCGGTGGCCCGCAGCGGGGTCGCGCCCATGTTGGTCAGGCCGACCCGGGCCTCGGCGATCCGCCCGTTGTCGCGCCGCACCAGCGCGGCCACGCCGACGATCGCGTAGGCCTGCGCGACCCGGTGGAACTTCTCGTAGTGGAAGCCCCAGCCGTCCGTCTTCGGCACCCGCACCTCGACGAGGAGCTCGTCGGGTTCCAGGGCGGACTGGAGGTAGTCCACGAAGAAGTCCCGGGCCGCAATCGTGCGCCGACCGCGCGGGCCCTGCGCGACCAGTTCGGCGTTCAGCGCCAGTACGACCGCCGGGAGGTCCCCGGCCGGGTCGGCGTGCGCGAGCGAGCCGCCGAGCGTGCCCCGGTGCCGTACCGCCGGATCCGCGACCGTCGCCGTGGCGGCCGCGAGCAGGCCCGCGTGGCGGCGGACCAGCGGGTCCCGGACGACGTCGTGGTGGGTGGTCATCGCGCCGATGGCGAGGGTGTCGCCGTCCTCGCGCACCCCGCGCAGCTCGGGGATGCGGCCGACGTCCACGACCAGCTCGGGGAAGGCCAGCCGCAGCCTCAGCAGCGGCAGCAGGCTCTGCCCGCCGGCGAGCACCTTCGCGTCCTCGCCCGCGTCCGCGAGGGCGCGCACCGCCTCGTCGACGCTGCTCGGCCGGGCGTAGTCGAATGCCGGAGGAATCATGACCGGGCCTCCCTCACCGCTCGCCAGACCCGTTCGGGCGTACAGGGCATCCGGATGTCGTGGACGCCGAAGGGCCGCAGCGCGTCCACGATCGCGTTCACCACGGCCGGAGTCGAGGCGATCGTGCCCGCCTCGCCAACTCCCTTGACCCCCAAGGGGTTCGAGGTCGCCGGCGTCTCCGTCCGCTCCGTCGTGAACTCGGGCAGGTCGACCGCCGACGGCACCAGGTAGTCGGCCATCGTGCCGGAGACCAGGTTGCCTTCGTCGTCGTACACGGCCTCCTCGTAGAGCGCCTGCGCGATGCCCTGCGCCAGCCCGCCGTGCACCTGGCCCTCGACGATCATCGGGTTGACGACCTTGCCGACGTCGTCGACACAGACGTACGACCTGATCCGCGTCTGTCCTGTCTCGGTGTCGACCTCGACCGCGCACAGGTGGGTGCCGTGCGGGTAGGAGAAGTTGTCGGGATCCACCAAGTGCTCGGCGTTGATGGTGGGTTCGAGGCCGTCGGGCAGGTCGTGCGAGGTGAACGTCTCGAAGGCGATCTCCTGGATCGTCTTGCGGGCGTCCGGCGAACCCTTCACGGAGAACACGCCGTTCGTGAACTCCAGGTCGTTCTCGTTCGCTTCGAGCAGATGCGCGGCGATCTTCCGTGCCTTGTCGACCACCTTCCGCGCCGCGTGGTGCACGGCCGCCCCGCCCACCACCAGCGAGCGCGAGCCGTACGTGTCCATGCCCTGCGGGGCCGCCTTGGTG
The DNA here is from genome assembly GCF_040643775.1 of Streptomyces sp. NPDC047081. Lineage (NCBI taxonomy): Bacteria > Bacillati > Actinomycetota > Actinomycetes > Kitasatosporales > Streptomycetaceae > Streptomyces > Streptomyces sp. NPDC047081. The sequence continues at coordinate 329,243 of NZ_JBEYUY010000010.1, read as the reverse complement.
TCGCCGTGCACCACTTCGACGTCCTCGAACGGCACGCCCAGCACATCCGCGGCGATCTGGCTCCAGCAGGTCACATGCCCCTGCCCGTGCGGGCTGGTGCCGGTGACCACCTCGACCTTGCCGGTCGGCAGCATCCGGATGGTGGCCGCGTCCCAGCCGCCGGCCGCGTACCGCAGATCCCGCAGCACCCGGCTCGGCGCGAGCCCGCACATCTCGGTGTACGTCGACACACCGATCCCGAGCCGCACGGAGTCCCCGCGGTGATTGCGGTCCGCCTGCTCGGCACGGAGTTTGTCGTAGTCGAACAGGGCGAGGGCCTTCTCGGTCGCCGCCTCGTAGTTGCCGCTGTCGTACGTCAGACCCGCGATGGACGTGTAGGGGAACTCCTCGTGCCCGATCCAGTTCCGGCGCCGCAACTCGACCGGATCCAGGCCGAGTTCGACCGCCAGCTCGTCCATGATCCGTTCGATGGCGTACGTCGCCTCGGGGCGCCCGGCGCCGCGGTAGGCATCGGTCGGCGTCCGGGTCGTGAAGACGCCGGTGCACGTGAAGTCGTAGGAGTCCATCTTGTAGATCGCCGGGTACATGAAGGCACCGAGGAGCGGGATGCCCGGGGTGACGAGCATCAGGTAGGCGCCCATGTCGGTGAGCAGGTCGACCTTGAGGCCGAGCAGCCTGCCGTCCCGCATCGCGGCGATCTCGACGTCCTGGATCATGCCGCGGCCGTGATGGGTGGCCAGGTAGCCCTCGGAGCGGGACTCGGTCCACTTCACCGGGCGGCCGATCTTCCGGGCGACCGCGAGGGCCAGGGCCTCCTCGCCATACACCTGGAGCTTGGAGCCGAAGCCGCCGCCCACGTCGGGGGCGATCACCCGGATCTTGTGCTCGGGGATGCCGGTGACCACGGCCATCATCACCCGCACGATGTGCGGGATCTGGGTGGAGGAGTAGAGCGTGTACTCGCCGGAGGAGGCGAGCGGGGTGACCACGACCGCGCGTGGCTCCATCGCGTTCGGGATGAGCCGCTGGTGGTGGTAGCGGCGCTTGACCGTGACCTCGGCGCGCTGCCGTACGGAGTCGAAGTCCTCGCCCGTCTTCAGGGGCCAGACGTAACTGCGGTTGGTGCCCTTGTCGGAGTGGACCAGCGGGGCGTCCTCGGCGAGCGCGGCCTCCAGGTCCAGGACCGGGGGCAGCGGCTCGTAGTCGACCTCGATCGCCTCCAGCGCGTCGGCGGCCGTGTACCGGTCCCGGGCCACCACGAGCGCCACCGGGTCGCCGGCGTAGCGCACCTCGTCGACCGCGATCGGCGGATGGTCGGGCAGCACGATGTCCTCGGTCACCGGCCAGGCGCAGGGCAGTGAGCCGAGGCCCTCGGCCAGGTCGGCGCCGCTGAACGCGGCGATGACGCCCGGGCGTTCGCGGGCCGGTGAGACGTCGACGCGGGTGATGCGGGCGTGCGCCATGGGGCTGCGCAGGATCGCCATGTGCAGCAGTCCGTTGACGCTGATGTTGTCGGTCCAGTTGGTCTGCCCGGTGATCAGCCGGGCGTCCTCCTTGCGCGGCCGGGCGCGCCCGACCTCCGGTTCCACGGTCTGGTCGGTCATGCCGGGACCTCCTGTTCGGAGGCGGCCTGGACGGCCCGCACGATGTTCTGGTAGCCGGTGCAGCGGCAGAGGTTGCCCTCCAGGCCGTGCCGGATCTCGTCCGCGCTGGGGTGCGGGTTCTCGCGCAGCAGGTCGCGGGCCGCCATGAGCATGCCCGGGGTGCAGTAGCCGCACTGCAGGGCGTGCTTCTCGTGGAAGGCCCGCTGCAGGGCCGACAGCTCCCCGTCCTTCGCCAGCCCCTCGACGGTGGTCACCTCACCGCCGTCCGCCTGGACGGCCAGCACCGAGCAGCTCTTGACGCTCACGCCGTCCAGTTCGACCGTGCACGCCCCGCAGTTCGAGGTGTCGCAGCCGATCGGGGTGCCGGACAGGCCGAGGCGGTCACGCAGGTAGTGGATCAGGAGAAGACGGGGTTCCACTTCGTCCTGGTAGGTCGTGCCGTCCACCTTCACCGAGATGTGGGTCATGTGCCCTCCAGTGGCCGTACGGGCGGAAAGTGAGGGAAACCAGCGACCAATCGTGATGTAGGTCACTCTATGACCGCGCACGTGAGGGGGCGAGTGGTCGGGCGGTGTTCGTTGACCGCTCAAAGAGCGGGTACGAAAATCCTGAAACTTACTCAATAGTCAGAAGTATTGACGATGTCCGGAGATCGCCGGACTGTAGTGGACATGCCGAATATCCGGGCTCGTCTGCTCGTTGTTCTGGTTGTCCTCAGTGGATTGCTCGCGGTCGTGGGCGTCTCACCCGCCTCCGCCGCCACCGTCCCCGACTCCCTCTCCTTCGACGGCACGGCGCTCACCGTCTCGAACGGCCACTTCGTCGACGGCAACGGCCGCGAGGTCGTGCTGCGCGGCTACAACGTCTCCGGCGAGACCAAGCTGGAGGAGAACAGCGGCCTGCCCTTCGCCTCGGTCGCCGACGCGAAGAAGTCGGCCACCGCACTGCGCGCCCTGGGCGGCGGCAACTCCGTCCGCTTCCTGCTCTCCTGGGCCCACGCCGAACCCGCGCAGGGCCAGGTCGACACCGCGTACCTGGCCGCCGCCACCGACCAGATGCGCGCCTTCCTCGACGCCGGTATCCGCGTCTACCCCGACTTCCACCAGGACCTCTACTCCCGCTACCTGTTCAACTCCGGCAGCTGGTACACCGGCGACGGCGCTCCCGAGTGGGCGGTGGAGCTGGGCGACTACCCGCAGGAGTCCTGCGGGATCTGCCTGTTCTGGGGTCAGAACATCACCCAGAACGGGGCGGTCAAGGCCGCCCAGTACGACTTCTGGCACAACAACCACGGTCTCCAGGACGCCTTCCTGGCCACCGCCCAGAAGACCATGACGTACATCCGGCAGAACCTGAGCACCGAGGAGTTCACCGGCGTCGTCGGCTTCGACCCCTACAACGAGCCGTACGCCGGCACCTACGACTCCGGGCAGACCTCCCGCACCTGGGAGCAGAGCCTGCTGTGGCCCTTCTACCAGAAGTTCCGGGCCCGGATGGACGCGGCCGGCTGGCAGGACAAGCCCGCCTTCGTCGAGCCGAACCTCTTCTGGAACGCCAACATCGACTCCCAGAAGCAGGAGGGCGGACTGCTCGACGCCGGCACGCTCGGCTCGCGCTACGTCTTCAACACCCACTTCTACGACCAGAAGGCCATCTCCGGGATCCTGATGTGGGGCAACGCCTCCGACGGGCAGTACTCGACGGACTTCGGCACGATCCGCGACCGGGCGTCGGCCGCGGCGACGACGGCGATCGTCAGCGAGTTCGGCCACCCGCTGTCCGGGACGGTCGCGGGCAAGGCGCCCACCGTCCTCAAGGCGATGTACCAGGCCCTCGACTCCCGTCTGCCGGGCTCCAGTTGGTGGTCGAACCCGTCCGCCTCCGGTCCGGTGCTCTCCGGCAGCCAGTGGCAGTGGGACATCTACAACGGCCGTCACCACGAGCTGATGAACGACAACCCCGACAAGGTGCAGACCTCCGGCGACGCCTGGAACGACGAGGACCTGTCGGCCGTCGACATGACCGACTCGGGAACGGTGACGCTCCGTCAGGACGCCCGTCTCCTCGACCGTCTCTACCCGAGCGCCACCGCCGGCACGACCCTCGCCTTCACCTACGAGGACCGCTCGCGCGACGGTTCGACCACCCTGACCTGGAACCCGGTGCCGAGCTCACTGCCGAACGTGTCCCAGCTGGTCGGCTCCGGCCAGTACGGGCTGCTGGTCTGGAAGTCGGGCTCCGGCTCGGCACCCACCGAGCTCCACTTGCCGGCGTCCTTCCCGACCGCGGCGACCACGGTGGTCTCCGACCTCGGCACGGTCTACGGCCCGCCGTCGTACACGAGCTCCACACCGGTCGGCGCCGCTCTCGAGCCGGGCGGCACCGGCAGCCGCCGGCTGCTGCTGACCGACTCCGACTCGGGCGTCCTGCACTACGCGCTGGTCACCAACGGGGCGACCTCCCCGTCGGCCAGCCTGCTCAGCGCGGCCAAGTCCGAGCTGGCGGCCTGGGCGGCGGCACGCTTCTGACCGGGCGATCCGGGCGGGCCCGCTAGCCGGGGACCTTCTCCGACACACCCGCCCGGGACTCCTCCGCCGGGGCGCCACGACCCGCGTCGCGCATACGGCCGTACGCATAGACACAGCCCGCGAGCGCGAGGTCGGACAGCAGCATGAAGCCGATCGAGTACGAGTTCTTGGCGCTGTAGACCGCACCCATCACCAGCGGCGGGACGAAGCCGCCGAGGCCGCCCATCGCGCCGACGATGCCCGTCACGCTGCCCACTTGCGGCTGCGGGGTGACCCGAGCGACCAGGGCGAACACCGAGCCGCTGGCCGTGCCGAGGCCGGCCGCCATCACCAGCAGGCAGATCGTCGCGCCGGGCGTCAGCGCGGGGTCGAAGGCCTGGACGACCGCGAGGAGCGCCACGACGCCCAGGGCGAAGGAGGTGACCACCGCCGGGTGCACGCGGTCGGCGAGCCAGCCGCCGATGGGCCGGAACACCACGGTGACCACCGCGAACCCGGCCGCCTTGGTGCCCGCGTCGGTGGGGCTGAGCTCGTACCAGGTCTTGAGATATGTCGGCAGGTAGACGCCGAACGCGACGATCCCGCCGAAGCCGATCGCGTAGAGCGCGGACAGCTCCCAGGTCACCCGCAGCCGGCCGGCCTGAGCGAGGCGCTGGGCGAGCGGGGTGGACGGGATCGGGCGGCCGGGGCGGTCGTTGATCAGCAGGGCCGCGAGCACGGCGTAGACCGCGAGGGCGATCGCGAGGACCAGGAAGGGGAGGTTCTCGCTGTGCTTGAACATGCGCGGCGTGAAGTACCCGGACGCGGCCACACCGCCCATGCCCATGCCGAAGACGCCGAGTGCGGCGCCCCGGTGGGCCGGCGGGAACCAGGCGTTGACCAGGGGGACGCCGATGGCGAAGGTCGTACCGCCCAGGCCGAGGAAGAAGCCGACCGCGATGAGGGCGCCGTAGGAGCTCTTCGCCGGGATCAGCAGCAGGACCGGCACGATCGTCAGCGCGCTCAGCAGCGGGAACATCAGACGGGCGCCGTAGCGGTCGGTGAGGGCGCCGACCGGGATACGGCCCACCGAGCCGACCAGGACCGGGACGGCGACCAGCAGCGACTGGGCGGACGAGCTCATGTGCAGGCGGTCGTCGAAGTCGCCGGCCAGCGGGGCGATCAGGTTCCAGGCCCAGAAGGTCAGACCGAAGCCGAGGGTCGCCATCACCAGGTTGCGCCAGGCCGCGGCGGGCGGCCGGTCCGTCGTGGCCGACAGGTCGCTGATGGGGCCGGTCATGGGCACGCTCCCAGCTACGCCGTGCGGGCACCCGCGGCCGACGGCGGCGCGGGCGCATCCGATCTCCCGACAATCGATCCCATGATCGGCGGTGACCGGTGCGCCCGCATCTCGGAGCGTGCGGTGCAGGCTCAGCCGGTGGCCGGCCCCGTCCAGTCGGCCTGCACATGCCCCAGCCGCACCCGCTGCGGATGGTCGCCGACGGATACGGAGGTGACCTTCTGGCCGGTCGCGAAGTCGATGGCCGTGACCTGGTCGGCGCCGCTCTCGGAGATGATGCAGTCCTTGCCGTCGCCGCTGACCGTGGCCCAGTAGGGCTTGGAGGCGGTGACGAGGGGACCCTCCTGGAGGGTGCTGCGGTCCACGACGGTCGCGTAGTCGTCCATCGTCCCGGCGACGCAGAGCTTGGTGCCCGCCGGGTTCATCGAAATGCCGTGGTGGCGCGAGTCGTTGACCCAGGTGGTGCGGTCCTCGCTGGTCGCCGGGTTCTTCGGCAGCGTCTTCATCCGGGTGATCTTGTCGGTGGCGACGTCGTACTCCAGGAAGCCGTTGAAGAAGGACACCTGGAAGTAGAGCTTCGACTCGTCGGGCGAGAAGACGGCCGGCCGGACGGCGTCGGAGAAGTCCGTCAGCCCGAAGGCGTCGAGCCGGTCCCGCATGTCGATGATCTTCACCTGCTTGTACGTCGTCGCGTCCACGACGGTGATGTGCCGGTCGCCCTTGGTCCAGTCCCAGGCCGGGTCGTCGAGGGAGGTGTTGACGTCCCCGATGGCCATGTTCCAGATGTACTTGCCGTCCTTGGTGAAGATGTTCTCGTGCGGCTTGTCGCCCGTCGCGAACGAGCCGAGCTGCTTGCCGGTGTTGATGTCCAGCACGTGCACGGTGTTCGCGGTCGAGGCGGAGACCGCGACCCGGGTGCCGTCGGGGGAGACCGCCATGTGGTCGGAGCGGTAACCCGACACGGGGAAGCGCCAGTTGATGGTCCCGGTGGCGAGGTTGATCGAGACGACGTCGGCGAAGCTCGGCCGGGAGACGACCACCGACTTGCCGTCCGGCGTGGAGTACATGTCGTCGGCGAACTGGTCGTGGCCCTCGCCGACGCCGTTGCGGATCGCCATGAAGTAGATCCACTTGATCGGGTCGGCGTTGATCTCCGCCATCCGGGCGTCCTTGTCCGGGATGACGTTGAGCCGGCCGACCTTGGCGAAGTCGCCGGAGGACTTGATGACGTCGGCGGTGCCGTCCCAGTTGTTGCCGACGAACAGCACCTCGCGCAGGGCGGCGGCGGAGGAGTCGGCGGCGGTGGCGGCGGTCGCGGGGGCGGCGATGGTCAGGACGAGGGCGGCGGCTACGGAGCAAAGGTGCCTGGTTCTGAAGGCAGGCATGGCTGCTCTCTCCTCTGGGGTGCGGCGGGTGGCGGGTGACGGGGGCATGCCAAGCAGGTCACACGGGCGCTCGGCGTGAAGGGCGTGGCGTGAAGGGCTCGGCAAGAATCTGAAAAGAAGCTCCTTCAGATTCTTACTTACTGGAAAGTAAGGAAGAGGCGCCCTTCTCCACAAGACTGCGTACACGACAAAATTGGGGATCGGGCGACAAAGGAGGGTCCGTGACGGGGAGGCTCAAGGCGCCGACAGGGCGGTACGGAGGCAAGACCGCCGCTCAGCGGCAGGCCGAGCGGCGCAGCAGGTTCCTGGCCGCCGCGCTGGAGCTGTTCGGCGCCGACCCCGGCTACCGGGCGACCACGGTCGCCGCGCTCAGCGAGGCGGCGGGGTTGTCGACCCGTCAGTTCTACGAGGAGTTCCGCACGCTGGAGGACGTGCTGGCCGCGCTGCACCTCCAGGTCAACGACTGGGCCGAGGAGGCGGTGCTGACCGCGTTCGCCGAGGCGGAGGGCCGCCCGCTCGCCGAACGGGTCACCGCGATCTTCCGCGCCTACGCGGCGAACGTCACCGGCGACCCGCGCCGCATCCGCATCACCTTCGTCGAGATCATCGGCGTCAGCCCCCGCCTTGAGGAACAGCGCCTGGCCCGTCGGGCCCGCTGGGTCGACCTCATCTGCGCGGAGGCGAACGCGGCCGCGGCGCGGGGGGAGGCGGCCCGCCGCGACTACCGCATCGCGGCGACGGCCTTCATCGGCAGCGTGAACGGGCTGCTCCACGACTGGAGCGCGGGGTGGGTGGAGGCGACGCTGGACGAGGTGGTGGACGAACTGGTCCGGCAGCTGCTGGGGATTCTGCGGCCGGCGGGGTGGGATCTGTCGGCGGGGGAGGGCGGGGTGGCTGACGTGGCCGACGCGGCGGCCGTGCCCGACGTGGCTGACGGAGCCGGTCAGTGAGGCGGCTGCGTTCGGCGGGCGGGTCGAGCCGGGTCCGGAGGCGGCTGCCTCTTGATGCAGCGCGCCGCTAGGTCCCCGACCGACTCACCGCCTCCAACACCGGCCCCGCGCCGTCTTCCGCCCGAATCCGCGCCCCGACCTCTGCCGCGCGCCGCTCGAACGCCGGATCGCGGGTCGCTCGCATCAGCGCGGCGCCCAGGGCGTCGGCCGTCAGTCGGCGCAGCGGCAACGCGCGCGGCGCCACGCCCAGTTGCACCAGGCGCGATGCCCAGAAACCCTCGTCGAACTGGATCGGCACCGGGACCGCCGGGACGCCTGCGCGCAGGCCCGCTGCCGTCGTGCCCGCGCCCGAGTGGTGGACCACCGCGGCCATGCGGGGGAACAGCGCCGCGTGCGGGACCTCGTCGATGGTGAGCATGTCGTCGCCGGAGGCCTCCAGGTCGGCCCAGCCGCGCTGGATCACGCCCCGCAGTCCGGCCCGGCGCAGGGCGCGTACGACGGCCGTACTCAGTCGCGCCGGGTCCGGCACGGTCGCGCTGCCCAGGCCGACGTACACCGGAGGCGGGCCCGCGTCGAGGAAGTCCCGTAGCTGCGGCGGGAGTTGGGCTTCGGCGTCGTACGGCCACCAGTAACCCGTCACCTTCAGGCCCGGGCGCCAGTCGGACGGGCGGGGCACCACGAGCGGGCTGAAGCCGTGCAGGATCGGGTGCCGCTGCCGTTCCCGCGCCCGCCAGGCCGTCGTGGTCCGTACGCGGGGCAGGCCGAGACGTTGCCGTACCTCGGGCAGGGCCCCGGCGAAGACCAGCTCTACCGCCAGGCCGACCCCGTGCCCGGCGACGCGGTTGCCCGCGGCCCCCAGCGAGCGGACGCCCAGCATCGGAGGGCCGAACTCCCTTGTGGGAGCGAGGGGTTGGAGCGGCACATCCAGATACGGCAGCGACAGGCCCTCGGCGATGGTGTGGCCCAGCGGGCCCACCGAACCGGACAGCAGCAGCATGTCGCTTTCGCGGGCCGCCGCCAGCAGGTCGTCCGTCATGCGTCCCGCCAGGGCCCGCGCCATCGCCACGACCCGGACCAGCTTGCCTACTCCGGTCCCGCTGCGATGGAGCCCCTGCCCGCGCGAGGACTCCAGTTCGGCCCGCGGGTCCACCGGCAGCGGGTGGAAGCGGACACCCGACCCGGCGACCAGTGGTTCGAAGCGGGCGTGTGTCACCAGGGTGACCTCGTGCCCGGCTTGGCAGAGCCGGTGGCCCAGTCCGGTGTACGGGGCCACATCACCCCGCGAGCCCGCCGTCATGATCGCTACGCGCACGACGCCAGTATGGCGCCGGGAAGCGCCGCGGGACGAGAACGACCCGTCCACAACGGCCACTTCACGCCTGTCACATCCGTTGACTTCCCTCTCCCGGTGGCTCTAGTTTCGGCGCGCGACGCGTTCGGTTCACCGATCCTTGTTCGGTATATCGAATAGCCGCCTTTGTTTACCCGGGAGTTCCCCCGCCCGAAGGAGCCGCATGTACCCCCCGCCGCGCACCACCCGCAGAGGTCTCGTACGACGCCTCAGAGCCACCGCCGTACGCCTCGTCGTCCTCGCCCTGACCGCAGCCGCCGCGCTTCTGTTCGCCGCGCCCGGCCCGGCGCAGGCGGCGACGAGCCGTCAGATGGCCGTGCCCACAGCCCCGATGGGCTGGGCCTCCTGGAACAGCTTCGCCGCCAAGATCGACTACAGCGTCATCAAGCAGCAGGTCGACGCGTTCGTGGCCGCGGGCCTGCCGGCGGCCGGCTACAAGTACATCAACATCGACGAGGGCTGGTGGCAGGGCACCCGGGACAGTGCCGGGAACATCACCGTCGACGAGTCCGAGTGGCCGGGCGGCATGAGCGCCATCGCCGACTACATCCACAGCAAGGGCCTCAAGGCCGGCATCTACACCGACGCCGGCAAGAACGGCTGCGGCTACTACTACCCGACCGGCCGCCCCGCCGCCGCGAACACCGGCAGCGAGGGCCACTACGACCAGGACATGCTCCAGTTCTCCGAGTGGGGCTTCGACTTCGTGAAGGTCGACTGGTGCGGCGGTGACGTGGAGGGCCTGGACGCGGCGACGACGTACCAGTCGATCAGCGACTCGGTCGCGAAGGCCGCGGCCGCCACCGGCCGTCCGCTCACCCTCTCGATCTGCAACTGGGGCAAGCAGAACCCCTGGAACTGGGCACCGGGCCAGGCCCCGATGTGGCGCACGAGCACGGACATCATCTACTACGGCAACTCGCCGTCGATGACGAACCTGCTCTCCAACTTCGACCAGACCCTGCACCCCCTGGCACAGCACACCGGCTACTACAACGACCCGGACATGCTGATGGTCGGCATGTCCGGCTTCACCGCCGCCCAGAACCGCACCCACATGAACCTGTGGGCGATCTCCGGCGCACCCCTCCTCGCGGGCAACAACCTCGCCACGATGACGACGGAGACCGCCGACATCCTCAAGAACCCCGAGGTCGTCGCCGTCGACCAGGACGCGCGCGGCCTCCAGGGCGTCAAGGTCGCCGAGGACACCACCGGGCTGCAGGTCTACGGCAAGGTCCTGTCCGGCACCGGCAACCGCGCCGTCGTCCTGCTCAACCGCACCTCCTCCGCGCAGAACATCACCGTGCGCTGGTCGGACCTGGGCCTGACGAACGCCTCCGCGACCGTCCGTGACCTGTGGGCCCGTTCCAACATCGGCTCCTACGGCACGAGTTACACCACGAGCGTCCCTGCGGGCGGCTCGGTGATGCTCTCCGTCACCGGCGGCACGGAGGCGTCGAGCAGCACCTACACGGGCACGTCGAGCTTCTCCGGCGTGGTGGCCGGCAGTACCGGTGTGAAGGTCGTCGACGTCGCCTACACCAACAACACCTCCGCCGCCCGCACCGCCACCCTCAAGGTCAACGGCCAGGGCACGACGACCGTCTCCTTCCCGCCGACCGGCTCCTCGCAGGGCACGATCTCGGTGATGGTCGGCCTGGCCAAGGGCTCCTCGAACACGCTGACCTTCTCGAACGCGCCGACCCTCGCCGACATCACGGTCCGCCCCCTGCCGGGTGCCAACGGCAGCCAGGTCGTCGGCAGCCAGTCGAGCCGCTGCCTCGACATCTACAACAACACCATCACCAACGGCACCCAGGCCGAGCTGTGGGACTGCAACGGCGGCCAGAACCAGGCCTGGACGTACACCTCCCGCAAGGAGCTCGTGGTGTACGGCAACAAGTGCCTGGACGCCTACAACCAGGGCACGACCAACGGCACCAAGGTCGTGATCTGGGACTGCAACGGCCAGAACAACCAGAAGTGGAACGTCAACAGCGACGGCACGATCACCAATGTCAACGCCGGGATCTGCCTGGACGCGTACAACAACGGCACGGCCAACGGCACGCTCCTCGACCTGTGGACCTGCAACGGCCAGACCAACCAGAAGTGGGCGCTGAACTAGCGCCCTCCGCTTGGCCCGTCCGGGTGGACCCGGGCGGGCCGTGCACCATGATCGCCTCTGCCCGGCACGATCCCGCCGACCATGACGGTCGGCGGGACCTGCCGGTCTCCGCGCCGGGACAGCGAGGGCGGAGGCACGGATGCGCGGCAGAAGAGTCTCGGGCGGGCTGCTGGCCGTACTGCTGACGGTGTGTCCGACACTTCTGTCACCGCAGCCCGCCCGTGCCGACGAGACGACCGTCTCGGCGGACGCCGACCGCACGGGCTGGGACCCCGACGAACCGGGCCTCGCCCCCGACCAGGTCTCCAGCTCCGACTTCGGGCAGCAGTTCTCCACCACCGTCGACGGGCAGGTCTACGCCCAGCCGCTCGTGGTCGGCAGGACGGTCGTCGTGGCCACCGAGAACAACAAGGTCTACGGCCTCGACTCGGCGAACGGCGCCATCACCTGGACCCGCAGCCTGGGCGCTCCCTGGCCGGCCTCGGCCATCGGCTGCGGCGACCTCGTCCCCAACCTCGGCGTGACCTCGACACCCGTGTACGACGCGGCGACCGGCACGGTCTACCTCACCTCCAAGGTCAACGACGGCGCGGACACCCAGCACCCCAGCTGGTACGTCCACGCCCTGGACGCCAGCACCGGCGCCGAACGCGGCGGCTGGCCCGTGAAGGTGGCCGGCGCACCGGTCAACGACCCCGGCCGCCCCTTCAACGCCTTCACGGCCGGGCAGCGCCCGGGCCTGCTGCTGATGGGCGGCTCGGTCTACGCGGGCTTCGCCTCGCACTGCGACGTCAAGCCGTACGTCGGCTATGTCCTGGGCGTCGACACCTCGACCCGCGAGCAGACCCTGTGGGCGACCGAGGACTCGTCCGCCAACGGCATGGCCGGGATCTGGATGAGCGGCGGCGGCCTGGTCTCCGACGGCCCCGGACAGATCCTGTTCTCCACCGGCAACGGTGTCTCCCCGGCGCCCGGCCCAGGCTCCCGGCCTCCCGGCCAGCTGGCCGAGTCGGTGGTCCGGCTGGGCGTCAACAGCGACGGCACCATGTCCGCACAGGACTACTTCAGCCCCAGCAACGCCTCCACCCTCGACCAGAACGACACCGACCTGGGCTCCGGCGGCCCCGTCGCCCTGCCCGCGCCCGCCTTCGGCACGATTCAGCACCCACATCTGCTCGTCGAGATCGGCAAGGACGGGCGCCTGTTCCTCCTCGACCGCGACGACCTGGGCGGCCGCAGCCAGGGCAGCGGCGGCACCGACAAGGTGCTCGGCACCTTCGGCCCGTACGAAGGCGTCTGGGGACACCCCGCGGTGTACGGCGGCAGCGGGGGTTACGTCTACACCATCGGCAGCCGCGGCCCGCTGCGCGCCTTCCGTTACGGCACCACCGGTTCGGGCCTGCCCTCCTTCAGCAACACCGGCACCAGTACCGAGAAGTTCGGGTACACCTCGGGCTCGCCCGTGGTCACCTCGGCCGGGACGACGCCGGGCTCCGCGCTCGTGTGGGCCGTCTACTCGGACGGCTCCAACGGGGCGGGCGGCCAGTTGCGCGCGTACGACGCCGAACCGGTCAACGGCACGCTGAAGCTGCGCTGGTCCGGCCCGATCGGCACCGCGTCCAAGTTCTCGGTGCCCGCGACCGACGGCGGCCGGGTCTACGTCGGCACTCGCGACGGACATGTGCTCGCCTTCGGGCGGCCGTCCAACGCGGCGCTGATCGGGGACGCCGTGGACCTCGGGAAGGTACCGGTGGGGGAGAGCGTCCAGGGCACGGTGACCGTCACCGCCACCCGGGACGTGACGATCAGCGGGGTGAGCACGCCATCCGGGAGCCAGTTCTCCGCAGCACCACCCGGACTGCCGCGCACCCTGCACACCGGCGACACGTACTCGGTCCCGGTGACCTTCTCCCCGACCACACCCGGCGCGGACACCTCCGTGCTGAGCTTCGCCACCGACGTCGGCGACATCGGTCTCGGGCTCACGGGATACGGCACCAGACCCGGCCTCGTCGCCTCGCCGTCGAGCCTGGTGTACGGCACCGTCGCGACCGGCACGAGCAAGACCTTCGGCGTCAGCTTCACCAACACCGGCACCGAGGCCGAGACGGTCTCGGCGAGCGTGCCGCCCGACGGCCCGTTCAGCGCGGAAGGGCTGCCCGCCGACGGGACGGTCGTCCAGCCGCAGCAGTCGGTCACCGTCCAGGTGGCGTACACGCCGACGGCGGCGGGCGACGACTCCGGCACGCTGTCCGTCACCGGGCAGAACGGCACCGCGAGCGTCGCCCTCACCGGCACCGCGGTCGTCGGCGTGGCACGGCTGGCCGTCACGCCCTCCTCGACCGACTTCGGGCAGGTGAAGGTCGGCCAGTCGGTGACCAGGACCTTCGACATCAGCAACACCGGCAACATCCCGCTGACCATCACCAAGGCGGCGCCACCCGCGGCCCCCTTCCGTGTCACCGACCCGATCAGCGAGGGCCAGGTGCTCGGTCCGGACGACGTCGTGCACCAGTCGGTCACCTTCTCGCCGACCTCCGTAGGCGCCGTCACCGGCACCTACCAGCTGACCTCCGACGACGGCCGCGGCCCGCAGAACGAGACGCTCACCGCGACCGGAACCGCCGGCACCGGAGTCGTCCTGCCGGCCCCCGGAGCCGGCGGCTGGAAACTCAACGGCTCTGCCCAGCTCTCCGGCGACGACCTCCAGCTCACTCAGGCGAGCCCCGACCAGGCGGGCTCGGCCGTCTTCCCCGTCCCCGTCCTCACCGACGGCCTCAAGGCCGCGTTCACGACCGTCGTCGGCGGCGGCACCGGCGCCGACGGCCTCACCTTCAGCCTGATCGACCCGGCCCGGGCGACCCCGACCGCCCTGGGCGCCAAGGGCGGCGGCCTCGGCTGGACGGGAGTGCCGGGAGTGGCGGTCACCTTCGACACCTACAAGAACGGCACCGACCCCTCGGCCAACTTCGTCGGCATCGCCACCGCGGGCACCGGCACCTCCCTCACCTACGCCTCGACCACGACCGGCGTGCCGAATCTGCGCGCGGGCCCGCACACCGTCGTCGTGTCCGTCGCCGGCAAGACCCTCACCGTCACCATGGACGGCGTCCAACTCCTCAGGACGACAGTGGCCTCGCTGAGTCCGACGGCCTTCGTCGCCTTCACCGGCGGGACCGGCGGGAAGACCGACATCCACACCGTACGGGACGTGGCCGTCACCGCCGGCTCGTACGCCGTGCCGCCGCCCGGTCCGAACGGCTGGACGTACAACGGCAGCGCGGCCTTGTCCGGCACCAGCCTGGTCCTCACCCCGGCCACCGCCTCCGTCAAGGGCTCGGGTATCCAGGCCACCGCCGTACCCTCGGCCCGGCTGCGCGCCCGCTTCAGCGCCACGATCGGCGGCGGCACCGGCGCCGACGGCCTCGCCCTGCTGCTGCTCGACGCGTCCAAGGCGACCCCGAAGGCGCTCGGGGCGGGCGGCGGCGGGCTCGGCTACGCGGGCCTGCCGGGTCTCGCCGTCACGCTCGACACCCACAGGAACGGCACCGAGCCGTCGAGCAACTTCGTCGGCATCGCCACCGCCGCCACCGGATCGACCCCGCACTACGTCGCCACCTCGACGGCCGTGCCCAACCTGCGCTCCGGCACCCACACCATCGACGCCAACGTCACCGGCGCCGGGCACCTGGTGGTGAGCGTCGACGGACAGCAGGTCCTCGACCGGGCGGTGACCCTGCCGAAGAACCTGCTCGTCGGATTCGCCGCCGCCACCGGCTCCAGCACCGACAAGCACACCGTCACCGGCGTACGCATCGCCTACTGACCGCCCTAGGAGAGACATCGTGCGCAGACTGCTGACGCTCCTGCTGGCCGCCGCGGCCGTGTTGTCCTGCCTCGGTGCGGCACCGGAACCCCCGCCCCTGACCGTCATGCTGGGCGACAGCGACACCCTGGGCCGGGTGCTCACGGACCTGTCCGGCCACACCCTCTACCGCTACGACCCCGAGACCGCCGCCGGTGCCGTCGTGTGCCTCGGCCCGTGCACCGAAACCCGTCACCCCCTGCTCACCGAGCCCGCCGCCGAACTCCGGCTCCCGCCCGGCATCGCGGGCACCCTCGGCCGCATCACCCGCCCCGACGGCACCGGCGACCAGGTCACCTACGACGGCTCGCCCCTGTACACCTACACCGGCGACGTCCAGCCCGCCGCGACCGAGGGCGTGACGCTGGACTGGCACGCCGTCCAGCCGAAGGACGCGGCGCGTTAGCGCAGCGGCAGGACCACCACGCCCAGGGCCACGCAAAGGGCCGGCCCCAGCAGGCAGAGCGCCAGCGTCCGCTCGCGGAGTCTTCGGTACATCGCCTCGTACTCGGCGCGCAGCTCCCGGCCCCGCGCGGCCGTGTGCTCCCAGGAGGCGCGGGCGAGTCTCAGGTGCTCCGCCTCGAAACGGCGTTCCACCTCGGCCCGTTGACCCTCCGTGAGCCAGTCGAGCGGGGCGGTGAAACGGCGGGCGGCCGCCCGGCTCTCGGCGCGGACCGAGGCGAGGAGCAGATGGCCCTCGATGTCGTTGAGGAAGGCCTCCGTGTCGACGGGGTGTTCGTCCATGGCGGTCACAGCGACGTCAACTCCCGGGCGGGAGAGGCGGTTTCGGGGTGGTGCAGGTCGAAGGCCGGGGACTCGCTGCGGATGCGGGGGAGGGTGGTGAAGTTGTGGCGCGGGGGCGGGCACGAGGTCGCCCATTCCAGGGAACGGCCGTAGCCCCAGGGGTCGTCGGCCTCGACCCTCTCGCCGTACTTGGCCGTCTTCCAGACGTTGTAGAAGAAGGGAAGCAGCGACGATCCCAGCAGGAACGAGAAGATCGTCGAGACCGTGTTGAGCGTTGTGAGCCCTTCGGCCGCCAGATAGTCGGGGATCCGGCGCTGCATGCCCTCGGCGCCCAGCCAGTGCTGGACCAGGAACGTGCCGTGGAAGCCGATGAACAGCGTCCAGAACGTGATCTTGCCGAGGCGCTCGTCCAGCATCCTGCCGGTGAACTTGGGCCACCAGAAGTGGAATCCGGAGAACATCGCGAAGACGACCGTGCCGAAGACGACGTAGTGGAAGTGCGCGACCACGAAATACGAGTCCGAGACGTGGAAGTCGACCGGCGGGGACGCGAGCATCACGCCGGTCAGACCGCCGAAGACGAAGGTCACCAGGAAGCCGGTGGCCCACAGCATGGGCGTCTCGAACGACAGCGAGCCCCGCCACATCGTGCCGATCCAGTTGAAGAACTTCACCCCGGTCGGCACGGCGATCAGGAAGGTCATGAAGGAGAAGAAGGGAAGCAGGACGCCACCGGTGACATACATGTGGTGCGCCCAGACCGTCACGGACAGCCCGGCGATCGCGATGGTCGCCCCGATCAGGCCCATGTAGCCGAACATCGGCTTGCGCGAGAAGACCGGGACGACCTCGCTGATGATGCCGAAGAACGGCAGCGCGATGATGTACACCTCGGGGTGGCCGAAGAACCAGAACAGATGCTGCCAGAGCAGTGCTCCGCCGTTGGCCGCGTCGAAGACGTGCGCGCCGAACTTTCGGTCCGCCTCCAGCGCGAACAGCGCGGCGGCCAGGACGGGGAAGGCGAGCAGGACGAGCACCGCCGTGAGCAGGACGTTCCAGACGAAGATCGGCATGCGGAACATGGTCATTCCGGGCGCTCGCATACAGATGATCGTCGTGATGAAGTTGACCGCGCCCAGGATCGTGCCGAACCCGGACAGCGCCAGACCCATGATCCACATGTCGGCGCCGACGCCCGGTGAGCGGACCGCGTCGGACAGCGGCGCGTAGGCGAACCAGCCGAAGTCGGCCGCGCCCTGCGGAGTGAGGAAACCGCCGACCGCGATGGTCGAACCGAGCAGATAGAGCCAGTAGGCCAGCATGTTCAGGCGCGGGAACGCCACGTCGGGGGCACCTATCTGCAGTGGCATGATCCAGTTCGCGAAACCCGCGAACAGCGGGGTGGCGAACATGAGCAGCATGATCGTTCCATGCATCGTGAACGCCTGGTTGAACTGCTCGTTCGACATGATCTGCAGGCCCGGGCGGGCCAGTTCGGCGCGCATGAACAGGGCCATCACGCCACCGACACAGAAGAACGAGAACGCCGTGACCAGATAGAGCGTTCCGATCGTTTTGTGATCCGTGGTCGTGAGCCACTTGAGGTTCCTCATGCCCCGCCTGTGTCCGGACCGGTCGAAGCGGTCACACTCGACCGGTGCGACGAGCGTCACGGAGGAGGGTGTGACGATCCGGAAGGTGCCGGACATGAACGGGACATGAGCAACGACGAGATCTTCGCCGCTGCCTATCGCGAGCACTACTGGGCGGTCAGCCGCTATGTCGCGCGGCGACTGGACGGGCGGACCAGCGAGGTGGAGGAAGTGGTGGCGGAGGTGTTCACGGTCGCCTGGCGCCGCCGGGCCGACCTGCCGGGAGCCCCGCTGCCCTGGCTGTACGGCGTGGCACGCAACTGCCTGGCCAACGCGGTGCGCGGGTACGGGCGGCGGCGCCGGCTGATGGACCGGCTGGGCAACGACGACACCGCGCACGGCCGGCAGGTCGTGATGGGCCCCGAGACCGAAGCGCCCGGCGCCTGGGTGCACGAGGCGCTGGCCCGGCTCTCCGAGGCCGACCGGGAGGTGCTGCGCCTGACGGCCTGGGAGGAACTCGGCGTCGACGAGGTCGCCGTCGCGCTCGGCTGCGGCAAGCGGGCCGCGGCGATGCGGCTGCACCGGGCCCGGCGCCGGCTGAGAGCCGAGATCGACCGCATGCGCCCCACCCTCACGACCGGTACGACAGCCACGAAGGAGCACCACCATGGCTGACGAACTCGAACTCCTGCGCCGCGCGAACCCGATGCCGGTCGACGGCCCCCACTACGGCGACGGACCCCTGGACCACAACGGCGAACGGCACCTCGCAGAGCTGTTGCGGCAGCGGCCCGCCGGCCGCCGCACATGGCTGCGCCGCACGGCGGGGGTCCACCGTGCCCGGTTCGCCTGGGGCCTCGTCGCCGCGGCCGTCGTCACCGCCATCACGCTGACCCTCGTCGTCAGCGGTCCCGGCACGCCGCCCGCGGTGGCCGCACCCCGCCCGCTGGTCGTGCAGGCCGACTCCACCCCCGTACCCCTGAAGGTTCTGGCGGAGCGGGCGGCGGCTGCCGCTGGCGACGGGGAGCCGGAGTTGCGCAAGGGCACGCATGTGCAGTCCTGGAGCATGGGGATGAGTGACGACAAGCCGCCGGTCACCCTCCCGGAGGAGCGGGTCGTGCGCTGGAAGGCGGACGGCAGTCACACCGAGCTCGTGGTGGCCACTGATCCGCGGCACCCGGGTCGGCCGGTGCTGCGCGACGACGGTGGCGATCCCCACCTGGTCGAGGACGGGCACGTCATCAGCCGGCAGAGCTATCCGCCGAGCTGGAGCGACGCCCCGCCGGAGTCCCCGCCGCCGCACGACGTGGACCGGCTGCGCGGCTACCTCCAGGAGGCCGCGTCCCTCCACACCACGCCGGACACCGGTGAACTCCTCGACGCCGTCGACGTGTTGCTCGACCACTGGACCCTCGGCGCCCGAGAGTCCGCGACGCTCGCCCGGCTGCTGGCCGGCACCGAGGGGCTGCGGCCGGTGGGGCAGGTGACCGACCGGCTCGGCAGGCGCGGGCAGGCGTATGTGTACGAGGGGTCCGGTACCCGCCGGATGCTGATCATGGACCCGGCGACGGGCGCCGTACTCGGCCTGGAGACCACGTTCACGCAGGCCGAGCCCGAGTACGGCGTGCGAGCGGGGGATGTCATGGACTACAGCGCCTGGATGCGCTGATCACACCCCGAGCTGCCGGGCGGCGGCGTCCACGGTCTGCTCCAGCAGCGTGGCGATCGTCATCGGACCGACGCCGCCCGGCACCGGTGTGATCAGGCTTGCCCGCTCCACGGCCGAGTCGAAGTCGACGTCGCCGACGTTGCCCGGGTTGTAGCCGGCGTCGATCACGACCGCGCCCGGCTTGATGTCCTCGCCGCGGATCAGGCGGGGCCGGCCGACCGCGGCGACCACGATGTCCGCCTCCCGTACCACCGACGACAGATCCCGGGTGCGGGAGTGGCAGTAGGTCACCGTGGCGTCGCGGGCGAGCAGCAGCATCCCGGCCGGCTTGCCGAGGATGGCGCTGCGGCCGACGACCACCGCACGCTTTCCGGCCGGGTCGACGTCGTACTCGTCGAGCAGCCGCATGATGCCGCCGGGCGTGCACGACACGAACCCCGGCAGGCCGAAGCTCATCGTCGCGAACGAGGCGAAGGTGACGCCGTCGACGTCCTTCTCGGGCGCGATCGCCTCGAACGCGGCTCGCTCGTCGATGTGCTCGCCCATCGGGTGCTGGAGCAGGATGCCGTGCACGGCGGGGTCGTCCGACAACTCGCGCAGAGCGGCGGTGAGTTGGGCGGTGGTCGTGGCCGCGGGCAGTGCCACGTGGCGGGACTCGATGCCGGCCTTGCGGCAGCGGTTCTGCTTCATCCGGACGTAGGTGACGGAGGCGGGGTCCTCGCCGACCAGCACGGTCGCGAGACAGGGCGCCGTGCCGGTGCGCTCGGTGAGGTCGGCCGCCTTCTTGGCGGTGGCCTCGACGATGCGCCGGGCGAGCGCGGAGCCGTCCATGAGACGTGCCTGGGACATGATCCACTCCTGGGCTGTGGTGACCGGATCGCCCAGGCGCACGGCATCGACTCTGCGGGACCGCTCCCCGGTGGTACTCCACCTCAGCGCCAGTCACGGCCCGCCACGAGCCTAACCGACGCTCTCGTCCTCCTTCGGCGAGCCCATCGGATCGATCCCGGCGAGGAAGGCGGTCGCCTGTGCGTTGAGGCGGTCGGCGCCGATCGCGCCGGCCCAGCGGGCGACCTCGGTCGCGAGGGCCCTGGCCCCGGGCTCGTCGCCCGTGTCGCGTGCCAGCATCGCCAGCAGCAGTTGCTGGGAGAGCGTGCCGGGCAGGTTGCCCGCGCCGGCGCCCAGCTCGGTGGCCCGGCGCCAGCGTTCCAGGGCTCGGTCCTGGTCGCCGGTGGCGTGGGCGTGACCGCCGAGGTGACGCAGGGCCTCCCGGGCCAGCAGGGGATCGGCGCCCGACTCGCCGGCCTCCAGCGCGGCCGTGTAGTGGGCGGCCGCGGCGTCGCCCTCGCCGAAGTGGTTGTCGGTGATCAGACCCAGGTACATCGAGGCCCAGCCGCCGCGCACCACGTCCGGGGATCGGTCCCGCAGCGCGTACACCTCGCGTCGAACCGCGGCCAGGGCCTCGGGATCCTTGCCGTCGGGGCCGAAGCACACGGTGCCGTCGATGCGGAGCAGCCCGAAGTAGGTGTGTCGCAGCCGTGCGAAGCCGAGGTCCCAGTCGTCCTCGGGCAGCAGCTGGGCCGCGGCCCCGACACGGGCCGGAGTGAGGTCCGTACCCGCGAACCAGTCGCTCTCCAGGGCGACTTCGGCCGCTGCCAGCGCGAGCCGGGCGCGGTCGGCGGACTCGGTGACGGCGGTCGAGTCCAGCAGTGCGAGGGCGCGGGGCCAGCGGGCCGCGAGGGACAACTCCCGTGCGGAGGCGATCAGTTCGTCGAGATCCACGGATGTGCGCGAAGCACTCGTCGTGTTCGTCATGACGGGAGAAGGTAGTTATGCGGAAAACCATCCACAAGAAAACCACTGCGGGAGACAGACGATGGAGGACTCGGCCGACCGGCACGTCGAGGAGTGGCAGAAGGAACTGGCCTGGATGGACCCGGTCAAGGAGGCGATCTTCGTCCGGCTGGCGTTGCTGGCCCGGCACGCGACACAGGCCCGGCGCGAGGCCCTGGACTCCGACGGACTGCGGCGCTGGCAGTACAAGGTGCTGCTCACGCTGCGGCGGCTCGGCCCGCCGTACACCGCGAGTCCCTCGCTGCTCGCCGAGCGGCTGGGGCTGACCCGGGGCGCGCTGTCGGCGCGGCTCGGGCCGCTGGAGGAGGCGGGGCTGATCAGTCGTACGCACGAGACCGCCGACCGGCGGCGGGTGCGGGTCCGGCTCACCGAAGCCGGAAGTGCCGCCTTCGAGCAGCATGCGGCGACGGAGGAAGCCGGCGAGGTCGCGCTGCTCTCAGCACTGACCGCAGCAGAGCAGCGGACGCTAGCCGACCTGCTGCGGAAGCTGGTCGTGGCGGCCGAGGCCGACCGAGCCGGGCGGTGAAGGTCCAGGTCAGCCGGGTGGTGACCTGGACCCTCGGGGCTCTCCCTACTGCTCGTCCCATGCCTGGATCAGGATTTCCTCGGCGATCTTCCCGTCGCGCAGCGTGATCATCGACTCGGCCAGGACCCGGGTCCCGTCCGCGTACTGGCACGACTGGCTGTAGGCGGCGTGGTCGCCCTGGATGATGCACTGGTCGACCTTGTGCGTCATGTCTCGGCTGTATATGTCCTCGAACAGCGCGCCGATCTCGGCACGGCCGTGCAGGACCTTGGGTTGGCTCGGCTGGGTGTTGCGGTCCACGATGCGCACTTGCGCGTCGTCCGCGTAGAGCGACAGAAGATCCGTCGCCGTGTGTCCTTCGACGCCCTTGCGCAGCGTATCGGCGCTGAAGGCGGTGCTTGCCGCGGTGCCCATGGTTGACCTCCTTCGAGGGCCGCGACCCGGCGAGGAGCGGGCCGCGAAGGGCCTCTCCCTCCGAGACTCCTCCGCCCCGGCAGGCTCGGCAAGCGCAGCGGCGTGCTGCGCCTGACGGGTGAGCGGCGCGGCACGCCCGTGACCGCCGGGCGCCGGCCGCCGTTGCTGAAAGCATGATCTCAACACGACGTATCGTCGCCGCCGTTGGCCTCGCAGCGGGCATCACCGGTCTGGCGGCCCCGATGGCGAACGCGGCCACGGTCGCGCCGAACGAGGGCCGGATCAACCCGATGGCCACCCTCGACTCGCTGACCGTGAGCGACATGCCCGAGGAGCACAAGGCGCAGATCCCGCGGCCGTCCGCGCAACTGCAGCAGCTGAACCGGCTCAACGACCTCAACCAGCTGCACCAGGTGACCGACATGGCGGCCCCCGCGTACGGGCTGCTCGGCGCCTTCGAATAGGCCGCGCCCCAGCGCACCTCTCCCTCAAGGGCCGCCCGGGAACGGGCGGCTCTTGACTTTGCCGCGACCTGCTCGGAGCATGCAGATCGAAAGGTGAATGAAATTTCACACGGCGAACGCAAAGGTGCGGACGATGCCCATCACCCGTGAACTGTTCATCGGCGGCAAGGACGTCCCGGCGGTCTCCGGCCGGACCACGGACGACCTCGCCCCCTACACGGGCGAGGTGTACGCGACGGTGGCGGCCGCGGGGCCGGAGGACGTGCGGCGGGCGGTGGACGCGGCCGACGCGGCGTTCGAGGAGTGGGCGGCGCTGGCCCCGTTCGCCCGGCGCGCGATCTTCCTGAAGGCGGCCGACCTGCTGGACGCCCGCGGTGAGCAGGTCGCCGAGCTGATGGCCCGGGAGGCGGGCGGCACCCGGCCGTGGGCCTACTTCAACGTGGCCCTCGCGGCGAACATCCTGCGCGAGGCGGCCGCCGCCGTGACCGCGCCGCGCGGCGAGGTGCTCACCGCCCAGGAGACCGGCGCCCTCGGGCTCGCGGTGCGCGAACCGCTGGGCGTGATCGCCGCGTTCGCGCCGTGGAACGCGCCGGTCATCCTCGGCGTACGGGCGGTCGCGGCGCCGCTGGCCGCGGGCAACACCGTGGTCGTCAAGCCGAGCGAGGACGCGCCGATCGCCTGCGGTCTGCTGATCGCGGACGTCCTGCGGGAGGCCGGGCTGCCGGACGGCGTGCTCAACGTGGTCACCAACGCCCGCGAGGACGCGGCCCAGGTCGCCGAGGCGCTGATCGCGGACGAGCGGGTGCGCGGGGTGAACTTCACCGGCTCCACCGGCGTGGGCCGTATCGTGGGCGAGCTGGCGGCCCGTCATCTCAAGCCGGCCGTACTGGAGTTGGGCGGCAAGAACGCGGTGATCGTGCTCGACGACGCCGACGTGGACTACGCGGTCGACGCCGCCGCCTTCAGCGTGTTCATGAACGCCGGGCAGATCTGCATGTCCGGCGACCGCATCCTCGTACACGAGTCGCTGGCCGAGGAGTTCGCCGGGAAGTTCGCGGCGAAGGTGGCGGCGCTGCGGGCGGGCGACCCGTCCGACCCGCACACGGTGGTCGGGCCGCTGGTGAGCGCGTCGGCCGCCGAGCGGGTGGCCGGGCTGGTCCGGGACGCCGTCGGCAAGGGGGCGAAGGTCCTGGTCGGCGGTGGTGCGCCGGAGGGTGCCGTGCACCCCGCGACCGTGCTGACCGATGTGCCGAAGGACGCCGACCTGTACTACGCGGAGGCGTTCGGGCCGCTCTGCGTGGTCGACACCTTCGCCGACGACGCCGATGCGGTGGCCGTCGCGAACGACACCGACAACGGGCTGACCTGCGGCATCATCACCGAGAACGCCACCCACGGGCTCGCCGTCGCACGCCGTGTCCGCACCGGCATCGTGCACATCAACGACCAGTCGGTCGCCGACGAGCCCCAGGCCCCCTTCGGCGGCGCGAAGGCCTCCGGATACGGGCGGTTCGGCGGGCGCTGGGGCATCGAGGCGTTCTCCAACACCCGCTGGGTGACCATCGCCACCCAGCACGCCCACTACCCCTTCTAGGCCGGTCCCTGCCAGACCGGTCCCTTCTACGAACCGTCCCTCAACCGGCCGTCGCGAGGAACTGCGTGGCGGCCAGCTCCGCGTACAACGGGTCCGCGGCGACCAGTTCCCGGTGCGTCCCCACCGCCCGCACGCGCCCGGCGTCCATCACCACGATCCGGTCCGCCATCGTCACCGTCGACAGCCGGTGCGCGACGACGAGCACGGTCGTCGTACGGGCGACGTCGGCGACCGTGTCCCGCAGCGCGGCCTCGTTCACCGCGTCCAGCTGCGACGTGGCCTCGTCGAGCAGCAGCAGCCGCGGCCTGCGCAGCAACGCGCGGGCGATGGCGACCCGTTGGCGCTCGCCACCGGAGAGTTTGGTGCCGCGGTGTCCCACGAGGGTGTCCAGGCCCTTGGGCAGCCGGGCGATCAGACCGTCGAGGCGGGTGGTCTTGAGCACGCGGGTGATCGTGGTCTCGTCGGCCTCCGGGTTACCCAGCAACAGGTTGTCCCGCAGCGAACCCGACAGCACCGGCGCGTCCTGCTCGACGTAACCGATCGCCGAACGGAGCTGGGGCAACTCCCAGTCCCGCAGGGCGCGTCCGTCCAGGGTGATGGTCCCGGACTCGGGGTCGTAGAAGCGCTCGATGAGCGAGAAGACCGTCGTCTTGCCCGCGCCGGACGGTCCGACGAAGGCTGTCATGCCGCGTGCCGGGACGGCGAACGTGACGCCGTGGTGGACGTAGGGGAGGTCGTCGGCGTAGCGGAAGCGGACCTCGTCGAAGGCGAGTTCGGCCGGCTCCGCGCCGGGGGAGGGGAGCGGGGCGGGGCGGGAGACCGGCTCGGAGGGCAGGTTCAGCGCCTCCTGGATGCGGGCCAGGGCCGCCGCACCCGTCTGGTACTGCGTGATCGCGCCGACCACGCTCTGGATGGGCGACATCAGATAGAAGACGTACAGCAGGAACGCGACCAGCGTACCGACCTGGATGGCGCCGGTCGCGACCCGCGCGCCGCCCACCGCCAGTACCGTGATGAACGCGATCTGCATGGCGAGCCCAGCCGTGTTGCCCGCGGCCGCCGACCACTTGGCGGCCCGCACGCTCTGCCGCCACGACTCCTCGGCGGCGTCGTGCAGCGTCCGCTCCTCGCGGTGCTCGGCGCCCGACGCCTTGACCGTGCGCAGCGCGCCGAGGATACGTTCCAGCGAGGCGCCCATCACGCCGACCGCGTCCTGGGCCCGTCTGCTGGCCCGGTTGATGCGCGGCACGATCACCCCGAGCACCGTGCCCGCGCCCACGATCACCGCGAGGGTGACCCCGAGCAGCACCGGGTCGACCAGACCCATCATCACGATCGTCGCGACCAGCGTGAGCCCGCCGGTGCCCAGGCCGACCAGCGAATCGGTGGTGACCTCGCGCAGGAGAGTGGTGTCGGAGGTGATCCGGGCCATCAGGTCGCCCGGTTCGCTGCGGTCGACCGCCGGGATGCGCAGACGCAGCAGATACGAGGACAGGGCGCGCCGTGCGCCGAGGACGACCGACTCGGCGGTGCGGCGCAGCACGTACGAACCCAGCGCGCCCAGCGCCGCGTTGGCGACCACCAGCGCCGACATGGCGAGCAGCGCGCCGGTGATGGCCCGGTCGTGCGAGAGATCGTCGATCAGACCCTTGGCCACCAGCGGCAGCAGCAGCCCGGTCCCGCCCGTGACCAGCGAGAGGAGGGCGCCCGCGAGCAGGGGCCACCGATGGGGTCGTACGTAGCCGAGGAGCAGCCGCCAGGCGGGCGGGCCGGTCTCGGTCTCAGCGATGCTCACGGCGCTCCTTCGGCAGGCGGGTGAGCATTCAGGCTACGTCGGCACCCTCCCGCGACCACGAACGATTCCGGGCCACCGACACCGCGTACGCCCCGGGCAGACACTCCTCCAGCATGCCCACCAGCACCTCGCCCGGGCCCAGTTCGAGCCAGACGGTGGTGCCGTCCCGGCGCAGCCGGTCGACCGCGTCCGCGAACCGCACCGGGTGGCGCAGCTCCCGCACCCAGAACTCGTCCCGGGTCGCCTCGGCCCCGACCGGCCGCGCGGTCACGTCGGAGACGAGCGGGATCCTCGGCGCGCGCAGTTCCATGGCGGCCACGGTGGCCCGGAACTCGTCCAGGAGCGGGTCGAGATGGGGCGAGTGCGGCGCCATGTCCACCCGCAGCAGATGGGCCCGGCGGCCCTTCGCCGACCACTCGGCGCAGACCCGCGCCACCGCACTCCGGTCGCCCGACACCACGACCGACCGGGGCCCGTTGACCGCCGCGATCACCACGTCGTCCGGCAGCTCCAGCTCACCCTCGGACGCCTCCAGCGCCACCATGCCGCCCGTGCCGGACAGCCCGCCCATGAGCCGCGACAGCGTGCCCACCGCACGACAGGCGTCCTCCAGCGAGAACACCCCGGCGGCATACGCGGCCGCCATCCGCCCCGCCGAGTACCCGAAGAGCACGTCCGGCCGCACGCCCCGGCTCTCCAGCAGCCGGAACTGCGCCACCTGCAGCGCGAAGACCGCCGGATTGCCGTACGCGATCCGGTCCAGCAGCGCGGCCGTCCGCGTGCCCGCGCCCGCGAACATCACGTCCCGCAACGGGACTTCGAGATACTGATCGAGCCGCTCGCACACCTCGTCGAGCGCCTCGGCGAACACCGGGCTGCGGGCGTGCAGTTCACGCCCCATGCCCGGCTGCTGCGAGCCGCCGCCCGAGAACAGGAACGCGGTCCGCCCGGCCGGCAGCCGCGGAGGATCGGCGCGTACGGCGGGCTCCGGAGCCGTCAGCAGCTCGACCACCTCCCGCGGCGACCGGCACACCACCACCCGCTCCAGGTCCCCGTCCCGCAGGAACCCCTCGTCGCGGGCGTGTTGAAGGAAGGCCAGCAGCGGCTCGTAGAAGCCGTCCGAGTCCAGCAGGACGCACGGTTTGCGGTGGATGTTGAGCTGCGCCCAGGCCAGCGCCTCCAGCAGTTCTTCCGCCGTGCCCAGGCCGCCGGGCAACGCCACGAAGGCATCGCCGAGTTCGGCCATGCGCGCCTTGCGGGCGTGCAGGTCCGGCACGATCTCCAGCGCGGTGAGTCCGGCGTGGTTGATCTCGTACGGCAGCATGCGGCGCGGCACGACTCCGGTGACCGCGCCGCCCGCGGCCAGCGCCCCGTCCGCGACGGCGCCCATGAGGCCGGTGCGGGCACCGCCGTAGACGAGTCGCAGCCCCGACTCGGCCAGCGCGCGGCCGAGTTCGCCGGCCGTGCGCAGGTGGGTGGGCCGGTGGCCGGGGGAGGCGCCGCAGAACACGGTCACCGAGGTCACGGCCACAGCCCGTACCCCCGGGTGAGGACGCGGTGGGTGTCGTAGAGGGCCTTGGCGCGCACGAGTTCGTCCCAGTCGGGGCCGAAGTGCGTTCGCCAGTCGGCCGGTGTCATCGGGAGCGCGCCGCCCGGGTGCAGGACTCCGCCGACGGCGGTGGCGCGGGTGTGGAGCGCGCGGTTCGCGGTCACCAACTGCCGTACGACGTCCGGGCGGTCGGGTGGTGCCGTGCGCATCAGGGAGAGCAGGCAGAGCAGTTCGCCGGGCGGCCTGCGCAGCAGCGGCGCGTGCAGGGTGCTGCCCGTGAGGGGGCGCAGCTGGACCGTGCCGCAGACGCGCAGCGCCTGTTGGGCGTCCTCGGACAGCACGGACGGCACGAACGAGGTGGCCGCCTCCTCCGGTAGCAGCAGCGTCAGCCACGGGTGCGGGCGGTGCCACTCGCCGGTCGCCCGCAGCAACCGCTCGTCGCGGTCGAGGCGGTGCAGGTACTCCGCGTAGGTGAGGTCCTCGATCTCCCCGGTGTCCGGGTCGTGGTCGAGGTCGCCGATGAACAGGCCGTCCTCGGGCGGGAGTTGGCCGGTGTGCGGGGCCACCGCCTCGATCATGTAGTGCCAGTCGCCGCCCAGCGCGGGGCGCGCCTGGCCCGCGACATGGCTGAAGCGGGCGTCGCGGGCCAGCCGGCGCTGGTCGGTGAAGAACGTGCCGGGCGTGTGGTGGTAGAGGCGGTAGCGGCGGACCTGGGCCGGTGCGGGCAGGAGCTGGAGCGTGGCCCGGACGATGAGCGCGCACTGGCCGAGACCCGCCAGCACCGCGCGGAACAGGTCCGGGTGCTCCTGCCGCGAGCAGACCAGCCGCTCCCCTGCGCCGGTGACGACCTCCAACTCCCGCACCCAGTCGGCGACAAGGCCGAACCGGTGACTGGAGCCGCCGAAGCCCCCGGTGCTCAGCACCCCGCCGACGCTGCCGCCGAGATGGTCGGGCACCACAGGCGGCGCCAGCCCGTCGGCGAGGGAGGCCCGCACCACGTCGCTCCACAGCGCACCCGCCCCGGCGACCAGCAGCCGGTCCTCCGGCACACAGCGCACCTCGTCGAGTCCCGCCATGTCGACGACATAGCCGCCGTCGGCCTGCCCCTGCCCGTACAGCGCCTGGCCGCCCCCGCGCGCGGTCACCGCGATTCCGCGCGGCCCGGCGAAGGCGACGAGTTCCTGTACGGCGCCCACGGAACGCGCCGTCAGGACGCCGAGCGGACGCGAGCCGACGATGTGCCCGAAATCGGCTGAGGCCCGCAACAGATCCTGCTCCTCGGCATTCGCCGGGGGAACGAGACCGGACGCTCCTTTCACGCAGCACGCTCCAGCAGATCGGCATCGAGACCGGAATCGGCCATTCGTCCCTCGAAAATCTCGGCGAACACGCGGTGCTGGAGAAAACCGTGCTCCGCGTGCCGCTCGGCGATCAGCGCGGCCATACGGTCCAGCAGACGCTCCGGAAGGTGTTCCTCGCCGAGGCTCTCCACGTCGACCGAATACTTCGCGCAGCATTCCAGAACGGCCTCGAAACCGTTGACCGAGGCCGCGAACAGCCGCTGCTCGGGCTCGTGCCACAGCGCGGCCAGCTCCGCCAGAAGACTGCGGCCCGGCGGCTCGGGAGCCAGCATCTCCCGGGCCCGGCGGGTGAGCGCGTCGACGTACACGGCCTGTTCCGGCACCGGGAGCAGTTGGACCGTCAGCCGCCAGGACAGGGCGGGAAGGCGGGCCGACAGCTCCCGCAGCAGCGAGATGGAACCCCCTTCGACGATCACCGGCCGGTGCCGGGCGCCGAGCCGTTCCACCAGCTCCACCAGGGCGTCGGCGGCCCGCTCCGCGCACAGGTCGCCGTCGGCGCAGGTCCGGTCGCCCAGCCAGTGCCGGCGCGCGCCCGGAACGTCGGCGCCGGCCCTGGCGCTCGTGGTGGCCAGGTCGGTGAAGCACTGTAAGCGGTCGGCGACCACGATCGGGGCTCCGGTACTTCGGGCCAGTGCGGTGGCGGCCGCGCTTTTGCCGACGCCGGTCGGTCCCGCGATCAGATGGACATACGGACGTGAAGTGTTCTCGGCCATGACGCCAAAATACGGAGGACCGGCATGGTCAAGAACCAGGCGTACATCTGGACCGGGCAAAGAGATTTCCACATTCCTGTGACCCTGTTAAAGGTTGAATTACCCGGATTGGCGGGCTGCGGTCCGGGGAATCCAGGGAAATATGAACGAGCGTTGAGAAACGCCTTTTGTTTCTTAACCATTTCTTCCCGAATCGAAATGAACGACCATCCCCAGGAGGCCGTCCCGTGCAATCCGACATGCTGCTGGCCGTCGCCGAGACCGTCGCCGAGTCGCGGGGGAGCGGCGCCGTCCTGGTCGGTTACGGAGCCGTGGCGGAGCTGACCAGATTCGCCGCCGACCCGGGCTGGAGCGTGCACGTCCCCGGGCATCCGGCCGAGGTCCGCCGGGTGATCCTGGACGCCGTGCGCGGCGGCGACCGGGCCTACGTCCATGTGTCCGCCGAGTCCAACGCCGAGCCACGGGAGGCGACCGAGGGCTTCCGGATCGTCCGGGAGGGACGCACCGGCGTGGTCCTGGCCGTCGGCGCCACCCTCGACCCCGTGCTGCGCGCCACCACCGGCCTGGACCTGTCCGTCCTGTACGGCGCCACCATCCGCCCCTTCGACGAGATCGGCCTGCGCACGGCGGTCCTCGCCGCGGACCACGCCGACGTGATCCTCGTCGAGCCGGGACTGCCCGGCACCTCGGCCCGCCAGGTGGCCGACACCCTGGTGCACGTACCGCACCGGCTGTGCGCCCTCGGCGGGGCGGACGGCCTCGACGAGCAGGCCCTGGCCCGGTCCGTGCGCGACTTCCTGCGCTGAGCGCCGGTGGGGGCCGCGATGCCGTTACCGATCAGTCACCCGTAGGGTCGAAAGACAGGGACAGCGGCCGACGAAAGGGTTCAACACCATGGCGCAGGAAGTACGCGGCGTGATCGCACCGGGCAAGGACGAGCCGGTGCGGGTGGAGACGATCGTCGTGCCGGACCCCGGCCCCGGGGAAGCGGTCGTACAGGTGCAGGCCTGCGGGGTCTGTCACACCGACCTGCACTACAAGCAGGGCGGCATCAACGACGAGTTCCCGTTCCTGCTCGGGCACGAGGCCGCGGGTGTCGTGGAGTCGGTGGGGGAGGGCGTCACCGATGTCGCGCCCGGCGATTTCGTGATCCTCAACTGGCGTGCCGTGTGCGGTAATTGCCGGGCCTGTCTGCGTGGCCGCCCGTGGTACTGCTTCAACACCCACAATGCCGAGCAGAAGATGACCCTCACCGACGGCACTGAGCTGTCGCCGGCGCTGGGCATCGGCGCCTTCGCCGAGAAGACGCTGGTCGCGGCCGGGCAGTGCACCAAGGTCGACCCGAGTGTGGCACCGCAGGTGGCCGGGCTGCTCGGCTGCGGTGTGATGGCCGGCATCGGCGCGGCGATCAACACCGGTGGCGTCGGCCGCGGGGACAGCGTGGCGGTCATCGGCTGCGGTGGCGTGGGCGACGCGGCGATCGCCGGGGCGAACCTCGCGGGCGCGGCGAAGATCATCGCCGTGGACATCGACGACCGGAAGCTGGAGACCGCCCGGTCCATGGGCGCCACCCACACCGTCAACTCCCGCGAGTCCGACCCGGTCGCGGCGATCCAGGAGCTGACCGGCGGCTTCGGCGCCGACGTCGTCATCGAGGCGGTCGGCCGCCCCGAGACATACCGGCAGGCCTTCTACGCCCGCGACCTCGCCGGCACCGTCGTCCTCGTCGGTGTGCCCACCCCGGAGATGAAGCTCGAACTGCCCCTGCTGGACGTCTTCGGCCGCGGCGGATCGCTCAAGTCCTCCTGGTACGGCGACTGCCTTCCCTCCCGTGACTTCCCCATGCTCATCGACCTGCATCTGCAGGGCCGCCTTCCGCTCGACAAGTTCGTGACCGAGACGATCGAACTGACCGATGTGGAGAAGGCCTTCGAGCGGATGCACCACGGTGACGTCCTTCGCTCGGTGGTGGTGCTGTGATGACCGCTCGTATCGAACACCTTGTCACTTCAGGTCAGTTCAGCCTCGACGGCGGCACCTGGGACGTCGACAACAACGTGTGGATCGTCGGCGACGACCACGAGGTCATCGTGATCGACGCCGCCCACGACGCCGACGCCATCCTCGGAGCGGTCGGCGACCGCCGGCTCAAGGCCATCGTGTGCACACACGCTCACAACGATCACATCGACGCCGCGCCGGCCCTGGCCGACCGCACCGGCGCGACCATCTGGCTGCACCCCGACGACCTGCCCCTGTGGAAGCAGACCCACCCCGACCGCGACCCCGATGCCCATCTGGTCGACGGCCAGGTCATCGAGGCCGCCGGCGCCGACCTCACGGTGATCCACACCCCGGGCCACGCGCCCGGCGCCGTCTGCCTCTACGACCCCGCCCTCGGTGCGGTCTTCACGGGCGACACCCTCTTCCAGGGCGGCCCCGGTGCCACCGGCCGCTCCTTCTCCCACTTCCCGACGATCATCGACTCGATCCGCGACCGCCTGCTCGCCCTCCCGCCCGAGACGAAGGTCCTCACCGGCCACGGCGATTCGACCACCATCGGCGCGGAGGCTCCGCACCTGGAGGAATGGATCGCCCGAGGCCACTGATGCCGGCCGGAGGGGCGCGGCCGGGGCCACTGATCCGGCTGGGGGAGCGCATCGCCCGGCCAGTGACCCCGGGCGCGCAATACGATCACCGGTCATGACCACCAACACGCTCGTGACCCTCCATGACACCCGCGCCCTGGTCTGCGCCCCCGACGGCCCGCCGCTCGACGGGGAGCAGGCCGCGCTCGATCTCATCGGTGACGCGATGGGCCACGACGCCGAGCTGGTCGTGGTGCCTGTGATGGGGGTCCCCCCGCTCGAACGGAGTTGAGAGTGGGGGAGGGTGGCCGAGGACTTCTTCCGGCTGCGGTCGGGGGTCGCGGGCGCGGTCATGCAGAAGTTCGTGAACTACCGGCAGCGCCTCGCCGTCGTCGGCGACATCTCCCGGCACCTCGCCGAGAGCACCGCCCTGCGCGACTTCGTCCAGGAGACCAACCAGGGCGGCCACATCTGGTTCCTCGCGGACCGCGCCGCCCTGGAGGCGAAACTGCGCCCGGCCGGGTGACCGTCCGAGGTCCGCGCCAAAACACGACAGGAGATGTCCGGCTTCCCCGGCACCCTCGACAGTGACAGCAGTCGCAGCGGAACGGGAGGCCGGACATGTCGGCAGCACTCGAAGGCAAGGTGGCGCTGGTCGCCGGGGCGACCCGGGGCGCCGGGAGGGGGATCGCGGTCGAACTCGGCGCGGCCGGCGCCACGGTCTACGTCACCGGACGCAGCACCCGCGCCCAGCGCTCCGAGTACGACCGCCCCGAGACCATCGAGGACACCGCCGACCTGGTCACCGAGGCCGGCGGCCACGGCATCGCCGTACCCACCGACCATCTCGACCCGGACCGGGTCCGTGCCCTCGTCGACCGCATCGCCGACGAACAGGGCCGCCTCGACGTCCTCGTCAACGACATCTGGGGCGGCGAGAACCTCTTCGCATGGGACACCCCGGTCTGGGAGCACGACCTCGACAAGGGCCTGCGCCTGCTGCGGCTCGCCGTCGAGACGCACGCGATCACCAGCCACCACGCCCTGCCCCTGCTGCTGCGCCGGCCCGGCGGCCTGGTCGTCGAGGTCACCGACGGCACCGCCGACTACAACCGCGACAACTACCGGGTCTCCTTCTTCTACGACCTCGCCAAGACGTCCGTACTGCGCATGGCCTTCGCGCTCGGCCGTGAACTCGGCCCGCGCGGAGCCACAGCCGTCGCGCTGACGCCGGGCTGGCTGCGCTCGGAGATCATGCTCGACCACTTCGGCGTCCGCGAGGACAACTGGCGCGAGGCCCTCGACCGCGTCCCCCACTTCGCCATCTCCGAGACCCCGCGCTACGTCGGCCGAGCCGTCACCGCCCTCGCCACCGACCCGGACGTCTCCCGCTGGAACGGCGAGTCCCTCTCCAGCGGCGGCCTCGCCCAGGTCTACGGCTTCACCGACCTCGACGGCAGCCGCCCGGACGCCTGGCGGTACCTGGTGGAGGTGCAGGACGCGGGGAAGCCGGCGGACACGACGGGCTATCGGTAGGTCAGGAGGACTGCACCGGCAGCTGCCACCGCACCGTGAGACCCGGTGGCAGCGCCAGATCCTCGCGTACGGCGGCGTAGTAGCCGTCCCGTCCGCCCCGATGCCGTTCCAGCAGCGCCTGCCAGGCGGCCGGATCGCGCGTCCCGTCGCGCAGGAACTGTTCCATCTCCAGCACCACCGTGACCCATACCCGCGCCTTCTCCACCACCTGCGGGCTCCCCATCAGCAGCAGCGCTTCCCCGTCCGGGTCCCGGGCGAGGGTGGCCGCGGCCAGCTGCGGTGCGGCCTCCTCGGGGGAGAGCGGATGCGGATGGGGATCGTTGCCGAAGTGGGACGCCACCCGGCACGCCAGAGTGATCGTCTTCTTGAGCGTCCGCGCATAGTCGATGTACACGGCCAGCCGCCGTTCCTCCCAACGGGCCGCCTGCTCGCGGCGGAACCGCGCGCGGTCACTGCGCACGACCGCGAAGTACGAACCGAGCGCACCGATCACGACACCGATCAGCGCGGGAAGCTGCTGTATGAACGCGGACATGCGCGCACGCTATCTGCCCGGTAGATCATTCCGGGAGTAGCTTCGGCTCATGGCTGACTCAAAGCGCTTCGAGGGGTACGGGGTTCTCGTCACCGGCGCGGCCCGCGGCATCGGCGCCGCCGTGGCCCGGCGGCTCGCGGAGGAAGGTGCGCGTGTCCTGCTGACCGACGCCGACGCGTCCGAGGCCGAGAAGACCGCGGCCGTACTCCGTGAACAGGGCTTTCCCGCCGAGGCGTTGGGCTGTGACGTGGCGGACCGCACGCAGGTCGAGGCGGCCGTCGCGCACGCGGTCGAGGCCTTCGGCACGCTGGACGTCCTGGTCAACAGCGCGGCCTCCTGCACCCCGGACCCCCCGCTCTTCGAGGACGGCACCGACGAGGCATGGGACCGCGACCTCGACATCACCCTCACCGGCACCTACCGCTGCTGCCGGGCGGCCCTCCCGCACCTGGCCGCCTCCGGCCGCGGCGCCGTCGTCAACATCGGTTCCATCAACGGCCTGCAGAACTTCGGCAACCAGGCCTACAGCGCGGCGAAGGCCGGGCTCCTCTCCCTCACCCGCACCATGGCCGGACACGCCGGCCCGCGCGGCGTCCGCGTCAACCTCGTCGTGCCCGGCACGGTCCGCACGTCCGCGTGGGAGGGTCGCGACGACGAACTCGAGGCGCTCCGGCCCCTCTACCCGCTCGGCCGGGTCGGCGAGCCCGAGGACATCGCCGCCGCCGTCGCCTTCCTCGCCTCCCGCGACGCGGCCTGGATCACCGGCACCGCCCTGACGGTCGACGGCGGCCTCACCTCGATGAACTCCGGTTTCCTCGCGAGGGTCCGATACACCGACGGCTGAGAGTCAGACGACTCGGGCAGCGGCGACCACAGCGTCCGACACCCGCTCCATATCGGCCTCGGACGTGCGCCATTTGCCGAACGCGGCCCGCAGCGCGGGCGTCCCGCGATGGACCGTCGGCGTCAGAAAGGTCTCCCCGGAGTCGGCGACCGCCCGAGCCGGCGCGTCGACGCGTTCCTGGGACGGATCCCCGGCCGGGCCGAAGCAGACGACGTTGAGCCGCACCGGCGCCAGCAGCTCCAACTCCGGCCTCTTCGCGATGCGTTCACCGAGCTTCCGGGCGAGGGCGACATTGCGCTCGACGATCTCGCGATGCCCGTCACGGCCGTACGCCATGAGGGAGAACCAGGCCGGCAGCGCCCGCAGGCGCCGGGAGTTCTCGGGGGTGAGGTGCAGGAAGTCCGGTTCACCGGTGGGGAGTCCGAGGTACGGGGAGGCGTTGTGGAAGACGGCGGTCTGCAGGTCGCGGCGGCGGGTGAACTGGACGGCCGGGTCATAGGGCACGTTGAGCCACTTGTGCAGGTCCACGCAGACCGAGTCCGCCGCGTCGAGTCCGGCGACGAGATGCGCGTGCGCGGGGGAGAGCGCGGCGAAGGCGCCGAAGGCCGCGTCCACGTGGAGCCAGAAGTCGTGCCGTTCCTTGAGGGCGGCGACGGCCCGCAGGTCGTCGAGGTCGACGGTGTTCACGGTGCCCGCGTTCGCCACGACGATCGCGGGCCGCCCGCCCAGCGCGGTGAGCGCCTCGTCCAGGGCGGCCACGTCGACGGCCTCCCGGTTGCCGTCCAGCAAGGCCACCGGCCGCAGTCGATTCCGCCCGATCCCCAGCACCGAAAGGGCCTTGGCGATGCTGGAGTGCGGGCTGCCCGACAGCACGTCGACCGGGCCCAGCGCCGACGCGCCGTCCCGTGACACGTC
Source organism: Streptomyces sp. NPDC047081 (assembly GCF_040643775.1). Taxonomy (NCBI): domain Bacteria; kingdom Bacillati; phylum Actinomycetota; class Actinomycetes; order Kitasatosporales; family Streptomycetaceae; genus Streptomyces; species Streptomyces sp. NPDC047081. The sequence goes on along the minus strand of NZ_JBEYUY010000010.1, from coordinate 293,457 downwards.
CACGCCGAGCCGCTCGCCGAGCCACTCCCGGGCGACGGCCGGCCCCACCGTGTTGGACACGGTCGCCCCCGTCACGAAGGCCCTGGAGTGCGCCTCGCCCAGCCCGAACAGCTCCCGCAGCCAACCCACCGTCTCCCGCTCCAGGGCCGCCGCCCAGGAACCCACGGCCCCGGCCACGTTCTGGTCGAACGCGCTGGTCAGCCAGTCACCGGCGACCGCCGCGGCGTCGTACCGCCCGTCACGAAACCGAGACGGCGCGGACCGGCCGACCCCGAGAACCCGGGCGCCCACCGCTCGGCGAACCGCGCGAGCGCGCCCTGGGCCCCCGCCCCGCCGACCGGCAGCCCCTCGGGAAGCCGGGAGAGGTCGTCGGCGAGCGTGCGGTGCATGACCGGCAGCCTAGGCGCGACCGTGTGATCTGCCCCACTGCGATTGTCACCGTTTGGTCTTAGCGTGCGGGGCTCTACAACCGATCACCCCGGACACCGGTCTAGCTGGCAGAGATCGCACAAGGGACGACCATCGAGCGCGAAAGGCAAGGCCGGCCATGGGGGACATACGCAGACGGGGAGCCGTCGTACTGGGGATCACCGGACTGGTGGCACCGCTCACTCTCGCACTGGGCACCGGGTCCGCCCAGGCGTCCACGGGGTGCACGACGTCGACCGGGCCGTACCAGAAGCAGGTGGAGAAGTTCCTCGGCCTGCCGGTCGACGGAAAGCAGTCCGCGAGCGACTGCAAGGCCATCAAGGCCTTCCAGACCAAGCACGGCATCACGCCGAACATCGGCTACGCGGGCTCCGTCACCTGGGGCGTGATGGACCTGATGAACAAGCAGAAGGCCGTGGGGCACAACCCCAACAAGGACGGCAAGTGCCCGACGAACAAGGGCCGCATCGCCTGCGTCAACCTGACCCTCCAGCTCAGCTGGATCCAGGACGGCAACACCCTCGTCTACGGCCCGGTCCCGGTCCGCACCGGCCGCAAGGGGTACGTCACCCGCACCGGCCTGAAGAAGATCTACTGGCGGGACATCGACCACGTCTCGAACATCTACGACGTGCCGATGCCCTACAGCCAGTTCTTCGACGGCGGCCAGGCCTTCCACTCGGTCAACCTCAGCATGTGGAACCCGCCGGGCTCCCACGGCTGCGTCAACATGACCACCAAGGACGCCAAGAAGTACTGGTCGCTCCTGAAGAAGGGCGACGACGTGTTCGTGTACGGGCGGAAGCCGGGCACCTGACGGGCAGTGGCCGGACATGCCCGCGTCCCGCCCTGCCGTGGTGGCGGGACGGGACGCGGACTCCCCCGGTGTGAAAATGGACCGGTGGACCGTCGCCGGTCAGAGCAGGACGTTGACCGTGCCGACGTTCACGTAGCCGCCGAGCGGAGCGGGTCCGCCGGCGGGGTTGCGGTAGGCCAGCGAGGCGATGAGCGAGTAGGTGCGCCCGGCCTGCAGCGACGTCAGGACGATGTCGCGGCGGTAGTCGGGAGCGCCGTTGAGCGGTACGGACACCGGCGTCGGGGGCTCGTTGAAGTCGTGCGGGCCGCCGATCTCGTCCACGCTGACGTGCACGTTCCATGTGCCGCCCAGCAGCGGAACGAGGAAACCGGTGAGGTTCCACTCGATCCGCACGGTGATCGGAGTGCCCTTGTTGACGACGTCGGCCGGGTTGCCGCCGGGGTCCAGGACGATCGCGCTGATACGGCCGTCGAGTGCCGTCGTCGGTACGGGAAGGGACTGGAAGGTTCCAGAGGCCATGTGATGACTCCTTGTAGGGAACTCGCCGTTGATGGCTGACCTCACGGTGCGGCGTCCGACCCGAGGGCAGCAGAGGCAGGAGTCCTCTCCGTGCCGGGACGACGTCCCCTCGGACCCGGGCCCCGCCCGGGCGCCGCGCGGTTGTGCGGCAGCGGGAGCCGCACGCGCACCTCGGTGCCGCTGCCGGGAGCGGTACGGACCGAGAGCCGCCCGCCCGCGGCCTCGGCCCGGTGCCGGATGGACGTCAGCCCCACCCCGGCCGGGGACCGGGCGATCCCGCGCCCGTCGTCGGCGACGCTGACCAGCAGGGAGCGGCGCCGTACGGTCAGCGCGACGGTGGCGTGCCGGGCGTCCGCGTGCCGCACCACGTTGGTCACCGCCTCCGTGACGATCCGGTACACGGTCGCCTCCAGCGACGGGGGCAGCACCGGCAAGGCAGCCGCCACGATCTCGACAGCCGTCGTGGGCGCGACGAACCGGGCGTGCCGGTGCAGTGCCTCGACGAGCCCGTGCGCCTCGACCGCCGCGGGCGGCAGCGCCTCGATCACCCGCCGCACCTCCGTCGCGGCATGGGACAACTCGGCCCGGATACGGTTCAGCAGTGCCCGTTCCGTGTCCCCGCTCCGCTCGCCGAGCAGGTCCGACAGGGCCCGGGCGCACAGCCCGATGCCGGACAACAGAGGACCGAGGCCGTCGTGGAGGTCGTGTCGCAGCCTGGTGCGCTCCACGTCGAGGGCCTCCCGGACACGCAGCTCCGCAGGCGCCCCGGGCCGCGCCCCGAACCGGGCCACGAAGACGACCGCCGCACCCAACGAGCCCAGGCCGCACAGAACAAGCGGTGTGCGAGCCCACTCCAGGAGGAAACCGGAGACGGCGACGACGGACAGGCACGTCTGAACGCCCACGACGAGCCGTGTCGTCCCGTTCACGCGTCGCGCGTCCGCACGAGGCGTGGCAGCGTCCGCGGATAGGCCGCCACGATCTGGCGCAGGGCCCACCGCATCCTGGGCACGGCCGTCTCGGGGCGCTCGCCGTAGGCACGGGCGAGCGTGCCCGCGCAGCCGCGGCTACCGCCGTTGACCTGGATCGCCCGCCGGATCGCAGCGCCGATCTCGGACGGCGTCGGCTCGGACCCGGTGGCCAGTTCACTGCTGAACAGCGCCTCGGCCCGGGCCGCGGTCAGTACGTCTGTCATGGAGAGCCCCCGTGCTCGTAGGGTCGAAAGGGCCGCGCGGGAACGGCACTTCGCATGCCGGCGCGGGCCGGGCACCATGCTGCGAGGCCGGGTTGCAGTCCCCGTTGCAGCAACCGCTGCAGTCCGGGCGGGCGGTGCCGGCGCGGGTTCGGCGCTAGCGTGGACGACAGGCGCTGCTTGAGGTGGGAGCCCGTGATGACTGGGCCGGAGCCGTTCACCGGACTGCGTTTCCAACTGCTCGGACCACTGCGGGCCTGGCGAGGTGCGACCGAGCTCGACCTGGGCCAGATGCAGCAGCGTGTCGTGCTCGCGGTACTGCTCCTGCACGCCGACGCCCCCATCAGCCGGGACCAGCTCGTCGACGCCGTCTGGGGGCAGGCCGTGCCGGCGCGCGCGGCCAACCTGCTGCAACGGCACGTCTCCGGACTCCGTCGTGCACTGGAGCCCGAACGCCCGCCCAGGGCACCCTCGGGGCTGCTCAACTGGACCGAGGCCGGCTATCTGCTGACCCTCGGCGCGGGGCGGCTGGACGTGCGCGCCTTCGACGAGCTCATCGACCGGGCACACGCCGCTCGGGCCCGGGGCGAACTCACTGTCGCGGCGCAGGCCCTGCACCGCGCCCTCGGCCTGTGGCACGGCCGCCTCTGCGAGGGGATGACCAGCCCCCTGCTCGACACCGAACGCGACCGGCTCACGGAACGCCGGCTCAGCGTCCTGGAGGAACGCATCGAGGTCGACCTGGCGCTCGGCGACGACTTCGACCTGGTGGGCGAGGTACGGCAGTTGACGGTCGACCACCCGCTCCGGGAAGACCTCCACGCCCTGCTCATGCTCGCCCTGCACCGCGCCGGCCGGCAGGCGGAGGCACTCGCGGCCTACCACCACGCCCGGGCTCTGCTGCGTGGCGAACTCGGAGTGGAGCCGGGCCGCAGGCTGCGCCAGGCGCACGCCCGGATCCTGGCGGCCGATCCCGGGGGCGACATCCAGCCCGTCGTGGCCCGCGCCCCGGCGCCGACGGTCGTACCCGCCCAACTCCCGCACCCCCTCAGCGGGTTCGTCGGCCGCGAGGAGGCCCTGGAGCGACTGGACGCCATGCTGCCGGACAGTGCGACAACCCGCGGTACGGTCGTGGTCTCGGCGATCGGCGGCACCGCCGGGGTCGGCAAGACCGCCCTCGCCGTGCACTGGGCCCATCGCGTCCGCGACCGGTTCCCCGACGGACAGCTCTATGTCAACCTGCGCGGCTACGACCCGGGCGGCCGCGCGGTACGGCCGTCCGACGCGATCCGAGGCTTCCTCGACGCCCTCGGCGTACCGCCCGAGCGCGTCCCCGTCGACCCGCAGAGCCAAGCCGGCCTGTACCGAAGCCTGCTGGCGAACCGGCGCATGCTCGTCCTGCTCGACAACGCCCAGGACGCCGACCACGTACGCCCGCTGCTGCCCGGCTCGCCCGACTGCCTCAGTGTGATCACGAGCCGCAACCGGCTCACCGGCCTGATGGTCACCGACGGCGCCCAGCCCGTCGTCCTCGGCCTGATGTCCGACAGCGAGGCACGGGACATACTGGCAGGCCGCATCGGCCGGCAGCGCCTCGCCGCCGCCCCCGACGCGGTGCGTGACATCGTGGCTTCCTGCGCCCGCCTCCCGCTGGCCCTGGCCGTCGTCGCCGCGTACGCCGCCACCCACCCCCAACTGCCGCTCGACGCCGTGGCCAAGGAACTGCACGCCGCCGGCGGGGCGTTGGACCTGCTCGGCGGGACGGACGCGGCCACCGACGTCCGCAAGGTCTTCTCCTGGTCCTACCGGCGGCTGACGGGCCCGACGGCGCGGCTGTTCCGGCTGCTCGGCCTGCAACCCGGCCCCGACATCGGCTTCGCGGCAGCGGCCGGGCTCGCCGACCTGGCGCCAGGTCAGATCCGTCCGCTGCTCGACGAGCTGACGGACAGTCATCTCGTCACGCGCCCCGAGGCCGGGCGCTATGGGTTCCACGACCTCCTGCGCAGCTACGCCGCCGAACTCGCCGAAACACACGAGCCGCCCGCCGTGCGGCACGCCGCGGTCCACCGCCTCCTCGACCACTATCTGCGCAGCGCCTACCGCGCGAGCCTGCGGCTGAACCCGAACCGGGACGACCCGATCACCCTCCCCCTGCCCGGATCACCCGCGCCCGGCGAGGACTTCGACGACCACGACGCGGCGCTGGCCTGGTTCCGCAAGGAGCACGCTGTTCTCGTGGCCGTGCAGCAGCAGGCCCAGAGCACCGGACTGGACGCCCACGCCTGGCAGTTGGGCTGGACGCTGCGCCCCTATCTCGACCGTCGCGGGCACTGGCAGGAGTCCGAGACCGTGTACCGGCGTGCGCTGGAGTCCGCCCGGCGCACGCGGAGCGCCCACGGTCAGGCCGTCAGCCACGGCTGCCTGGCCTATGCGTACATGCGACTCAGCAGGTATGAGGACGTCGCCACCCACCTGTGGCAGGCCCTCGACCTGTACGAGACGCTCGACGACCCCCTCGGGCAGGCGCATTCTCATCGGACGCTGGCCTGGCTCGGGGACCAGCAAGGACAGTACGACCTGGCTCTTGACCACTCCCGCAAGGCGCTGGCCCTCTTCGAGACGGCCGGCCATCGCACCGGCCAGGCCCGGGCCCTCAATGCCCTGGGCTGGTTCTGCTCCCGACTGGGCCTGCACCAGGAGGCCCTCGTCCACTGCGAGCGGGCTCTGCGGCTGCACGAGGAGGCGGGGGACCGGTTCGCCCAGGCCGACACCTGGGACAGTCTCGGGCACGTCCACCACCACCTGGGCGGGTACGCGCAGGGCGTCGACTGCTATCGGCGGGCGCTGGCGATCTACCGGCAGACGGGGGACCGCTACAACGAGGCCGACACCCTCTCGTCCCTGGGTGACCTGCACCTCGCCGCCGGTGACCCCGGCGCCGCACGGGAGGCCTGGGGGCGCGCGGTGATGCTGCTGGAGGAACTCGGCCATCCCAGGGCCGCGGAGATACGCGCCAACCTCGGCGCCGATCCGGAGCCCAATCCTCTGGAAAAACCCGCTACTTGACGAAGTTCCGGACCGTCGCCAGACTCCCCGGCATTCAATCTCCGCACACCCTGTGCGAGTTCGAGTGACGGGGGGCGTCATGAGCCGGAAAGAGCTGCATTGGCACGAGGTCGATCAACTCAGGCAAGCTCTGGGAGTCTTGAGTCCTCTTTTCACTCCTGGGGACAGGAGGGCATTGCGGCTGGTGTTCGAGGCGGCCGAGCGCGCGTTCAACGACGACACGTCGCTGCAGGACTTCGACGCGAAGTTCATTCCGGGAAAGGAATCCGAGCAGAACTTCGAGGTCTTCAAGATCGAGGGCCAATTCCGCGGGACTCCGTCGGAGTAACCGGACCCGCCATGCCGAGCGCCCCTGCGACGCGGCGCGACCTTCCGCCGGTCCTCTTGGTGTGCATGCCGTTCATGGACGACCGGCGTCCCTCGCTCCAGATCGGCCTCCTGAAGGCGATCGCGCGGACCCACGGATTCCCGGCACACACGCTCCACGCCAACCTCGACTTCGCCGCCGCACTCGGCGTGGACCGCTACCGACTCCTGGCCGGGGAATCCGGCTGTCAACTGGGCGACTGGCTGTTCTCGCCGGAGGCCTTCGGCTCTGCGGCCCCCGATTCGCAGGAGCGCTTCCTCGACCTGTACGTCGACGGGATCGCCCGCGCCCACGAGATGTGCCCCGACACCCTGAGGGCCGGCCTGCTGCGTATCCGGCAGCACGACGTACCCGCCTACCTGGACGCACTCGTCGAGGCGTACCCCTGGGACCGGTTCCGGCTCGTCGGGTTCACCTCGACGTTCCAGCAGAACACGGCCTCGATCGCACTGGCGCGACGGCTGAAGGAACGGTACCCGGACCTCTTCATCGTGTTCGGCGGCGCCAACTTCGACTCCGTGATGGGCATGGAACTCGTGCGCGGCGTGCCGTGCGTCGACGCGGCCATCATCGGGGAAGCCGACACGGCCTTCCCGATCCTGCTGGAGGCGCTGGCCGGCGACGGCGATCTCGACGCCGTACCGGGTCTGGCACGCAAGGTGTCGGGACACGTCGTGACCGCACCCCCCTCGCCCCTCGTCACCCGTCTCGACGACCTGCCGGCACCCGACTACGACGAGTACTTCGAGCACGCCGAGCACCTCGGCCTGCTGCCCGCCACGGCACGTCGCTCGGTGTACCTGCCCATCGAGACGGCCCGCGGTTGCTGGTGGGGAACGAGACACCACTGCACCTTCTGCGGGCTCAACGGCAAGACCATGGAATTCCGCTCGAAATCGGCCGAACGCGTGCTGGACGAATTCGCCCACCAGACGCGCAGATACCGCAGCTTCCGTTTCGAAGCGGTGGACAACATCCTCGACATGCGTTACTTGCGCACCCTGTTCCCCGCTCTGGTGGAAAGCGGCGCACAGTACGAGCTCTTCTACGAGGTCAAGGCCAATCTCTCCCGTCGGCAGCTCGAACTGCTCGCCGACGCCGGTGTGGTGCAGATGCAACCCGGGATCGAGTCGTTCAGTTCACACGTCCTGCGCCTCATGCGAAAAGGAGTCACCGCCGCGCAGAACGTCAATCTGCTGCGCTGGGCACAGCACTACGGAATCCGGGTCTCCTGGAACCTGTTGTGGGGATTTCCGGGCGAGACCCGTGAGGACTGCGCCGACCAGGCGGCGGCCCTGTGGCAGCTGGAGCATCTGCAGCCGCCCGGCAGCGCCGCCCGCATCACCATGGAGCGATTCAGCCCGCTCTTCACCGACCGGGAGGGGATCCTCCGCGACCTGCGCCCCGACCCTAGCTATGCCCACATCTACCCGGCGGACCTGGACCTTGCCCGGATCGCCTACTTCTTCTCGTGCGACATCGACGGCGCACTGCCCGACAGCGCGTACGTCTCCCTGCGCCGTGCGGCCGCCGACTGGCAGGACGCCTGGCGGGACGAGGCGGGCCCGCCGGTACTGGAGTACCGGCAGGCCCCGCACTACGTACAGATCCACGACAACAGACGGAAGGGAAGCGAGGGCACCTACCTCTTCGAAGGGTTCGCGGCCGACCTCTACCTCGCCTGCTGCGAGCGCCCGGTCACGGCGGACGCGCTCCGTCGACGGCTCGCTCCGCGCGGATCCGTCGAAGCGGTGGAACGCGCACTCAAGGAATTCGCGGAGGCGGGACTCGTCTTCAGGGACGGTCCGCTGACCGTGGCCCTGGCCGTCCCTGCGGCCCGGACTCGACTCATCGGGGGTTGAAGCACATGGCACAAAGCGCTGACAAACGCCTGCCCGAAGTGGTGTACGCCCACGCGTCACCGCGCTCCATCGGGCCCGTGTCGCTCTTCGACGCGCAGAACATCACCGTGGACAACGCCTTGCAGTTCGTGTCGGACCCCGATGCGGTCCGGCGGGCGAAGGCGGCGTTCAAGGACTGGGGATTCAGGATCCTCGGAGAATCGGCGACGACGATCCACATCGCCGCACGGCCCGAACTGTACGAGAGGCACTTCGAGACCAAGCTCTTCACCCAGCAGCGGGAAGTCATCCCGCCGAGCGGGGTGCTGCCACGGGTGATGCGCACCTTCATCAACAGTCCCTCCAGCGGCCGGCCCGGCCTGATCGCGACCGACAGCGGCCCTGCGGCCGAATTCCTGGAGGGAGTGGCCCTGGAACAGCCGGCCATCCCGATGTCCACGTCCGCACAGGAGCCGGACCCCGGCTACTGGGCCCTCACCCTCGACCAGGTCGCCGAACATCTGGGGGCCCAAGCCCTGCATGCGGAACGCGTCACCGGGGTCGGAGTCCGGCTGACCATGGTCGACACCGGGTGGGAGCGCCACCCGTACTTCGTGGACAAGGGATACAACGGCACCGTCGTGTTGGGGCCCGCGGCCACCACCGTGGACGTCGACGAGGACGGGCACGGCACCTGCGAGTCGGCGAACGCGTTCGCGGTGGCCCCGGGCATCGACTTCACCATGGTCAAGGCCGGGCCCAACAACCTGAAAGGGGCCTTCGACGCGGCCGTGGCGCAGTCCGACCGGCCCGACATCATCAGCATCAGCCTCGGCTACAACGCGCCGTATCCGCCGCTCCCGGCCCCCGCACAGGCCCTGGCCTCCTCGATCGCCCTCGCGGTCAGGAGCGGCATCGTCGTCGTGTGCGCCTCCGGCAACGGCCATCACGCCTTCCCGGGGCAGCATCCCGACGTGATCTCCGCCGGCGGCGTCTACCTGGACGAGGAGTGGAAGCCCCAGGCGTCGGACTACGCGAGCGGATTCGACAGCGGCGTCTATCCGGGCCGAAAGGTACCCGACGTGTCGGGCCTGGTCGGCATGCAGCCCGGCGCGGCCTACATCGTGCTGCCCGCACCGCCCGGCTCGGACATCGACCGCCGGCGCTCCCAGCCCGACGAGGACCGGGACGGCATCCTCGACTGGCCGGGCGACGGGACCCCGCCCGACGACGGCTGGGTCGTCGCCAGCGGTACTTCGGCCGCCGCCCCTCAAATCGCCGGAGTCTGCGCCCTGTTGAAGCAGGCCTGCCCGTCACTGTCCCCGGCCGAGATCCGCGAGGCGCTGGAGAACTCGGCCCGCGACGTGGAGACAGGGGTGAGCAACCCGGTGACCGGCGGCAAGGCTGGAAAGGGACCGGACAACGCCACCGGCTACGGCCTCGTGTCCGCCGTCGACGCACTGAGGTACCTGGAGAAACAGGGGAAGAGGGCATGAGAGCCGCCGTGGGGCGTCGTCCCGTGCGGCCGGCGCCCCACGGACGGCGGTCAGCGCTCGGTGCGCCGCCACTGCTCCCTGACCGCCTGCGTGAGGTCGAAGAGCGCCTGCGTGCGCATCGCGTACCGGCGGGCGAGGAGACAGACCAGCCAGGCCGACGCGCCGAGCACGAGAGGCACGTAGATGTCCTCCGCCATCGGCTCGCTGTCCCAGTGCCGCACCAGCACCAGGTTGGTGGTGAGCACCGCGACGGTGTACAGGACGCTGGTGACGAACAGCGCGGACGCCGCGACTTCGTGCAGGCGGTGCGCCATCGCCACGGCGAGGACGAAGATGCCGGGCAGCAGGACCAGGAGGCTGCGCAGCACCACCGCACGGTAGATCTCCGATGGGTCGCTGGGGTACTTGCCGCTCCAGTAACCCAGGCTGCCCAGCCCCATCCAGGTGGTGAGGAGGTCCAGCAGCCAGAACACGGCGACACCCAGGGCCACGGTCAGGACGACGGTGGTCGGGCTCGGTGTGATCCTGGGCCGTGGGCCGATCAGGGGTGGCACCTGGCCGGGAGGGTCGACGGCTCGCCGGCAGTCGGCGCTGGTCGAGCGCTGCAGGAACGGCCAGCCGAGCGCGACGAGCGTGGTCACGCCCGCCGCGACCTGGGCGATCTTGTCGGCATCGCTGGTGTGCAGCATCAGCGAGAGGGCGCCGGACAGCAGCGGCGGAATCGCCTGGAGCAGGGTGGTCATGCCCGGGGCGGCGGCCGGGGCCGCGGGCGGAGTCGTCGACATGGTGCTCCCTTGGTTCGGGCTCTGGGCCGGATGCGGGGTGGGCGCCATGTTTGCCCGGAACGGGCGTTCTGTCGTGATGCGTACGTCCCGTCCCGGCCGGGAGAACCGGCAGCCGCCCCCGGGACACCCGGGACACCCGGGACACCCGGGACACCCGGGACACCCGGGCCGCTCGGGGAGGACCGATGAGTGCCGTCCGGGTGGTCATCGCCGACGACCACCCCATGTACCGCTACGGTCTGGCCGCCGTCCTGGCCACGAGGCCGGACCTGGACGTCGTCGCCGAGGCCACGAACGGCGACGACCTGCTGGCCGCCGCCGACCGCACCGAGCCCGATGTCGTCGTGACCGACCTGACCATGCCCGGACTCGACGGCACCGAGGCCATCCGCGCCCTGCTCACCCGGCGCCCGGCCGTCGGCGTCCTCGTCCTGACCATGCATGAGGACGACCAGGCGCTGTTCGCGGCGTTGCGCGCGGGCGCCCGCGGCTACCTCCTCAAGGACGCGGACAGCACCGAGATCGTCCGGGCCGTCCTTGCCGTCGCCGAGGGACAGGCGGTGTACGGCAAGGCCGTGGCCCGGCGCATCGTCGACTTCTTCACCGGCGCCCACCGCGACTACGCGGCGCAGGTCTTCCCCGAACTGACCGAGCGGGAACGGGAGGTACTGGACCTGGTGGCCCTCGGCGTCGGCAACCACCAGATCGCCGCCCGGCTCGTCCTGTCGGAGAAGACGGTCCGCAACCACGTCTCGTCCATCCTCGACAAACTCCACGTCTCCGACCGGGCCGCGGCCGTCGCCCGCGCCCGCGACGCGGGTCTGGGCGGACGGCCGCGGCCTCCCGGCTGACCGCTCAGCCCTGCGGCGCGTCCCCGAAGTCCGGGATCTCCAGCCGTGCGCCGCCCTGCCGGGCCGAGTCGTGGGCGATGATGCCCGGCAGGGTGTAGCGGGCCGCCACCCATGCGTTCACCGAGGGCAGCGACCGTGTGTTGACGGCGGTCACGAAGTCGTCGACCAGGAAGTGGTGGCTGCCCTCGTGGCCGTTGTGCAGGTTGTCGAACACCCGCGGCAGCCGTGAGCGGTCGTGCACCGGTGCCGAACCGGAGGTGAAGGCGGCCCGCAGGTCCGGCGCGATGTGCTGGAGGGAGGGGTCGTCCGGGGACATGGTCGGCTTCGGTTCGAGGAGCTCGCTGATGTCCTTGACGCCCTTCTTGTCCTGCCACAGGGCCACGGTCGCGAGCTGCTCCATGCTCGCCTCCGTCCCGAAGAACCGGAAGCGGGACTCGCGGATGTGCGAGGGGTAGCCGACCCGCCGGAACTCGTTCGTACGGAACGAGCCGCCGCCCGCCACCTCGAACAGCGCGGTCGCATTCGAGAAGTCGTTGCCGAACTGGCTGACGTCCTTGTCGAAGACGCCGTCGCCACGGTCGTCGACGACACCGATCGCCGAGACGCTCACCGCGTGCGTCTGCCAGGCGCCGAGCACCCCGCCCACGGAGTGGGTGGGGTAGAGCAGCGGGGGATAGCTGGCGGTCTGCTTCCAGTTCTCGCCGCCGCTGTACTGGTACGCCGCGTAGAACCCGAGATCCATGTCGTGGACGTAGTCGCCCTCGGCGTAGAAGAGCCGCCCGAAGGCGCCCTCGGCGATCTGGTTGCGGGCGTGCACGGTCGCCGGGTTGTACTGGCTGGTCTCGCCCATCATGTACGTCAGTCCGGTCGCCTTGACCGCGTCGATGATGGCGGAGATCTCCTCCGTGGTGATCGCCATGGGGACCGCGGAGTACACGTGCTTGCCGGCGCCCAGGCCCTGCAGCACCAGCGGGCCGTGCGTCCAGCGCTGGGTGAAGATGGCGACCGCGTCGACCGCCTTCGACTCCAGCATCGCCTCGTACGAGGGGAAGGTGCCCGCCAGCCCCTGCGCGGCGACGAGCTGCTCGGCCCGCTCGGGCAGCAGGTCGGTGACGTAGATGTCGCTGACGCCGGGGTGGGCCTGGAAGAGGGTGGCGAACTGGCCGGAGAACTGGCCTGCGCCGACGATACCGATCGAGAACGTCATGTAAGGCGTGCCCTTCAATGGTCGAGTCACTGGTCGAGAATCAGGTTGATCTGGCTGTTGGTCCGGTTCAGGCTCGTCACCGACTTGCCGTTGCCGTATATGTCCTGCATGGCCGGGTGCATCAACGCATACACGTCGGCCGCGTAGTTGGTGATCGGATAGGAGAAGGTCGCGAAGTCCTTCTTGTCGGCGACCGGCTTGGTGAAGGCCGAGACGTCGAGGCCCTTCTTCTCGTACGCCGCGACCGCCGCCTTGGTCCCGTCGGGCGTGGCCGGGAAGACGATGCCGTAACTGCCCACCGTCTTCTGGCACTCGTTCGAGGACAGGTACTCGACCCACTTCAACGCGCCCGCCTTGTTGCGGGCGTTCTTGGTCACCGAGTCGGCGAGGCCGTTCATCATCGTGGCGCGCTTGCCGGTGGGGCCCTCGGGAGTGAGGGCGGTGGCGATCTTCATTCCCTTGAACCCGGCGTACGTCGAGATCATCCAGGCGCCGTCGAAGGTGGCCGCCGCCGTGCCCGCGGCCACCTGGGCGTTGCCCGGGCTGGACTGGGAGTTGTAGGCGGTGAAGGGCGCCATGTAGCCCTTCTTCGCCAGCCCGAAGTACCACTTGATCACCGACTGGAAGGTCTTGCTGTCGTACCGGTACTCGTTGCCCCACCGCTTCTTGTCGGTGTAGGTCCAGCCCGCGGAGGCGGCGAAGTTGCTCCACTGGGTCTGGCCGTCGCCGTCCCCGCCGCCGTTGCTGGCGAGGCCGTAGACCTTCACGTGGTTCTTGTCGAAGCCGGGTTCGTCGCCGCGCCTGCCGTTGCGGTCGACGGTGAGGTGGGCGATGGCCTTCTCGAAGGTGCCGCCGTCCTTCGGGTTCCAGGACAGGGAGTTGAGCTGTTCGGCGGTGAGGCCCGCGTCCTTGGCCGCCTTCTGGTTGTAGAAGAGGGCGACCGTGTCCCAGTCCTTCGGGGCGCCGTAGCGGTGGCCGTCCTGGCCGATCCAGTTGTCGGCGAGGCCCTTCTGGTAGGCGGCCGGGTCGATGCCCAGGTCGTCCAGCGGCTCCAGCACCTTCAGGTCGGCGAACTGGCCGAACTTCTGGATGTGGTCGGTGAACACGTCCGGCTCGGTGCCGGCGATGAAGCTCGCGGTGAGCTTGGTCCAGTAGTCGTCCCAGCCCAACTGGGTGATCTTCACGTGCAGTCCGGGGTTCTCCTTCTCGAAGCCCTTGGCGCACGCCTGGTAGGCGGGCAGCTGGTTGGCGTCCCACAGCCAGTACGACACCGTGTCCGAGGAGGACCCGGCCCCGCCGCCCTTGGCGCAGCCGCTCACCAGGGACAGCGCCAGCGCTCCGGTCAGTGCCACGACCGTACGCATCCGAACTCGCATGTCCGTCCCCTTACTTGATGCCGGTGAAGCTGATGGAGCCGACGATGCGGCGCGCGAAGAACCCGAACAGCACGAGCATCGGTAGAGCCGCGATGAGCGTGGCCGCCATCAGGCCCGACCAGTCGGTGCCGGTCTGCGGGGTCTGCGCCCGGAAGATCGCCAGGGCCACGGTCAGGACACGGGAGCTGTCGCTGTAGGAGACCATCAGCGGCCAGAAGTAGTCGTTCCAGGCCGTGATGTACGTCAGGACCGCGAGCGTCATGATCGGCGTGGACGCCATCGGCAGCAGCACCCGGAAGAAGATCCGCACCTTCCCCGCGCCGTCGAGCAGGGCCGCCTCCTCGACCTCGCTCGGGACGTTCATGAAGAACTGGCGCAGGAAGAACACCGCGAACGGCGTCATGAACATCGTGGGCAGCGCGATCCCCAACAGGTTGTCCACCAGGCCGAGTTGCTTGATGAGCACGAAGTTCGGCAGCAGGGTGAAGATGGTCGGGACCATCAGCCCGGCGAGGAACAGGCCGAACACCTTGTCCCGCCCGCGCCAGCGCAGCCGGGCGAAGGCGTACGCGGCCATCGCGGAGAAGAAGATCTGGCAGCCGGTGATCAGTGTCGAAACGATCACCGAGTTGAGCAGATAGCGCCAGAACTTCAGTCCGCCGCCCGCACCGCCCTGAGCGATCGCCTCCTTGGTCGACTGCAGGCCGAGTGCCCGCTCGAAACCGCCCGTACTTATGTCGACCGGCAGCGGATCGCCCGGATGCGCGGCGAGCCCGGAGTTGGTGGACAGCGCGGTGCGCAGGATCCAGTAGAACGGCAGCAGGGTGACGAGCACGATCGCGGCCATCACCGCCCAGGCGGCGATCCGGCCGAGGGACGGCCGGCGCCGGAGGGGCCGTATGCGTGTGGTCGTCGTAGTGGTCACGGCAGCCATGTCGGTCTCCTCTCCCGTCAGCCGAGGTCGCTCTGGCCGGCCCGGGTGATCCGGTACTGCAGGACGGTGATCGCGCTGAGCACGACGAGCAGGGCCACGGACATCGCCGAGGCGTAGCCGAACTGGAAACGGCCGAACGCGGCGCCGTAGATGTAGTACTGGAGCACGTTGGTCGCGTTCGCCGGACCGCCCGCGGTCGTCACCGCGACCGTGTCGAACACCTGGAACGAACCGATCACCGTCATGATCAGAACGACCGCGAGGACCGGTCGCAGCAGCGGCATGGTGATCCGCCAGAACATCCGCCACTCGCCCGCGCCGTCCACCTTCGCGGCCTCGTACACGTCGTTCGGAATGGCCTGCAACCCCGCGAACAGCAGCAGCGCGGTGTAGCCGACGTGCCGCCACACGTTGATCAGGGCGATCGTCGGGATCGCCCAGGTCTCGTCGGCGAGGAACGGGATGCGGTCGAAGCCGAGCCCGGCGATGATCTCGTTGCCGATGCCGAGCTGGTTGTCCAGGATCCACAGCCAGACCAGACCCGCGACGACGTTGGACATCAGATACGGCGTCAGCACGATCCCGCGCAGCACGGCCGACTGGGTCAGCCGCTGGAGCAACACGGCGATGGCGAGCGCCGACACCGTCTGGATGCCGATGTTGATGACCACGTACTCGACGGTGACCTTCAACGAGTCCCAGAAGATGGGGTCGTGGACCATCCGCACGTAGTTGTCGAGGCCCACCCACTCGGCCGGGGTGAGCAGGTTGAAGCGGGTGAAGCTCAGGTAGATCCCGCGCAGCGTCGGCCAGAGCAGGAAGACCGTGAAGCCCAGCAGCGCCGGGGCCAGGAACACCGCGGCGAGCCGTCCGTCGCCCCCGCGCTCGCGGGCCCTGGCCCGCCCCGTCCTCGATGTGGTCCCAGCCCCTTCCGCGCCGCGCAGCGGCAGACGCGAAGGAGGGCTGCTGGAGGCGATGGTCATCGGGAGACTCCCTCGTCTACGGCGGCTCGTCCTCGGGCCACTTACTTTTGTCGCGAAAGAATCGACCCGTCAAGAGTCGTGCTGACATCTTTTTCGCACCCGTTCCAGCGCACTACAGTGGACCTGTTGCTTTTGAAGTGAAAGAAAAAACCGTGAATGATCATGTGGGAGTCTGACCTTCATGACCACAGTTGCCGCCAGCTGGCTTCCGCTGAGCCCCGGTGAACGCGCGGTGGCGATCGAGGTGCTCCTCGGCGGCCCGCTGTCGCGCACCGAACTCGCCCGGCGCCTCGACCTCTCCGCGGGCAGCCTCACCCGGTTGACCAAACCGCTGATCGAGTCGGGCCTGCTGATCGAGGTCGCCGAGGCCGGCGCCCCGCCGGAGGTGCGCCAGGGCCGCCCCTCGCAGCCCCTCGACGTCGTCGCCGAGTCCCGCTCCTTCATCGGCTTCAAGATCACCGAGGACATGGTCTACGGCGTCGTCACCACCCTCCGCAGCGCCATCGTCGCCCGCCACGACCGCCCGCTCACCACCCACGAGCCGGCTCAAGTGGCCGACCTGCTCGCGGAGATGACCGCCGAGCTCGCGACCGCCCACCCGCGACTCGCAGGCATCGGGATCGGCGTCGGCGGCCTCGTCGAGGACCGTTCCGTGGTGGGGGAGTCGCCCTTCCTGCAGTGGCGGGACGTACCCCTCGCGCGGCTCGTCGAGGAGCGCACAGGGCTGCCCGTGGTCGTCGAGAACGACGTCGCCGCCCTCGTCGAGGCCGAGACCTGGTTCGGGGCGGGCCGGGGCCTGGACCGCTTCGTCGTGCTCACCATCGGCGCCGGCATCGGCTACGGACTGGTCCTGGGCGGCAAGCGCGTGCCCAACGCCGAGGAGGACCGCGGCTTCGGACGGCACTGGATCATCAACCCCAACGGACCGCTCACCCCCGACGGCGAACGGGGCAGCGCCGTCTCCCTGCTCACCATCCCCAGCATCCGCTACCAGGTCCGGGCCGCCACCGGCCACGACAGCACCTACGAGGAGATCCTCGCCGGGGCCGCGGCCGGCGAGCCGATGCCCGCCCGGGTCGTCGACGAGGCCGCCCGCGCGCTCGGCGTCCTGGTCGCGCAGATCTCCAACTTCGTGCTGCCCCAGAAGATCCTGCTCGCCGGCGAAGGCGTCGGCCTGATGGACGTCGCCGGGGACGCGGTGCGGGAGTCGATCGCCGCCCAGCGGCACCCGCGGGCCGCCCCGGTCGCGCTGGAGACCAAGGTGTCCGACTTTCACGACTGGGCGCGGGGTGCCTCAGTCCTGGCGATCCAGGTGCTGGTGCTCGGGGCCGCCGACGCATGAAAATCTCCTGGGAATGGCCAACTCCCCGGAGGATGTTGCGAACTCCCTGACCAGGTTCGGCAGATCGACGTGATCAGCAACACGGTCCGATATGTCTGCTTTATTCCTGATTACTCACGTGGCCTTCACCTCCGGCGCCGTATGCTTCACAGCATGTCCACCACTGTTGAACCCGCTACCGATCGATCGGCTGACGAGGTCAACGAGGAGATCCGTGCCCTGTGGCGCCGGTCGGGCGGGACACTGAGCGGCGAGCAGCGCGAGGAGTACCAGCGGCTCGTCCTGGAGTGGGCCGCCGCGGCCCCGCAGCCCGCGCGAGCGGCCTGAGCACCGCCCGCTGAAGCCCCCGGCGCATCCCCGCGCCGGACCTGGGCACCCCTGAGGGGATGGGCCCACTCCTCGCACTGGCCTCGGCGCTCTGCTACGGCACCGTCGACTACGCCGGCGGCATCCTGTCCCGCCGGGCCCCCTTCACGACCGTGACCTTCCTCGGCCAGCTGGGCGGGCTCGCCCTCGCGTCCGTCGCGGCCCTGCTGATCCCCGCCACCTCCGTCCACCCCGCCGATCTGCTCTGGGGCGCCCTGTCCGGCCTCGGCAGCGGCACCGCCATGCACTTCCTCAACCGGGGCCTCAGCCGCGGCGCGATGAGCGTCGTCGTACCCGTGAGCGCGGTGACCGGCGTCGCCCTGTCCGTGGTGTGCGGGGTCCTCGCCCTCGACGACCGGCCGGGCCCGCTCGCCTGGCTGGGCATCGCCGTGACCCTGCCCGCGCTGTGGCTGGTCTCCGGAGGCCGGGCCGGTGCGGCCCGGGGAGCGGGGGACGGGCTGCTGGCCAGCGCGGGGGTGGCCGTGCAGTACGTCGCCCTCGGCCTCGCGGCACCGGCCGCCGGGCTGTGGCCCGTCGTCGCGGGCCGCGTCGCCGCCGTACTCCTGCTGCTGCCGACCGTCGTACGGCACGGGCCCGCATGGCTGCCACGGCCGCTCGCCGCGCAGGCGCTGCTCGTCGGGGCCGGGGCCGCACTCGGGCTGATCCTGTACCTGCTCGCCGTCCACCGGCAGCTGCTCGCCGTCGCCGTGGTCCTGGCCTCCCTCTACCCGGCCGTCCCGGTCGTCCTCGGCCTGGCTCTGCTGCACGAGCGGGTCACCCGGCGGCAGACGGCGGGGCTGCTGGGCGCGGCCGTGGCGACAGTCCTGCTGACGCTGGGCTGAGGCGCCGCAGCCCTCGCGTGATGCCCGGGCGAGGCGCCGCGACCCTCGCGTCCCGTCAGCCCCAGGTCGCCGAGTAGTACCGCCGGTACTCCTTGCGGTCCTGTTCCGCGCGGATGTAGCGAGTCGCGACCAGGGCCAGCAGACTGCCGCCGATGACCAGCATGCCGGGGCCGATGTTGCGCGGGTCGGTGAGGCGGGCCAGCAGGGTGGAGCCGCTCGCCAGGCCCGTCGTCGGCGCCGAGGAACCGGGGGTGGTGGTGTTCGGCGCGATCGCACTGTGCGTGGCCGAGGCGGACGGCGCCGGGCTCTGCGAGGCGTTCTGGCCGGCGGCGGCCTCCTTGGAGACGATCAGCTGGACGCCGAGCGCCTGCATGGCCTTCGTCACCGGCTGGAAGAACGTCGTCCCGCCCGTCGTGCAGTCACCGCTGCCGCCGGAGGTCACACCGAGCGCGATGCCCTCGGAGAACAACGGGCCGCCGCTGTCGCCGGGTTCGGCGCACACGTTCGTCTCGATCAGCCCGGTCACCGTGCCCTCCGGGTAGTTGACCGTGGCGTCGAGGCCCTTGACCTCGCCGTCGTGCAGCCCACTGGTGCTGCCGCTGCGGAACACCCGCTCCCCGACGGCCGGGTCGCCCACGCCCGTGATCCGCACGCCGTTGCCGTTGCCGATCGCCACGATGTCCGCGCCCTGCCCGGCGCTGCCGCTGTCGTACTGGACCAGGGAGAAGTCGCTGCCGGGGAAGTTCTGCTGGACGGTCTTGCCCAGTTCCTGGGAGCCGCGGTTGTCGGCGAACCACACCGAGCCGGTCGGCCCGCAGTGCCCGGCGGTGAGGATGAAGTCGCTCTGCCCGTTGGTCACGTTGAAGCCCGCCGAGCAGCGCCCGCCGGTCGACAGGATGGGCACGGCGCCGTTGACGCGGGTGGTGAAGGCGCCCTGGGTGCGTTCCATGCGGACGTAACTGCCGATGCCGGAGGCCACCTCGGTCATGTCCGACCAGTCGGTGGCCGAGACGGTGCTGTCGGCCTGCACCACCACCTGGTTCGTCTTGTAGTCCATCACCCAGGCCGTGCCCGCCACCCGGGGCGCCGAACGCAGCGTCGCCGTGGCCGCCTTGAGCTCGTTCATGCTGTGGCCGACCATCTTGGCCTCGGCGCCCGCCTTTTCGACCTCGGCCGCCGCCTTCTGGTCGGTGACCGCGACGA
Source organism: Streptomyces sp. NPDC047081 (assembly GCF_040643775.1). Lineage (NCBI taxonomy): Bacteria > Bacillati > Actinomycetota > Actinomycetes > Kitasatosporales > Streptomycetaceae > Streptomyces > Streptomyces sp. NPDC047081. The sequence goes on along the minus strand of NZ_JBEYUY010000010.1, from coordinate 273,841 downwards.
CCGTCTTCCCGTCGGCGCCGATCCAGGTGCCCGCCGTCCGCGCGGTACCGAGCTCGGAGATCAGCGAGGCTCCCGTGCCGGGCGCGGAGTCGGTGGAGCTGAACGGGACGGCCGAGGTGCCGGGAGTCTCGCTCGCCATGGCGGCCTGCGTGACCATGGCTCCTCCGAGGAGGAGTCCGCCGACGGCCGCCAGTCGCGTCACTCGCCGGACGATCCGTCGTCGTGCGTGCCTCATCCATGGCTCCCGTACCCGAACGCGCGGTGTCAACACCGCGGGGCCCTCCGGTCGTTGAGCGCCCCTGTTCCATACGTCGCGCGGGACGGGAGTGTTCAGTGGGTGGACGATCCCCTCAGTTCTTGATCTTCACCTCTCCTGGTCCCTACTTCTTGCGGCCCACCCCGCCGTAGATCCCCACCGCCTGCGGCAGGCCGGCCTCGGCGGGCTCGGGGCGCCACTGCGAGCACGAGACGATGCCCGGTTCCAGGACCTCCAGGCCGTCGAAGAAGCGGGCAACGGCATCCGGGGTGCGCTGGGTGAGCGTCGGGGTGCCGTGCTCGTTCCAGAAGTGCACCGCCGCGTCCACCCCGGGCATCGCCGGGCTGGTGATGGTGTGGGAGATGACCAGGTGGCTGCCGGAGGGCAGGGCGTCCATGAGCCGCCCGACGATCCCGTACGGGTCCTCGTCCTCGCCGATGAAGATGACCACCCCGAGCAGCATCAGGGCGACGGGCTTGCTGAGGTCCAGGGTCTGCGCGGCGCGTTCGAGGATCGCGTCGACGTTGCGCAGGTCCTCGTCGAGATGGTCCGTGCGGCCCTCGGGGGAGCTGGTGAGCAGTGCGCGGGCGTGCGCCAGGACCAGCGGGTCGTTGTCGACGTAGACGACCCGGGCGTCCGGGGCGAGCCGCTGGGCGACCTCGTGGGTGTTGTCGGCCGTGGGGAGGCCGGTGCCTATGTCGAGGAACTGGCGGATTCCCACGTCGGCCACCAGATGACGTACGGCACGGCCCAGGAAGAGACGGTCGGCGCGGGCCAGATCGCCGATCTCCGGATGCAGTTCGCGGATCCGGTCGCCCGCCACGCGGTCGACCTCGTAGTAGTCCCCGCCGCCCAGCCAGTAGTTCCAGATCCGGGCCGTGTGCGGGCGCAGCGTGTTGATGCGTCTGCGCAGCGTCGCGGCGGGATCTTCCGTGGCTGCGTGGTTCTCGGTCACGGGTTCAGCTCCTGCGGTGCCGGGTGGGGGATGTGAAGGTTGTCAATGGGAAATCTAGACGGCCGAGTTGCAATCCGCAGAGGGTACGGAGCGGTTGTTTTCTCCCACGGCCTTTTCTGTGCCGATCAGGGCCCATGCGGCCCGGTCGCCCCACACGGATCCCGGATCCACATAGGGGCGCAGCAACGCCGTGAGGACGGGGTCGACCCGCCCGTGCAGCACGTCGGAGGCGATCTTGCGGGCGATCCCGGCGAGGAAGTCCGCGAGCTGCACCCGGGGATCCTCGCGGGCGACCACGAGCCGCACTCCGTCGAGCCCGATACCGGCACTCCGGGCGGTCTCCTCGATCCAGGCGATCCGCTCCGGCGTCAGCATGTTCTGCCGGTCGTGGACGAGCCGCACCCGGCGTCCGCCCGCACTCCAGTGGGCGGCCGTTCGCACGATGGCGGGCAGCAGCGGATTGAGGACCGGAACCAGCACCGGACCGGCGAGAACGCGGGCGCGATAGGAATCCGCGATGGGACGGGCGGCCGCGAGGCGTTCCAGAGTGAGAGCGAGGGGCGTACGGGACTGCGCGCGCCGCAGTTCGTCCACCGCCCGGAAGAACGCGTCGACGGGCTCGTCGGGTGCTCTGTCGTTGCGTACGCGCAGCAATTGGTTGGCGGCCTCCAGGAATTCCCGCCAGCGCTCTTCTCCGAAGGCGGGCGGCCCCTCACGGAACAGGGTGAGGGCCTCGGCGTTGTCGCCGAGCAGCAGGTCGGCGGCCCGGTCGACGACGAAGAAGGCCTTCTCCGTCAGATGCACATGGGCCCTCCCGTGAATAGGCCCGCCGGGTGCCAGCAGCCATTCCAGGACCGCCCGGTGTTTCTCCCTGAGCAGATGGGTGGCCTTGTACTCCTCCGCGGGCGAACGAATCCGGTCCCGGATCTCCTGCACGTGAGCGGCCGCCGAATCCACCGGCATACGCACACTCGCGTGGGCGAAGACGTCGGTGTTCCCGCCGGTGAGATTCTCGCCGTCCGAGCCCGACTCGTCGCAGGCCACTTCCGGCTCGTTCCAGGTCACCCCACAGCCCCCTATCTTGAGCTCCATGACCAGGATCCCGCACGACCCGTCCGGCGAACCGAATCCCCTCCGCGCCCTCTCCCTCGACCACCTCCGCTCCCGTACGAGCATGAAGTGGCGCACCTACCCCGCGGACGTGCTGCCGCTGTGGGTGGCCGAGATGGACGTGCCGCTCGCCGAACCCGTCGTCCGCGCCGTCACCGACGCCCTCGCGCTCGGCGACACCGGCTACCCGGCCGGCACGGCGTACGCCGAGGCGCTCGCCGGGTTCGCCGAGAAGCGGTGGGGGTGGGACGGGCTCGCGGTGGAGCGCACCGCGATCGTGCCCGATGTGATGCTCGGTGTGGTCGAAATGATCAAACTGGTCACCGGGCCAGGCGATCCGGTCGTCGTGAACTCACCCGTGTATCCGCCGTTCTTCCAGTTCGTGGAGCACATGGACCGGCTGGTGCTGCAGGCGCCGCTCGGCGCGGACCTGCGCATCGACCTCGGTGTGCTGGAGGAGACCTTCCGGCACGCCGTCGCGGGCGGCCGCCGGGCCGCCTACCTGCTGTGCAGCCCGCACAACCCGACCGGCACCGTGCACACCGCCGGGGAACTGGCCGCCGTCGCGGCCCTCGCCGACCGGTACGGGGTCCGGGTGGTCGCCGACGAGATCCACGCCCCGCTGGTCGCGGCCGGCGTCGACTTCGTGCCGTATCTGAGCGTGAGCGGCGCGGAGAGCGGCCTGTCCCTCATGTCCGCGTCGAAGGCGTGGAACCTGGCGGGCCTCAAGGCCGCCCTCGCGATCGCGGGCACCGAGGCCGCCGCCGACCTGGCCCGGCTGCCCGAGGAGGTCAGCCACGGGCCGAGCCACGTCGGCGTCATCGCCCACACCGCCGCCCTGACCGACGGCACGGCCTGGCTCGACGCGCTGCTGGCGGGCATCGACGAGAACCGGCTCCTGATCGCCGACCTGCTCGCCGAACACCTCCCCGAGATCATCTGCCACCCGGCCGAGGGCACCTACTTCGCCTGGCTCGACTGCCGGCCGCTCGGCCTCGGCGACGACCCGGCGGAGATCTTCCTGGAGCGCGGCCGGGTGGCCCTGAACTCCGGGATCCCCTTCGGAACCGGGGGAGAGGGCCACGCCCGCCTCAACCTGGCGACCTCGCCGGAGATCCTCGGGGAGGGGGTACGGCGGATGGTGGCGGCGCTCGGCCCGACCTGACCGGCCGGTATCGGCCGGGTCGGGTGTCATGGACACGTGACAGCCCTGCATGATGGGCCCATGCGTGTGCTGATGCCGCTCCCCGACCGCGACTTCGACGTCACGGAGGTCGCCGTCCCCTGGCGGCTGCTCACCGACGCCGGACACCAGGTCGACTTCGCCACCGAAGGCGCCGGCACCCGCCCCGAGGCCGACCCGCGGCTGCTGACCGGCGTGCTCTTCGGGCGGCTCGGCGCGGAGGACGAACCCAAGCGGTTCTACGAACAGCTCACCGCAGCCCCCGAGTTCACCGCGCCCGCTGCCTGGGCCGACGTGGACGTGACGGCGTACGACGGACTGCTGCTGCCCGGCGGACACGCGCCCGGCATGCGGCAGTACCTCGGCTCCACCTCGCTCCAGCGGCAGGTCGCCCGGTTCTGGGCGCTGGGCCGGCCGGTCGGCGCGATCTGCCACGGCGTGCTGGTCCTGGCCCGCACCGAGGACCCGGCCACCGGCCGCAGCGTCCTGGCGGGCCGCCGGACGACCTGCCTGCCGAAGTACATGGAACGCACCGCCTACCTGACCACCGCCTGGCGCCTCGGCCGCTACTACCGCACCTATCCGGCCTACGTGGAGGACGAGGTGCGCGCCGCCCTCGCCGACCCGGGAGGGCAGTTCGAGCGCGGGCCGCGCGTCCTGACCCGGCGCGGCACGGCCGCCGACGACTCGCCCGCCTTCGTCGTCCAGGACGGCCACTATCTGTCCGCGCGCTGGCCGGGGGACGCGTACCTCTTCGCCCGCCGCTACCTGGATCTCCTCCGGGCGAGGTCGGGTGCCTAGACTTTCGGCATGGACGACACGTCGCTGGAGCGGCTCGGCGCGGGCAAGTACCTGCTGATCACGAGCTACCGCAAGAACGGCACCCCGGTCGCCACCCCGGTGTGGGTGGTGCGCGACGGCGACACGCTCGGTGTGTGGACGGTCGCCGACTCCTGGAAGGTCAAGCGGATCAGGGCGCGCGGCGACGTCCTGGTCGGCCCCTGCGACCTGCGCGGCAACCCCACCGGCGCCCAGCTCCCCGCGACCGCCGAGATCACCGACGAGGCGACCGTCGCCCGCTACCGGCAGCTGATCGCCCGCAAGTACGGCATCGCCGGCCGCCTCACCCTGCTCGGCAGCCGCCTGCGGCGGGGCCTGAAGGGAACCGTCGGCATCCGCGTCACGCTCGACGCCTGAGACGCGTACGGCCGCGTGGCCCCCTCGTCGGGCAGCCGCGCGGCCGTCGTCATGGCTCGTGCCGGGCTACGACGCGTCCACCACCGTGCCCTTCAGCTCCGGACCGCCGGGCCGCGGGTCGCCGTTGTCGTCGGTCGACCGGAAGAGCACCGACTCGGCGGGCTCGGTGACCTGGTCCCTGATCGTCGGCAGGTCCACCTCGCCGCTGAGCTTGCCGGCCGGGATGTCCGCGCCGAGGTACAGGTACTGGATCGAGGACAGCGGGCGTTCCGGGTCCGGTTTCTCGCCCGAAGCGTTCTCGAGCCACGCCGGGTCCACGTCCTTCGTGGACAGCTCCGGGCCACCGGTGACGGGAGCGATCGCGAAGTACACGCCGAGGTCCACGTCGGCGGCCTCGGACAGGGTCACCTTCCACTTCAGGGGCTGCCCCTCGGCGACCCGGTCCGCCACCGGCTGCACGCCGATCGTGGGCATCGGGTCGTCGTTCCGCACGGTCACCCCGCCGCGGTAGGCGCCGATGACGGCACCCCGGACGGCCTTGACCAGCACCGTGTTGTCGACGTCGTACGAGAAGCGGGTGTTGCCCTGCACCGTCACCGGTACGTCGATGTCGTGACCGCCGGGCCGGACGGTCGCCAGGTGCTGCTTGGTCCTGCCGGTGGCCGGATCGACGACGTAGACGCGCACCTGGCCGCTGCCCTGCCCGGAGACCTGCACCGGCACGGTGTACGTGCGGGTGCCGGCGTCGCCCTCCTTGACGGTCGTACGGCCGATGTCGACGCGCGGCAGCACGGCCTCCCGCACCGCCGGGGTGCCGGGGCGCCAGCCCCAGGCGTCCATCAGCCAGGCCCGTCCCGTGGTCGAACGCGGTGTCAGCTCAAGGGACTTGACGTGCCCGAGGTCGAGACCGGCCCGGGTCGCGGCGGTGAGCGGGACACGGACCTCGCGCGCCCAGTAGGAGGAGGTGCGTTCGGTGCCCGGCAGCCCGTCGACGGTGACGCGGCCGAGGCCGGCCCGCTTGCCGTGGGTGTCCGTGAGGGACACGTCGAGCTTCGTGCCGGTGGAGCCGGGCGGCACGATCACGCGCAGGGTGAGGTCCTTGGCGCCGGCGAGCTTCACCGGCGTGCCGGGGCGCACCTTCACGGCCGATCCGGCGCGCGTCCAGTGCAGTGCCACGGCGCGGCGGCCGACCTCGCGCTCGGTCTCCCACTGCGCGAAGTGCGGTGAGGAGCCCTTGGTGCCGGGGCCCAGGCAGGCCACGTTGACGTCCGGGTCGACGGCCGAGCACAGCTTTGCGCCCGTCACCGACATCTTGCCGTCCGGCAGGAATCCACCGGCCCGGTTCGCGCCGACCGCGTGGGTGAGCACGCGCGCGGGGTCCGCCGAGGGAGCCCGCTTGCCGGAACCGTCCAGCAGCGGCCGTACCTTGTCGTCGCCCGCGACGAACAGCCGGGCCGCGGCGGCGATGTAGGTGCTGCCCGCCTTGTGCTGCTGGTTCGCCGTGAGACGGGTCGCGGTGCCGGGTGAGCACACGGGGTCCCGCTGCTGCGGGTCGTCGTAGAAGTCGTCGTCCGAGGGCGCCTGGGCCTGACCCGGAGTCCACTCCGTGTTGAAGAAGTTGTGGTTCGCGCCGACCACGTACACCGCGCTGTGCAGCGCCTTGCCCCGGCTGATCCCGCGGGTGCCGTCGACGAACGCCTCGCCCTGGAGGTCGGAGACGTCGCCGTCGCAGCCGGGCAGGATCGTCGCCGACGGCACGTCCGCGACCGGGTTCTGGCCGAAGATCGTCGGTCCGATCAGCACGTTGCCGCGGATGTGCCAGCGCACCGGGCCGTGGTAGCCGTCCTGTGCGGCGGGCGGCGGGTACAGACTGTCCAGCGCGGCGCGGTTGACGCCCTCGCCGCCGCGCGAGTGCCCGACGAGCAGCACGCGGGAGAGGTCGGCCTTCGGCGCGTCACGGACGACGGCGGGCGCCGAGCCCGGGTTCGCCGCCCAGTCGGCCCAGCGGGCCAGGTGCTGCCGGACCAGCGAGGAACGGGCCTGCGCGCCGCCGTCCTCGGCCGCGTAGTCCTGGCCGTTGATGCCGTTCGCCGAGATGGAGACGGTCACATAGCCCTGCGAGGCGAGGAGTCGCTGGTCGCGCAGATAGCCGCGGTAGCTGGGGATCGGCTTGGTGCCCTGCGGGCAGGGCCAGTCGCCGGTCACGTCCTCGCCCTTGTAGCAGGTGGCGTGGCGGCCGTGCAGGAACAGGGCGAGCGGACGCTTGCCGGTGGCGCCCTTCGGCGCGACCACCACGGCCTTCATCTCGACCGGCTCGGGGAAGTCGGGCAGCTTCACCGGGTCGAGGTCGTACTCGCCGGTGGTCGTGCGGTACGAGCCCGGCTTTCCCGGGTCGACGGAGTTCGCCGGGAGCTGCGCGGGCGGCCGGGCCGCGGCCACCGAACTCCGGCCGTGCGGGGCCTGCGCACGTCCGGCGGCGTCCAACTCCCGCCCACCGGCACGTACTTCAAGGTCCTTCAGCGGGCTCGAAGCCCCGGTGTCCGCGAGGTCGAGACGGAACGTGCGCCCGTCCTTCCCCGGTTCCGGATGGCCGAGCAGCCGCCCGCCCGCGTAGAAGTCGACGCGCGCGTCCCCCATCGCCACCGGTGCGCTCGAACGCCACACCAGCTGCCGGCCGGCCCCCTCACCGATGACCTTCCAACCGGGCGGCAGATCACTGCCGTTGTCGGTCACCGCCGCCGACGGTCCGGCATCCGACGGCTGCGCCGCCTGTGCCAACCCTGGCGATCCCCCCGCCACCGCGAGCACCGCCACAGCGGCCACCCATATTCGCCGGGCACGGATCAAGATGCCCCTCCTTCGTCTTGCGATCCTCAAGTAGCGAGCTCAGGCACCCCGTTGGTCAGCGGAGGCCGCTCGCGTACCGGAGGACGTGAAGAAGAGCCTGTGGGTTGTCTGTGTACGACGATGTGATCGACGGTCGCCGACACGTTCGCGCCAACCCGGCCGGACAGGCATGCGTGCCCGGCCTCCGGGATAGGGCACCCCCTATGAGCCGAACTCCCTTGCGCGCCGCGATCGTCGGCACCGGCCACCGCGCCCAGACCTTCACCCACGGCCTCGCCGCCCGCCCCGGCCACCGCGTGGCCGCCCTGTGCGACCCGAACCCGACCCGGATGGCCTTCCACAACGGCCTGCTCACCGGCGCCGGCGAACCCGCCGCCACCACCTGGGAACCCGACCGCTTCGCCGACATGCTCGCCAAGGAGGACATCGACGAGGTCGTCGTCACCACCGTCGACGCCGAACACGACCGCTACATCATCCCCGCACTGCGGGCGGGCTGCCGGGTCGTCACCGAGAAGCCGATGACCGTCGACGCGGCCCGCTGCGCCCGCATCCTCGACACGGTCAGGGCCACCGGCAACTCACTCACCGTCGCCTTCAACTACCGCTTCAACCCCGTCCACGAGAAGGTCCGCGCCCTGCTCGCCGAGGGGAGCATCGGCGAGATCCTCTCCGTCCACTTCGAGTGGCTCCTCGACACCCGGCACGGCGCCGACTACTTCCGCCGCTGGCACCGCGAGAAACACAACAGCGGCGGCCTGATGGTCCACAAGTCGAGCCACCACTTCGACCTGGTCAACTGGTGGCTCGCCGACGAGCCGCAGGAGGTCTTCGGCTACGGACGGCTCGGCTTCTACGGCCGTGAGGCGGGCGAACGCCACGGGCTGCGCCGGGGGTACGAGCGCGCCCACGGCGCCGAGGCCGCCGCCGACGACCCCTTCGCCCTGGACCTCGCGGCCAACGACACCCTGCGCGCCCTCTACCTCGACGCCGAGCAGGACGACGGATACCTCCGCGACCGCAATGTCTTCGGCGGGCCGGTCACCATCGAGGACGACATGGCGGTCCTCGTCCGCTACACGCGCGGGGCGACGATGACGTACCACCTCACCGCGTACTCGCCGTGGGAGGGCTACCGCGTGATGTTCAACGGCAGCGCCGGGCGGGTGGAGTTGGAGGTCGAGGAGAGCCGCTGGCAGGCCCCGGTCACCCGAGTCACTTCCAACAGCGGTGCGCTCCACGGTGATACGGCCGCCGAGCACGCGGGCGGCGCGCGGCTCACGCTGCGCCCGTTGTGGAAGCCGCCGGTCGACATCCCGCTGGACGCCGCGCATGAGGCGCACGGCGGGGGAGATCCGCGGATGCTCGACGCGCTGTTCGGGGTGGTGGACGCGGAGGGTGGGAGCCCGGTGGACACGGGCGCAGGGGGTGCGTCGGATCCGGGCGCTGGGAGTCCGGCGGAACCTGACGGTGGGAGTCCGGCGGATCCGGGAGGCGCGCTGCACCCCACCGCCACCGAGCGCGACGGTGCCCTCGCGCTTGCCGTGGGCCTCGCCGCCAACCGGTGCTTCGAGACCGGGCGGCCCGTCGCCGTGCGGGATCTGATCCCCGGGGTGGTGGGGCAGGCGGGTCAGGTCCAGGCGCGGTAGGGCTCGTCGATCAGCTGGAAGACCGGCTCGCCGCGCACCGGGTCCTTGGCGGTGGACAGCCGGACCCGGTCGCCGCTGTGGATGCCGATCAGCGGGCCCATCACCCGGCCGCGCACCACGAAGCCCTCGGCCAGCTCGACGAGCGAGACATTGCGCGCGGCGGGGGTGTTGCGGTGCACGATCGTGGCGTGCCGGACCGTGCCCACGCCCTCGCTGCGCTCCGTCCGCAGGTCGCTGCCCTGGCAGACCGGACACAGCAGCCGGTGGTACATGGCCGTGCCGCACCAGGTGCAGCGCTGGAAGACGATGTTCTCCGAGTCCGACGCCAGGGGATCGAGCAGGCCCGCCCCGGAGCCGGCGGTCTGACGGGCAACGCTTCCTGAGTGGTGGTACACGCTGGTCAACTCCCTGCGCTAGGGCGGACTCCCACGTGCGCGGTTCGCTGTGCCACCGTGCACAGCCCCAATGTATGGCACTGAGTGCCAGCCGTAAAGGCACTGCGTACCCTCAATTTGACGGGGATGTTTCCGCAGGCCAGAGGGGGCGGGCGCGAGGGGCAGCCCTCGGTGGGCGTGGGTGGGTCAGCCGCGGCCGAGCGCCGACTCGATCTCCTGGACCACCCGCCACAGCGGGGCATCGCGCCGGGCCACGACCACCACCACGTCCTCGGGCAGCTCGACCTGCAGCGGCGCGGGCGCGGTCCCGAAAGCGGACTGCACGTATCCCAGCGCGTGGTCCACCGTCGCGCTCGCGTCGCCCTGTCCGTCCGAACGCAGCCAGGAACGCAGCGCGTTGTTGTGCGCCGCCACCACGGCCGCCGCGATCACGTCGGCCTGCAGCGTCCCGTCCCGGCGGCCCGCGAAGCGCGCCCGCAGGTACTCGGCGAGCGCGCGCTCGTAGCGCCACACCACCGACAGCTCGAAGGCGCGCAGCCCCGGCACCTTCTTGGTGAGCCGGTAGCGCTGTACGGAGAAGGTCGGGTTCTCGGCGTACATCCGCAGCACCAGCCGGGCCGCGTCGCACACGCGGTGTACGGGCTCGTCGTCGTCCGCGCTCTTGGCGAGGTAGGCCGTCATGTCGGCCAGGCACCGCTCGTGGTCGGGGAAGACCACGTCCTCCTTGGAGGGGAAGTAGCGGAAGAACGAGCGCCGCCCCACGCCGGCCAGGGCCACGATGTCGTCGACGGTCGTCTGCTCGTAACCCCGCTCCAGGAACAGCTGGAACGCCGCCGCCACCAGGGCGTCCCGCATCGGTGGCTTCCCGGCCGCCGCCTCCGTCTTCATGCACGGAACGTAGCATCCGGCCGCACCTGATGGCACTCAGTGCACACCCATGAGGGAACTCAGTGCTCTCCTTGTGAACGCCGATCATATTGATCGCAAACGATCGATACGATGGTGGGCATAGAGTTGGCGGCTCGGGATCATGCCCGGGACCCGTTCGTCCGGCCTCGCTCCAGGGGGAGCCCATGCGACTGCACGTCGACCAGCGCCACGAGAAGGTGCTCGAACTCGTCCGGGAGCGGGGCAGTCTGCGCGTCGCCGATCTCGCCGCCGAACTCGGCGTCTCCGCGGTCACCTTGAGGCGGGACGTGGAGGCGCTGGCCGCGCAGGGGCGGGTGCACCGGCTGCACGGCGCGGTGGTGTGGCCCGGCGACGACGCGGCCGTGGAAGCGGAGCGGCCCGGGCGCCTCGACGGTGCGGTGATCGGAATGATCGTGCCGACCACGAAGATCATCTTCGCGGACATCGTCCGGGGCGCCCGCGAGGCCGTCGCCGCCCAGGGCGGACGACTCCTGCTCGGGGTGAGCGGATACGTCGACGCCGAGGACTCCGTGCAGGCCGGACACCTCGTCTCCGGCGGGGCACAGGGCCTGCTGGTGGCGCCCAGCTGGTTCGGCGGTGTACCCGAGGACGGGCAGGAGAAGTGGCTGCGGGACCACGCGGTGCCCACAGTCCTCGTCGAACGCTCGGCCCCGCCCGGAAACCCCGCCGCCGCCCTCGACCGGGTCGGCACCGACCGGGCGCACGGTGCCGCGGTCGCCGTCGGCCACTTCGCCGCCCTGGGTCACAGCAGGATCACCGCCGTCCTCCAGGAGGGCCCGCACGCCGTCCAGATCACCGCCGGCTTCGAGGCGGCCGTGCGGGCGCTGGGCCTGAAGGCCGACCCGGGCGCACCGACCGTGCGCGAACACGGGGACTACGAGGCCAGCGTCGACTACCTGGTCGAAGCGGTGAAGAAGCGGGGCCTCACCGCCGCGCTCGTGCACAGCGACGAGGACGCGATCGTGCTCCTGCCCAGGCTCCAGGCCCGCGGCATTCGGGTGCCGGACGACCTGGCGCTCATCGCGTACGACGACGGGGTCGCCGCCCTCGCCGACGTACCGCTCACCACTGTCGCGCCGCCGACGCACGCCGTCGGCGAACTGGCCGCGCAGCTGCTCCTCCAGCGGCTCGCGGAGCGCAGGGGCGGCCGGCGGCCCGGGCCGCGTCAACACATCGAACTGCTCCCGGAGTTGAGGGTCCGCGCGTCCTGCGGCGGTACGCCGACCGACGAGCCGGCCTGAAGGGACTTGATCAGTCGGCCTGAAGCGGCCTGAAGCGAACCGACGAACCGATCAGTTGATGAGCATTGAGCGATCGTTTTGATTGTATTGCGCGAACGCTCTTGACTCCGATCGTGTGCGCACAAAAGATGTCCTGCGACCGCCTCTTCCCTTACGAGGTCTCGTAGGAGCAGTGCATGACGCGCACTTCACGTTCGTTCCGTACCGCAGCCTTCGCCGCCGTCGCAGCCCTCGGCCTGCTCACCACCGCCTGCGGCGGCGACGGCGACTCGACCGGATCCGCCGCCGGCAAACCGGTCACCCTCACCTACTGGACCTGGACGCTCGGCGCCAAGTCGACGGTCGAGGCGTTCAACAGGACGCACAAGGACATCAAGGTCGAGTTCACCGAGATACCCGGCGGCACCGAGGGCTACAGCAAGCTCGCCAACGCCGTGAAGGCGGGCAACGCACCCGACGTGGCCACGATCGAGTACCAGATGGTCCCGGAGTTCGCCAGCCAGGGCAATCTGATCGATCTGACCAAGTACGCCGGTGAAACGGTCAAGACGAAATTCCCGCAGTCCATCCAGAGCCTGGTCACCTTCGGCGGCAAGACCTGGACGGTGCCGTACGACGCGGCGCCGCAGCTGTACTACTACCGCACCGACCTGTTCAAGAAGTACGGCATCGAAGTCCCCAGAACCTGGGACGAGTTCAGGACCGCCGCCGAGAAGGTCAAGAAGCAGGACAAGAGCGTCCGCCTGGCCTCGATGCCGAAGAACGACCCGGCGCTGCTGGCGGCGCTGTCCTGGCAGGCGGGCGGCAAGTGGTTCGCCACCGAGGGCGACGCCTGGAAGGCCGGCGTCGACGACACCGCGACCAAGAAGGTCACCTCCTACTGGGACGGCCTGATCAAGGACGACCTCGTGCAGTCGTACGCCGGCTACAGCCCCGAGGAGACCAAGGCCCGCACGGCGGGGAAGACCCTGTCCTTCCTCGGCGCGTCCTGGTCGGCGGGCGGCATGCAGACCTCCATGCCCGACCTCAAGGGCAAGTGGGCCGCCGCGCCCATGCCCAACTGGGGCACCGCGGCCAGCGGCAACTACGGCGGTAGCTCCTACGGCGTCCTCAAGGGCAGCGAACACGCCGAGGCCGCGGCCGAGTTCATCACCTGGCTCACCACGAACAAAGCCGGCGTCGAGGCCCGCCTCGCCGACCTCGCTTCGCCGAGCAGCGCGCTGCCGGCCAACCCCGGGATGCGGGAGGTGGCCGCGGCGAAGTTCGACACCTCGTACCTGAACGGCCAGGACCTCTACAAGCTGGCCTCCGAGCAGGTCGACACGATCGTGCCGGGCTGGACCTGGGGCCCGGACCAGATGGACGTCTACACCGCCGTCCAGGACGCCACCGCCAAGTCCGGCTTCACCGCGGGCGTCGAGGCGGGCCAGCAGAAGGCGGAAGCGGGCATCACGGAACGCGGGCTCAAGCTCGCCGAGTGACGTGACGACCGCGCCGGTCGGGGCGCCCGGCCAAGGCCCCGACCGGCGCCCCTGCCGACCCCATCCGCCTTACCGCCCTCGTCAAGGAGCCGCCGTGGCAGCCCCCACCGCACCTCCCCTACGCCGTCCGGAAAGACTCCGGCCGCCCGCTGATCCACCGCGGGCATCCGGACTGCGGCGCAGCCAGCGTCGTACCGCCGTCCTGTTCGTCACCCCGTTCTTCGTCCTGTTCGCCGTGGTCATGGCGGCGCCCATCGGCTACGCGGCGTGGATGAGCCTGTTCCAGGAGCGTTCCTCGGGGCTCGGGTTCGGCGGCAGCGAGCGGGTGTTCAGCGGGATCGCCAACTACACCAAGGCGCTCTCCGATGCCGGATTCCGGGCCTCCTTCGCGCACATCGCCGTCTACTGCGCGCTCTACATCCCGGTGATGATCGGCGCCTCGCTCACCCTGGCGCTCCTGCTCGACTCCGCACTCGCCCGCGCCAAGCGGTTCTTCCAGCTCGCGCTCTTCGTGCCCCATGCGATCCCCGGACTGATCGCCTCGATCATCTGGATCTACCTCTACACCCCGGGTCTGAGCCCGGTGCTCGACTGGATCGGAGCGCTCGGCGGCTCCTGGGACTTCTACAGCAACGACCATGTGCTCACCTCCATGGTCAACCTGACCGCCTGGCAGTGGATCGGCTACAACATGGTCATCTTCTACGCCGCCCTGCAGGCCGTACCGCGCGAAGTGATCGAAGCGGCCGTCGTGGACGGCGCCGGCGCCCTGCGCACCGCACTGGGCATCAAGGTGCCGATGATCGCCTCGGCGATCGTCATGACCGTTCTGTTCACCTGCGTCGGCGCGATCCAGATCTTCACCGAGCCGAAGCTCCTCAACCAGCGTGGCGCGCCCTCGATCGACACCGAGTGGTCGCCCACCCTGTTCATCTGGAAGGCCGGATTCGTGCGGCACGACTACGGCCTGGCCGCCGCGGGTTCCCTGCTGCTCGCCGCGCTCGGCGTCCTGCTCTCCTACCTGGTCACCAGGCTCGGCAACCGGTGGAAGGCGGCAGCCGCGTGAGATCACTGCTCTCCAAGGGCGCCGTCAACGGCCTCCTGGTCGTCGCCGCCTGCTACACGCTCATGCCCGTCAGCTGGCTGCTGTTCGCCGCCACCAAGAACCACCGCGACTTGTTCGCCACCCCGGGCTTCGCCTTCGGCGACTTCGACCTGCTGACCAACCTGCGGCGCGTCCTCACCTTCGACGACGGCATCTACCTGCGCTGGTTCGGCAACAGCATCCTCTACTCCGTCATCGGCTCCGCCGCCTCCACACTCATCTGTGTGGCCACCGGCTACGCCTTCGACAAGTACGAGTTCAAGGGCCGCGAGAAGCTGTTCGGGCTGGTCCTCGGCGGCGTCCTGGTACCCAGCACGGTCATCCAACTGCCGATGTACCTCCTGGCCACCAAGGCCGGGATCGTCAACACCTACTGGGCGCTGCTGCTGCCCGCCCTGGTCAACCCGTTCGGCGTCTACCTCGCCCGCGTCTTCTCCGAAGGCTACGTACCGAACGAGGTCCTGGAGGCCGCCCGCGTCGACGGGGCGAGCGAACTGCGCCTGTTCTCCCGGATCTCCCTGCCGATGCTGGCGCCGGGCTTCATGACCATCTTCCTGTTCTCGTTCACCGCCAGCTGGAACAACTTCTTCGGCGCCCTCGTCATGCTCAACGACGACCACCTCTACCCGGTCAACCTGGGCCTGTTCATGTGGAACAGCGTCACCCAGCAGCAGCCCGAGTACTACTCGCTCGTCATCACGGGCTCCCTCGTCGCCGTCGTCCCGCTGATCGTCGCGTTCGTCTGCCTGCAGCGCTTCTGGCGTTCCGGTCTGACCGCCGGCGCGGTGAAGTGACGATGCCCGCACCGGAAGGCACCCTCCTGAACGGCACACCGCCCCGACCGCCCGCCCTGCCCCGCCCGCACACCCTCCTCGCCATGGGCGCCGACGTCCACGGCCGCCTCCTCGCCCAGGGCGCCCTCGACCGACTCACCTCCGTCGCCCACGTCGACACCAAGACCGCCGTCACCGACCTCGAACGGGCCGACCCCGCCGAACTCGCCCGCGCCGAAGTGCTGTTCACCCACTGGGGCGCCCCGCAGCTCACGGAGGACGCGCTGCACCGCATGCCCCGGCTGCGGGCGGTCGTCCACGCGGCCGGCTCGGTCAAGCACCACGTCACCGAAGCCGTGTGGCTGCGCGGCATCCGGGTCTCCTCCGCGGCCGCCGCCAACGCCCTGCCGGTCGCCGAATTCACCCTCGCCGCCATCCTGTTCGCGGGCAAACGCGTCCTCGACGCGGCCCGCGCCTACACCCGGGCACGGCAGCGGACCGATCTCCTGACGTACTACAGCGGTCACGGCAACTACCACCGCACCGTCGGAATCGTCGGAGCCTCCCGCATCGGCCGCCGGGTCATCGAACTGCTGCGCCCGCTCGACCTCGACGTCCTCCTCCACGACCCCTACCTCGACGCCCACCAGGCCCGCGCCCTGGGCGCACACCCCGTCGGCCTCGACGAACTCGCCCGACGCAGCCACGTGGTGTCCATCCACGCCCCCCAACTCCCCGAGACCCGGCACATGTTCGACGCCCGCCGCCTCGCCCTCCTCCAGGACGGCGCCACCCTGATCAACACCGCCCGCGGCTCCCTCGTCGACACCGACGCCCTCACCGCCCACCTCGCCACCGGCCGCCTCCACGCGGTCCTCGACGTCACCGAACCGGACGTACCACCCGCCGACTCGCCCCTCTACACCCTCCCCAACGTGCTGCTCACGCCGCACATCGCCGGCTCCCTCGGCAACGAGCTGACCCGCATGAGCGACTGGGCGACCGAAGAGGTCGCGCGCTACGCCCAGGGCCTGCCGTTCGAGCACGAGGTGAAGCCGGACGAGCTGACGCGGTCGGCGTGAGCGGAACACCGAGCGACTCGGACGTAACAGAGGGAAACTGTCCAACTCGCGCAAAACGATCGATACGAAAGGAACCCGTGCCCGACACCCCCAACCCCGGCCGCGCCCTCGTCGTCGGCATCGACGGCGTACGCCTCGACACACTGCGCCGCGTGCCCACCCCGCACCTCGACGCCCTCGCCGCCGAGGGTTTCCTCACCCCAGTCGAGGTGGACGCCCAGACACCGACCATGTCCGGCCCCTGCTGGGCGACCGTCGTCACCGGCGTGACCGTGGCCAAGCACGGCGTGTGGAGCAACGACCTCACCGGTCACCGACTCGACGTCTTCCCCGACTTCGCCACCCGCCTGGCCGACCAGTACGGCCGCCGCACGTTCGTCGCCGCGGGCTGGCAGCCCCTACTTCAGCCGCATGCCGGCGGCCCCCTCTTCCGCGCCCCGTCCCGCACCGCGTACATCGCCCCCACCGCCGACACCCCCGAGGCCTGGGAGCACTGCGACGAGCAGATCACCGAGACGACCGCACGGGTACTCGCCGAGGACGACGTCGACGCCTCCTTCGTCTACCTGGGCGCACCCGACGAGACCGCCCACTTCCTGGGCTGCGGCGAAGAGTACGAAGCGTCGATACGGCAGGCCGACATACGCCTCGGCCGACTGCTGGCCGCCGTCCGCTCGCGCCCCTCGTACGCCGAGGAGCGCTGGACCTTCCTGGTCGTCACCGACCACGGCCATGTCGACGCGGGCGGCCACGGCGGCCGTTCGCCCGAGGAGCGCACGGCCTGGCTGGCCGCGGCAGGCCCCGGCATCCACGCGGCACCACCACACCTCCGCCACGCCGACGTGGCCGCCCAGGTCTTCGCCGCCCTGGGCCGACAGCCCGACCGGCACTGGACTCTGGACGGCCAGCCGTTCGCGGCCGTGCCGGAGACCGCCGTGCAGGCCGTCAGGCAAGCGTGACCTCCACCGGCAGCTTCTTG
Organism: Streptomyces sp. NPDC047081; assembly: GCF_040643775.1. NCBI lineage: Bacteria > Bacillati > Actinomycetota > Actinomycetes > Kitasatosporales > Streptomycetaceae > Streptomyces > Streptomyces sp. NPDC047081. The sequence goes on along the minus strand of NZ_JBEYUY010000010.1, from coordinate 256,658 downwards.
ATGCCGTTGACGAAGTTCGAGCGCACGCGCGGGACTTCACCGACCAGGCGGATGTCGGCCAGACGCGGGATCAGCTCCTCGAACATGATCCGGATCTCGGTGCGGGCGAGCAGATTGCCCAGGCACAGATGCGGGCTGCCCTTGCCGAAGGTGACGTGGTCGTTGTCGGTCCGCGCGACGTCGAAGTCGTACGGATTGCCGAAGACCGCCTCGTCGCGGTTGCCGGAGGCGTACCACATGACGACCTTGTCGCCCTCCTTGACCTGCTTGCCGCCGAGTTGGACGTCGCGGGTCGCGGTGCGGCGGAAGTGGTAGACGGGGGAGGCCCAGCGCAGGAACTCCTCGACCGCGCCCGGGATCAGGGAGGGGTCGTCCTTCAACCTGGCCAGCTGCTCGGGGTGTTGGAGGAGGGCCAGCATGGAGTGGGTGATGGTGTGCCGGGTGGTCTCGTTGCCGGCCACCACCAGGAGCAGGAAGTAGTTGTCGAAGTCCTGCGCGGACAGCGGGACTCCGTCGCGCGGGGTCGTGTTGACGAGCCTGGAGACCAGGTCCGTGCCGTCACCGCCGCGCCGCCGGCGGGCCAACTCCCGTCCGTACTCGAAGACTTCGAGCGAGGCGGGCGAACGGAACGGCAGATCCCGGTACTTCTCGCTCTCCGCGCTGTGCAGCAGCACGTCCGCGTAGTCCGGGTCGGTGTTGCCGATGATCCGGTTGCCCCAGTCGATGAGCTGCTGGTTGTCCTCCGGCGGCACGTCGAGGAGCCGGGCCAGGACGTTGATGGGGAAGTCCGCGGAGACCTCCTTGACGAAGTCGAAGGAGCCCTTGGCGAGCGCCGCGTCGAGGGTCCTCGCGGTCAGACCGCGCAGGAAGTCGGTGTAACTGTTGATGACACCGGCGCCGAACTGCCGCTGGATCACGCTGCGCAGAGCCCGGTGGCGGACGCCGTCCAGCTCCAGGATGGAGGCCCGCTTCCTGATCTGGTCCTCGTCGACCTCCTCCAGGTTCACGAACCTGGTCGAGGTGAAGGTCTCGGCGTCACGGTCGACTCGGGCGATGTCCGCGTGCCGGGTCACCGCCCAGAAACCGGAGTTGGGCGCCTCCTCCGGCTGCCAGTGCACCGGGTCCTCGTGGCGCAGGGTGTGGAACATCCGCCAGGGGGTGACCCCGTCGGTGAAGTTGTCGAGGTCGGCGAGGTCGACGTCCGCCAGCGGCATGGGCTCGGCGGCGGCCGGAACAACAGTGGTCACGTGATGGCTCCAGTCGTCACAGGTGGTAGGCGTACTCGGTGAACTCCCAGTCGGTGACGTGCCGTTGGAAGCGATCGACCTCGTTGCGCTTGTAGGCGAGGAAAGAGGCGGTGAAGTCCTTGCCCAGGACGTCGGCGAAGGCGGTGTCCGCCTCAAGCGCGTCCAGGGCGCCGGTGAGCGTGGTCGGCAGCAGGGCCGAGCGGGCGGTGTCGTAGCCGTAGCCCTCCAGCGGGGCCGGCGGCTCCTCGGCCGCGAGCACACCGAGCAGCGCCGCGGCGACCGTGCCCGCGATCAGCAGATACGGATTGGCGCTCGCGTCCCCGAGCCGCAGCTCCAGCCGCGCCCCGGACCCGCGCTCCGGCGGGATGCGCACCATGGCACTGCGGTTGTCGAGCCCCCAGTCGATCAGCCAGGGCGCGAGGGTGTCCGGGCCGAAGCGTTTGTACGAGTTCACGGTCGGGTTGGCGAGGGCGGCGAGGGCCGGCGCGTGGGCGAGGACCCCGGCCACGGCATGACGGGCGGTGGCCGACAGACCGTACCCGCCGGAAGGATCGTCGAAGGCGTTGCGCCCGCCGGCGTCCTCGCACGACAGGTGCAGATGGAAACCGGAGCCGCCCGCGTCGTTGAACGGCTTGGCCATGAACGTGGCGAGCCGCCCCTCCCGCCGCGCCAGCTCCTTGATCGCCGCCTTGAAACGGAACGCGCGGTCGGCCGCCGACATCGCCTCCGAGTGCAGCAGGTTGATCTCGAACTGCCCGCCGTCGAACTCGTGGTTCCCGCTGATCACGCCCAGGTCCAGATCCCGGACCTGGCGCAGCGTGCGCAGCAGGTGGTTGTCGGGGTCGGCGCGCAGCCCGGCCGTGTAGACGACACCGGCGTCCCGCGCGTACCGCCGCCAGCCGCCCGCCGGGTCCGCGTCGCACAGGTAGTACTCCAGTTCGGGCCCGACCACCGGCCGCAGCCCGTGCTCCCCGCAGCGCGCGAGCACCGAGCGCAGCAGATCGCGCGGCGACTCGGGCGCCGGCTGCCCGGTGGCCGGATCCCGCACATCACCGAGACAGACCGCGACCCCCGGCTCCCACGGCAGCGGCGCGAGCGTGTCGAGATCCGGTCGTACGGCGATGTCGGGCAGCCCGGCGTCCAGGCCGCCGCTGACCGGCACCACATCGCCCTGCGGGCTGGTGTGGTAGACGGCCCGGCAGAAGGCGAGGCCGTGCTCCACGGCCCTCGGCAGCTCCTCGACGAGTACGTCGCGGGCCCGGTCGGTGCCGATCAGATCGGGGTAGGTCACCCGGACCACGTCGATGCCGTCGGCGGCGAGCCGCTCCAGATGGCGGCCGAGGTCCGGGGTGTCGTGAGCGCTCACCGTTGTCTCCTCGAAAGGAAGAGGCCGGGGCGGTGCGGCTGCCCGGCGGAAGTTGTTTGATGCCAAACGGTAGGAAGGGGGAGGGCTGACCGCAAGGGGTCCGGGAAAAGAATTTATCCAGACGGATAGGTATTGACCAGGGGTGGCGCTCTGCCTACCTTGTTTGAAGCCAAACGAGTTGGGGGCGCGGAAATCCGCATCCCTTTGGCAGGGGCCCGTCCGTCCGGCGGGCGGGCCCTCTTTCCCCTTCTTCTTCCTGCTCCGACGCCCTCACCCTCTGGAGGACCGGCCATGAAGGTCGTCGTCGACATGAACAAGTGCCAGGACCACGGCCAGTGCGTCTTCGCGGCCCCCGACGTCTTCCGCCTCGACGACGACGGGCACCTCGCCTACGTCCCCGACCCCGACGACGCGCTGCGCGACGAGGTCGAGGAGGCCGCGGACGTCTGCCCGCTCCAGGCCATCCGGATCGAGGACTGACATGAGCCGCATCCTTGTCGCGGGCGCCTCGATGGGCGGTCTGCGCGCCGCCGAGCAACTGCGCGCGGTGGGCTGGAGCGGGGCGATCACGGTCGTCGGCGACGAACCCCACATGGCCTACAACCGGCCGCCGCTGTCCAAGGAGGTCCTCGCGGGCCGCGCCGGCTTCGCATCGCTCGCCTTCACCCCGAAGGCCTCCACCGCCGACGTCGAATGGCGCCTCGGCACGCGGATCCTCGCGGCCCGGCTCGACGAGCGGACCGTGGAACTCGACGACGGTACGACGATCTCGTACGACGGACTGGTCGTCGCCACCGGGATGCGGCCGCGGCGCCTCCGCTGCCCCGGGCCGGTCGCCGGGCGTCACACGGTCCGAACGATCGCCGACGCGCAGGGTCTGCGGGACGAGCTGACCCGGCCCGGCGCGCGGGTGGTCGTGGTCGGCGCGGGGTTCATCGGCTGCGAGGTCGCCGCGACCGCGGTGGGGCTCGGCGCGGCCGAGGTGACCGTCGTGGATCCGCTGCCGCTGCCCATGGTCGGGCCGCTGGGCGAACTGCTGGCCGGCGCGCTGCTCGGCCGGCACGAGCAGCGCGGGGTGCGCTTCGCGCTCGGCACGGGGGTCGCGGGCTTCGCGGGGGAGGACCGGGTGACCGGTGTCCTGCTCGCCGACGGTCGCATGCTGGACGCGGACGTGGTCGTGGAGTCCGTGGGGTCCGTGGCCAACGTCGAGTGGCTGGACGGGAACGGGCTCGATCTCACCGACGGGGTGCTGACCGACGAGCAGCTGCGGGTGGGCGGGCGGCCCGAGGTCGTCGCCGTCGGGGACGTCGCGCGTTTTCCCAACGCCCGGTACGACGGGGTGCCGCGGCGAGTCGAGCACTGGTCCATCCCGACGGACAGCGCGAAGCACGCGGCGAAGGTGCTCATCGCTCATCTGGCGGGTGCCGAGGGCGAGTTGGCGCCCTTCGCACCGCTGCCCACGTTCTGGAGCGACCAGCACGACTTCCGGTTGCAGTCCTTCGGGGCGCCCGTGCTGGGGCTCGGTGACGTCCGGGTCCTCGACGGGTCACCGGACGGTGACGTCCTGGTCGGGTACCACGCCGACGGTCGTCTGGTCGGCGTCGTGGCGCTCGGCGGCCAGTCGGCCGCGATGGGCGCGGCCCGTTATCGGGCCCAGTTGCTCAAGCAGCCCGCTCTCACTGCGTAAGGAACCCTGCAATGTCCGGTGTTCGTGGTTACTTCCATCCGAAGACGGCGACCGGTGCGTCGTCGCTGATTCCCTCGCCGCCGTGGCGGTACTCCGGCGACCTGCTCACCGTCGAGTACCGCACGGATCCCTCGCGGGTGCGTGAACTGCTGCCCGAGCCGCTGGAGTTGGCCGACGAGGATCCCGGCGCGGTCGCTCTGATCTGGGCCGACTGGCAGTCCTGCTCGGGCTCGGGGCAGGAGCTCCTCGATCCCGTGCTCGCGCAGTACAAGGAGGCCTTCGCGGTCGTCCGGTGCAAGTATCGGGGGCAGACCTACACGCGGTGCGTGTACATCTGGGTCGACAAGGACTTCGCGATCGCGCGCGGGCTGCACCAGGGGTATCCGAAGAAGCTCGGCTCCATCCATCAGACGCGACCGCATCCGTACGGGCCGGCTCCGCGGATCGAGGCGGGCGCACGATTCGGGGCGACGCTTGCCGCGGCCGACCGGCGGTTGGCGCAGGCTGTCGTGACGCTGCGGGAGCCGTCCGGGACGAACGGGTTCGTGAACGCGCATCCGATGGCTCACCATCGGTGGCTGCCCTCGATCGAGAAGGGCAAGGGGCTGGCGCTGGACGAGCTGATCGAGTCGGGGGCGGCGTCTTTCGAGGGCGGTCAACCGTGGGTCGGTGACGCGGAGTTGGAGCTTTTCGACGCGCCTACCGAGGAGTTGGCGCGGCTGGAGATTCGGGAGCCGATCGCCGCGTACTACCGGCAGGTCGGGGTGGTCTGGGACGGGGGGCGGCTGCTGGAGAGTGGGACGTCCGGGGCGGGTGCCGAGTGATGCCAGTGGGTGAGTGCGGGTTCGTTGTGGCTGGTCGCGCCCACGCGGCGGAGCCGCTTAAAGACACAGCTCCGCGCCCCTGAGTAGATCCACTTCCCCTCATTCTCAAAAGGAGCCCTGCTCATGGCTGACAAAATCATCGTCGCCGGCGTTGCCGTCGACACCCGGCACTGGATCGGTGGCGAGCGTGTCGCCTCCGACGCCACATTCACGGATCACTCACCCATTGACGGGGAGTTGATAGGCGACATCGCCCGAGGCGGGCCCGCCGAAGCGCAAGCCGCTGTCTCCGCCGCTCGCGCCGCGTTTCCCGCCTGGGCCGCCACCTCCCGTGCCGAGCGCGCCCGCATCCTGCATGCCATCGCCGATGGTGTCGAGAAGCGGATCGAAGAGCTCGCCATCGTCGAGACCACCGACAACGGGGCCTTGTTGCGGTCGCATCGGCGGGGTGTCATGCCTCGCGTCGCGCACAACTTCCGCTTCTTCGCCGACTGGTTGCTGACGCTGGAGCACGAGGACTTCGAGACCCGTGGGCACAGCAACCACGTCAGCTGGGACCCGGCGGGCCCCTGCGTGCTGATCACGCCGTGGAACGCGCCCCTGATGCTGGCCACTTGGAAGGTCGCCCCGGCACTCGCCGCCGGAAACACCGTCGTGCTCAAGCCCGCCGAGTGGTCGCCGTTGACCGCCTCGCTGCTCGCCGACATCGCCGCCGAAGCCGGGCTGCCGGCCGGGGTGTTGAACGTCGTGCAGGGGTACGGATCCGAGATCGGCGACGCCCTCACCTCGAACCCGGACGTGCGGCGGATCAGCTTCACCGGGTCGGTGCCCACCGCCACGCGGATCGCCGCCTCCGCCGCTCCCAATCTCACGCCGCTCAGCCTCGAACTCGGCGGCAAGTCACCCCTGTTGGTGTTCGCCGACGCGGATCTCGATCTCGCCGTGGACCTCGCGGTGGAGCAGTACGACAACGCCGGGCAGGTCTGCCTGGCCGCGACGCGCTTCCTTGTCGAGGCGTCGGTCGCCGAGGAGTTCACACAGCGCTTTGTCGACAAGGCGACGGCGCTCAGGCAGGGCGACCCGCGTGACGAGGCCACCGACATCGGCCCCAACATCCACCCGAACCAGCTGGAGAAGATCGACGGTTTCGTTCAGCGGGCGATCGCGTCCGGGGCGCGCGCGGTGATCGGTGGGCATCGCAAGGACGGCCAGTACTACGCGCCCACCCTGCTCACCGACGTCGCCCAGGACTCCGAGATCGTGCAGGAGGAGGTCTTCGGGCCGGTCCTGACCCTCCAGACCTTCCGCGACGAGGAGGAGGCGATCCGGCTCGCCAACGACACCCGCTTCGGGCTCGCCGCCACCCTCGCCACCGGCGACCCCGAGCGCGCCGAACGCGTCACCGCACAGCTGGTCGCGGGCACGGTCTGGGTCAACTGCTTCTTCGTACGCGATCTGCAGGCCCCCTTCGGCGGCTCCCGCCTGTCCGGCGTCGGCCGCGAGGGCGGGACCTGGAGCTTCGACTTCTACTGCGACCTGAAGAACACCGTCACCGCACCGAAGGGGTGGAACGACCATGGGTGAGATCGTCGGGGCGGGGCTCCTCGCCCACGTCCCCACCATCGTGCTGCCCGAGGCCGACCGGCTGGAGCTCAACGAGGGCAAGGAGATCACCCTCGTCAGCGGGCTGCGACAGCTGCGCGAGGACGTCTTCGAGCGTGACGACTACGACACCGTCGTCGTCCTCGACTCGCACTGGGCGACCACCGTCGAGTTCGTCGTCACCGCACAGCAGCGGCGCGCCGGGCTGTTCACCTCCGAGGAACTGCCGCGGGGGATGTGCCGGATGCCGTACGACTTCCCGGGCGATCCCGAACTCGCCCGCAACGTCGAGAAGTTCGCCGACAAGCACGGCACCTGGATCACCGCGATCGAGGACGACCACCTGCCGATCTACTACGCCACCATCAACCTCTGGAAGTTCCTCGGCGAGGGGCTGCCCGACAAGCGGTGGGTGACCATCGGGGTCTGCCAGACCGGGGACATGGAGGACCATCTGCGGCTCGGGCGAGCGCTGGCCGACGGCATCGCCGCCACGCCGGGGCGGCGGGTGCTGCTCATCGCCTCCGGCGCGCTGTCGCACTCCTTCTGGCCGCTGCGCGAGATCCGGGACCACGAGGCGAGCGATCCCGTGCACATCCGTACTCCGCAGGCTCGTGAGGCGGACTACGAGCGCATCGGCTGGTTCAAGGAGGGCCGGCACGACAAGGTCCTCGACACCATGGACGAGTTCTGGAAGCACAAGCCCGAGGCGAAGTTCTTCCACTACCTGATGATGGCCGGCGCCCTCGGCGAGCGCGCCTGCGTCGCCCGGGCCCGTCAGTACGGCGAGTACGAGAACTCCGTCGGCACCGGCCAGGTCCACCTCTGGTTCGACCGCCCGGCCGACGGCTGGACCGGCACGGAGGCGCACGAGGCCGCCGTACCCCGCAACCCGCACCGTCGCTCCTAGGAAGGCCGCCATGCCCGAATACCGCCGCATCCTCCTCGACGGCGCCGCCGTCCAGGTCACCGTCGACGGGGACGAACTCGTCGCCGGGGACGGCCGTCGCGTCAAGGTCGAGGAGGCCCAGCACCTGCCTCCGGTCGTGCCGTCGAAGGTCATCGCCGTCCACCTCAACCACCGCAGCCGCGTCGACGAGTTCCGCATCGAACTGCCGGACACCCCCACCTACTTCCACAAGCCGACCTCCTCCCTCAACTCCCACCGGGGCGCGATCGTCCGGCCCGAGGGCTGCAAGTGGCTCAACTACGAGGGCGAGGTCGCCATCGTCATCGGGAAGACCGCGCGGAACATCTCGCCCGAACAGGCGGGGGAGTACATCGCCGGCTACACCGTCGCCAACGACTACGGGCTGCACGACTTCCGCGACACCGACGCCGGGTCGATGCTCCGCGTGAAGGGCTCCGACACGCTCTGCCCGCTCGGGCCGGGGCTCGTCACCGACTGGGACTTCCACGGCAAGCGGCTGCGCACGTACGTCAACGGGGAGGTCGTGCAGGACGGTTCGACGGACGAGATGAAGTGGGACATGCACTACCTCGTCGCCGACATCGCCCGCACCATCACCCTGTACCCGGGCGACGTGCTGCTGTCGGGCACACCCGCCAACTCCCGCCCCGTGCAGCCCGGTGACGTGGTCGAGGTCGAGGTGGAGGGCCTGGGCCGGCTCACCAACCACGTCGTCACCGGACCCACCCCCGTCCGCACCGACGTCGGCGCACAGCCCACCGAGTCCGAGGAAGTGCTCTCCACCGCACTCGGCGGCGACTGGGAGTTCCGTGGCATCCGCCCGCCGCGTCGCTGACGGCGTCGCCGCAGGTAGGGTCGCTGTCATGACCGAGCCTGCCGAGCGCCGCCCCCGCAAGCGCGTGACATACGGCGCGGGCCGCGAGGCCCTGCTGAACGCCGCGGTGCGCGTCGTGGCGCGGGGCGGCCTGCGCAGGCTCACCTACCGCGCGGTCGCCGAGGAGGCGGGTGTCACCCACGGGCTCGTCGTGCACCACTTCGGCTCCCGCGACGCGCTGATCGAGGAGGCCCTCGCCCACGCCATCCGCACCTCGCTCAGCAGCAGCGCACTGGAGCCCGGCACCGGCAAGACCGAGGACTTCTCTGTCGGACTGACCGAGATGGTCGAGTCCGGGCCCGACCTCCAGTCCTTCCAGTACGAGCTCCTCATCGAGGCGCGCCGCCGGCCCGAGTTGCTCACCCACCTGCGCGCCCTCTATGAGGAGTACTTCGAGGCCACCCGGCGCGAGCTCACCCAGATGCTGCCCGGACCCGTCGACGAGGGCCTGTCCCGGATGGTGTTCGCCACCCTGGAGGGCCTCGTCCTGCACCAGCTCGTCTTCGGCGAGCGGGAGATCATCGAGGACGCCCTCGAAGAGCTGCGCGGTGTGCTGCGGCTGCTCGCCCGTGAGCGCGACGCGCACTGAGACCGCCCGGCCCCGGCCGCGCCGCGGACGTCCCTTGATTACGGCCCCGTAAGAAGTCCGCCTCAGAACGGATTCTCCGCCGCACCCCCTTGCCAAACGGATAGTTCCGCCCCACGATGAGCGCAACTCGTTTGGCCTGAAACGATCCTCCTCTCCTCTCTCAGGCAGGTGATCCGAGTGGACAGTCGTACGGTCGCCACGGCGCACACCGTGCAGGACGACGCACCCACCGCAGGCATGCTCAAGCCCAACGCCCTCGGCGTCCTGGGCATCCTCTTCTTCGTCCTGTCCGCACAGGCCCCGCTCACCGGCATCGCCGGCGCGCTCCCCATCTCCGTGGGGGCCGGCAACGGTCCCGGCGCCCCGGCCGCCTACGTGGCCGCCGGCCTGGTCACCCTGCTGTTCTCGGTCGGCTTCGTGGCCATGGGCCGGCACGTCGTCAACGCCGGCGCCTTCTACACCTACATCGGCAAGGGCCTCGGCCGGCACGTCGGCACCGGCAGCGCGGGCGTCGCGCTCTTCGCGTACTGCGCGGTCCAGGCCGCCATGTACGGTCTGTACGGGGCGACCGTGAGCGGCCTGCTGAACCACTACACCGGCCACGACGTGCCCTGGTGGGTGTGCGCCCTGGTCACCATGGCGATCGTCCAGGTCCTCGGCGCCTCGGGCATCGAGATGGGCGCCAAGGTGCTCGCGGTCTTCGTCCTCGCCGAGTTCAGCATCCTGAGCGCCTTCGCGCTCGTCACCCTCTTCAAGGGCGGCGGGCCGGAGGGGCTGGGCTTCACCCAGTCCTTCTCCCCGAGCGCGGCCCTGAAGGGCGCGCCGGGCGTGGCGCTCATGTTCGCCGTCGCGTCGATGATCGGCTTCGAGGCCACCGCGATCTACGGCGAGGAGGCGCGCGAACCCCGGAAAACGGTGCCCCGGGCCACCTACCTGGCCGTCGCCGTCGTCACCGGCTTCTTCGCCTTCACCTCATGGATGCTGGTCTCCGCCTACGGCGCCTCCAAGGCGCAGGAAGCGGCCGGGAAGGCGCTCACGACCGACTCGACGACCTTCGTCTTCGCGCCGATCGCCGACCAGTTCGGCGCCTGGGTCAACGACGTCCTGCCGATCCTCCTCGCGACCTCCCTCTTCGCCGGCATCCTCGCCTTCCACAACTCCGCCAACCGCTACCTCTTCTCCCTCAGCCGCGACGGGCTGCTGCCCCGCAAACTGTCGTCGATCAACCGCCGGCACTGTCCCTCGGTGGCCGGCCTGGTGCAGACGGCCATCGCCGTGCTGCTCGTCGTGCCCTTCGCGATCGCCGGCAAGGACCCGGTGCTCACCCTGTTCTCCTGGTTCAGCGGCGTCGCGGTCCTCGGGATCATGCTGCTGTACTTCCTGACCTCGGTCTCCGTGGTCGCGTTCTTCCGCCGCGAGCGCCTCGACACCCGGCCCTGGAACACCCTGATCGCCCCCACCCTGGGCGCGCTGGGCATCGCGGGCGCCATCTGGCTGATCCTCGACAACTTCACCACCCTCATCGGCGGCGAGAGCAGCACGGCCGCATGGCTGGTCGCATCGGTGCCGGCGGTCATGGCCCTCGGCCTGGTGGCCGCACGCGTGACCCGCAAGGACGCGACCGCCTAGGCCGCCTGCCCGCCACCGATCACCTCACCTGCACTGGAGGAAACGCATGCCTGCCGTCACCCACGACGAGTGGCTCCGCCGGGCCAAGGCGCTGGAGGCCGACGGCGCCCACCACATCGACGGCGCCGACGAACCGGGTGGCGGCGGCACCTTCCCCGTCGTCTCACCCCGGGACGGCCAGGTGATCGCCCAGGTCGCCGACGGCGGCCCGGCCGAGATCGACGCCGCCGTGGCCGCCGCCCGCCGCGCCTTCGACTCCGGTCCCTGGCCCCGGCTGGCCCCCGCCGAACGCGGCCGCGTCCTGGTCCGCCTCGCCGAACTCCTCGAAGAGAACCGGGAGTTGCTGGCCCTCACGGTCAGTCTGGAGATGGGCAAGCCCATCACCGACGCCCACGACATCGAACTGCGCGCCGCCATCACCACCTTCCGCTGGTACGGCCAGCTCGCCGACAAGCTCACCGGCGAGTCCCCGCACACCGCCCCCGACGCCCTCGCCCTCGTCACCCGCGAACCCGCCGGCGTGGTCGGCGCGGTCGTCCCGTGGAACTTCCCGCTGACGCTGGCCGGCTGGAAGGTCGCCCCCGCGCTGGCCGCCGGCTGCACGGTCGTACTGAAGCCGTCGGAGAACTCCCCGCTCTCCGCGCTCCTGCTGGCCCGCCTGGCCACCGAGGCGGGGCTCCCGCCCGGAGTGCTCAACGTCGTCAACGGCAACGGCCCGGTGGCGGGCCGCGCCCTCGGCCTCCACCCCGACGTCGACGTCCTCGCCTTCACCGGCTCCACCGCCGTCGGCCGCCACTTCCTGCACTACGCGGCCGACTCCAACCTCAAACGTGTCTGGCTGGAGCTGGGCGGCAAGTCGCCCAACATCGTCCTCCCCGACGCCCCCGACCTGGACAAGGCCGCCGCCACCGCGGCCTGGGGCATCTTCTTCAACCAGGGCGAGATGTGCACCGCACCCTCCCGCCTCCTCGTCCACACCTCGATCGCCGAACAGGTCACCGAAGCCGTCGTCCGCCGCGCCCGCGAACTCCGCGTCGGCGACCCCCTCGACCCGGCCACCGAGATGGGCGCCCTCGTCGGCGAGAGCCACCTGAAGCGCGTCCTCGACCACATCGGCACCGGCCGCGCGGAGGGCGCCCGGCTGCGCACCGGGGGCGACCGCATCCGCACCGACAGCGGAGGGACGTACCTCGAACCCACCGTCTTCGACCGCGTCGACCCCGGCATGCGGCTGGCCCGGGAGGAGATCTTCGGCCCGGTCCTGTCCGTGCTCGCCTTCGACGACCTCGACGAGGCGGTACGGCTCGCCAACGCCACCGAGTACGGCCTCGCCGCAGGGCTGTGGACCTCCGACCTGGCCACCGCACACCGGGTCTCCCGACAGCTCAAGGCAGGCACGGTCTGGGTCAACTGCTACGAGGAGGGCGACCTGACCGTCCCCTTCGGCGGCGTGAAGCAGTCGGGCAACGGCCGCGACAAGTCCGTACACGCCATCGAGAAGTACACCGAGCTGAAGACGACCTGGATCCAGCTGTGAGCCGCACGAAAAGGTCTGCCCGGCCCCTGATCGCGATCCCGGCCCGGTTCTCCGCCACGACCTCCGCACTGCGGTACGCCGCCGAGGTCAACGCCCGCGCGCTGATCGAGGCCGTGTGGCGGGCCGGCGGCGAACCGGCCGGCATCCACCCCGCCGACACCGACGTGGCCGACCGCCTCGCCCGCTTCGACGGCGTCCTGCTCCCCGGCGGCGGCGACCTGTCACCGTCGAGATACGGGGCCGACGACACCCACGACAGCGTGTACGACGTCGACGACCTCCAGGACGCCTTCGACCTCGAAGTCGCCCGGAAGGCACTGGAGTTGGGCATCCCGCTGCTGGCGGTCTGCCGGGGACTTCAGGTCGTGAACGTCGCCCTCGGCGGCACCCTGGACCAGGACATGGGCGGACCCGGCCGCGACCACCGGCACGTCATGCACCCGGTCACGCTGGAGCCGGGATCGACCGTGGCGCTGGCGGCCGGGACCGAGAAGACCGACGCCTCCTGCTACCACCACCAGCGCGTCGACCGACCTGGTGAGGGACTCACCGTCACCGCCACGGCGGCCGACGGCACGATCGAGGGGCTCGAACTCCCCACCGCCCGCGGCTGGTTCACCGCAGTCCAGTGGCACCCCGAGGACACCGCACACGAAGACCCGGCCCAGCAGGGCCTGTTCGACGCGCTCGTGCGCGCGGCGCGCGGCTGAGGCTCAGGCCTTCGGGCGCCGCCCGCTGCGACGGGGCGCGGGCTCCGCGCCGTTGAGGAGGGCGCGGCGGCGCTCCTCGCCGTGCTCCTCGACCTGCAGCACGACCTGCCGCAGCCCCTCCGCGAGGCTGCGGCACTCGGCGTCCGTGAGGCGCTCGGTCACGAAGGACTCCTCCTCGTTGAACGCCGGGAACACCCGCTGCATCAGTTCCTCACCCTTCCCGGTGAGGCTCAGCAGCACCAGCCGGCCGTCGGTCGGATGGCCCGCCCGGACCAGCAGGCCCCGCGACTCCAAGGTGCGCGACACGCCCGTGAGGGTGCCCTTGGAGATGCCCGCCTCCTCGGCGACGTGCCGGGTCTCCGACTCGCCCCACACCCACACCACCCACAGCACCACGAACGCCGTCCAGGTCAGATCGGACCCGCGCAGCACCGAGTTCTCCAAGTGCTGTCGGACCGCGGAGGCCGCCCGGTAGATGTTCGCGACGGCCGCCATCTGCTCCCGGCGCAGCGGGACACCGCCCAGCTTCGCCGCGGCGAGCTTCTCGGCTTCGGTGATGGATCGATGGCCCGGCACGGCAGCTCCTTCGGTCGTTCGACCTCAAATTGTACGGACCGGCGGGCGCGGGCCGGACCGGGCCGCCTCACCCAAGCTTCACGGTGATCTTCTGGGTGACGCCGGCCGTGCCGCTCAGATCGCCGAAGGTGAGCGTCAGCGCGGAACCGGTCGTCGCCGAGGTCACGGTGGACGGTTTCGACGTCACCGCCGACACCGCCCGGTTCCAGGTGAGCGTCAGGCTCGTCCGCATCCGCATCGGATCGCTCACACAGATCACGGCGGTCCCGTCGCTCTTCTCGGTGATCATCACGCAGCACGGATCGCTCGCCGTGAGCGTTCCGACCGTACCGCCGAACCAGAAGTTGACGCCGGTGAAGCCCAGCGAGGGCACCGAGATGCTCTGCTGGTTGTCGGTGTTGGCGAGCACGGTCAGCCAGCCCGTGGCGGCGGCCCGCGCCTGGGTCTGCGCCGCGGTGGCGCCCGGCATCAGCAGATAGGAGTAGCTGCCGGCGGTCGGGTCGGTGCCGTGATCGACGTACATCGTCAGGTACTTGCGGGTGATCGCCGTCGTGGAGCCACTCTTGTTGACGCCGCTCCAGGCGCCGGTACGCGAGTCCCTGAGCGCCTTGAACGTGGCGCCGCCCGGGAAGACATAGCCGCCCATGCCGCCGATGTGCGCCCAGCCCGTGCCGGTGAAGGTCTGGGACCAGGGGTAGGCGGCGGCGTAGGCGGTGCCGTCGACCGTGAAGGCGTGGGTTCCGGTCGGGCCGAGGTTGCGGTTCTCGATCGTGGTCTCCACGGCCGTGCCGTCGGTGCACTTGATGCCCGCGCCGAGACAGACGATCGAGTCGTCCAGACAGAACCACGACTTCTTCGCCATGAGCGTGGACTGAAGTCCCTTGAGGTACTGGCCGATCGCGGCCCGTGCGCCGTCCGTGGCCCCGCCCACCCAGTTCACGTCCGGCAGCGAGGCGCCCCAGTCGCCGCCCGCCGCGTCGGCGAGCACCGTGCGCGAGGCGGTGGTGCCGGGCAGCCGGTACGGGTCGACGGTGGGCCAGAAGGCGTCGCTGTACTGGCCGTTGGCGTAGGTGTCGCCCCACCAGTAGAGCATTCCGGACCCGGTGTGCCAGCCGTGGAGGTTCTCGCCGTTGCCGGTCTCGTAGTAGGTGATCCGCCGGTCCGCCATGCTGATCGAGGCGGCCCAGCCGGGTCTGCGGTGGGTGGCCCGCGCCATGTCGGTGAACAGCCGGTGCCCGGTCGGCTCGGCGATCGCGGTGACCGAGGTGTCGTCCACGACCGACTTCAGCCGGGCCAGGCCCGTCAGACCGATCGACGGATCGCTCAGCGGCGGGCTGTAGTAGTCGCGCTGCACCCAGCCCTTCACCAGCCCGCGCCAACGGGCGTTCTCCGTCGCGCTCGCGCCCTGACCGAGCAGGACGATCGCCGCGAGGATCGGATGACCGCGCAGATGATCGTCCTGCTGGATCTGTTTCGTGTCGGTCGCGGAAAGGCCCCGGCTGATCGCCCGGCCTGCCACGCCGTCCATCACCAGCCCGTTGTAGAGGAACGGCGCCCAGGCGTGCTCCACGGCGTCGAACACGATCTGCCGGTTCGCGTCGGTCACTTCCCAGGTCGAGCCGGCCAGCAGCGCGAACAGCAGCCCGAGCCCGCCGAGCATCACCGAACCGTACGAGCCCGTGTACGGCACGGTGGTGTGCTGGATGAAGGAGCCGTCGGTGTGGAGCCCGTCCCCGGTGGTGACGTACGGGAAGACGGGGGAGAGGGCGTCCCTGGCCAGCGCGACCTTCGCCGGGTTCGCGCCGACGACCCCGCGCAGCGCCAGCACCCGGCACAGGTCGACCCGGTTGGCGCCGGTGCTGGTGCCCGAGTAGCCGGCGACGGCCGAGTCGGGCACGAAGTGGTCCACGGCGGCCAGGTAGTCGGCGATCCGGGTCGACGACAGCGCGTCGTACATCAGCACGCAGACGTCCAGCAGCGCCTGCGGGGCGCCGATCTGCCAGCTGTACCAGTTGCCGTAGCGGGTCTGCGTGGCGTTGTAGACCTCGGAGTTGAGATGGTCGAGGCCGGTGAGGACGGCGTCCCTGAGGCCGGTGTCGCCGGTCAGTCCCGTGCCCTGCTGGCAGTAGGCCTGTGCGAGCGTACTGAGCCGGGTGTAACTGGTCTGCAGGTTGCCCGAGTAGCCGTACGACTCCTGGTCGGTGTCCGGATCGGGGTCCGCGTACACCAGGTCGGGCCACAGCGAACCGGACGCCGGTGCCATCGAGGACTGCAACTGGCTCGCCGTGGTACCCAGTTCGGCGAGCCGGCTCTTGAAGGGCTCCGCGGTGGGACTGAACCCCTCGCCCAGGACGAGCGTGCGCCACTTCGCCCGCAGGGTGGTGAACTCGTCCGCCGCGTCCGCCTGTTGAGCCTGTTGAACGGCGGTGGACGGAGCGGCGCTCGACGGAGTGGAGAGGCCGAGAGCGACAGCGGTGCCGGTGCTTGCGGTCAGAAAGCCGCGACGTGACCAACGAGTCGTCATGTCGGCGGTTTCTAGCACGGTGCCGCTCAAACGCTCAATACAAGCTACCGAATTGAACATATCGATCGTTTGGCAGGGGTGGGATCCGCTGAACTTCCGGGGGCGCGGCCGCGTATCACTCCTCGGGGAAGGCGGACAGTCCCGTCACGGGACGGAAGGAGAGCACAGTGCCCACACCGCCCGAATCCGGGTCGTCCGACGACCGTCCGCCGCTGGAGCCCATCGTCGTGCTGCGCCCGCGCCGCACCGACGCGCTCGCGGAGCTGTTCAGGGAGATGGAGGAGGGCAACAGCGGCCTCGAACCCGTCGCCGTCCCGGACCCGCACTCCTGGGACGAGGGCGAGACCCAGGAACTCCCGCCGGTGCGCACCGAGGAGCGGAGAACACCGCGCAGCGGTGGCCGGTTCGGGTTCGGCCCCGGTCTGCGCCGGGCCGCGGTCACCATCGGCGTCGGAGCGGCCGCGCTCGTCGGCTTCGGCTGCGCCCTGCTGCTGCCCGGCCGCGACGGCGAGGCCGCCACCCCGGTCCCCAGTCCGACCGCGTCCGCCGAAGCGACCCCGACCCCCACGGCGACCGGACCGACCGACCCCGACGGCGCCGGCACCCTCCGCGAGGGCGACAGCGGCCCCGAGGTGACCGACCTCCAGCAACGCCTGCTGCGCATCCCCGACGTCTACAAGGACGGCTCAACGAACGGCACCTACGACGCCACCCTCAAGGAGGCCGTGGCCCGCTTCCAGCTCTGGTACGGCATCAGGGGCGACGAGAACGGCGTCTACGGCAACGACACCCGTCTCGCACTGGAGTCCCGGACCGGCACGGGCTGACCCCGGCGGGGCGCCGGTACTCGAACGCAGGGCAACGGGTGGGGAAAGTCACGGCGTCGGCCGGGCCGTTGTGTATCACCATGGGCCCAGGGCCGACGTACAGGGCGTTCCGCCCGCTCGACCCGAAGGCCCCGCCCATGAACGGCTCCCGCATCCCGGGCCTGATCCTGCCCGGCGCGTTCCTATTGGCCTTCGTGGTGGGCATCTGCTGGTACTGGCTGCACCGCGACGACGATTGACCGCGCGGGGATGAAGCGTATGCGTGGCGCCGTCTACTCCGGATCCGTCGGCACCCTGATGTCCAGCACGCACACGTCGTCCCGCCGCTCGCCCTCCAGCATCTCGGCGAGCAGCGGCGCCAGGGTGTCGGCCTCGTCCGCGGCATGGGCGAGGAGGGCCTCGGAGAGCCGCCTGAGCCCCCGGTCCAGGCCCTCGCCGGGCCGCTCCACCAGGCCGTCGGTGTAGAGGATCACGCGGTCACCGGGTTCGAGCCGGCACTCGGCCTCCTCGAAGACCGGTTCGTCGATCGCGCCGAGCAGCATCCCGCCCGGCCGGTCGAGCACCCGCACCTGCCCGTCGCGCAGCAGCAGCGGCGGCGGATGACCGGCCTGCGCCCACACCAGCAGCCGCTCGGCCGGGTCGTAGCGGGCGAGAACCATCGTCGCCGTGCCGTGCGGATCGCGGGAGTGCAGCAGCAGCGTGTTCAGCCGGGCGAGCGCACCGGTCAGCGAGGAGCCCGTGATGACCATGCCCTTGGCGGTGAAGCGCAGTTGGGCCATCGTGGCCACCGCGCTCAGCCCGTGTCCGGCGACGTCGCCGACCACGAACAGGGCCTCCCCGTCCGGCAGTTCGATGGCGCTGAACCAGTCGCCGCCGACGTGGATCCCCGACTGCGCGGGCAGGTAGGCGACTTCGACGCGCAACCCGGCCAGGCGCGCGGGCCGGGTGGGCAGCGGGAGCAGCGCGTGCTGGAGCATGCCGGCCAGCGACTCGGGGGTGACGACGGGCCCGGCGACCGGGTCGGCCGGCGGCACCAGGCTCCGCAGCGTGCTCCGGCACTCCTCGAGCAGCGTGCGCCCACCGGCCTCGGCCCGCCGGCGCAGCATCTCGGCCGCGACGTCCGCCGCACAGCCGGTCTGCGCCATCACCGCGCCCTTGGCCCGCTCCAGGACGGCCGACGCCGCCGCCAGGGCACGCAGCCCGTCTGTCTCGGCGCGCTGCCCGGCGAGGGCCTCGGCCGGTCCGGCGGTGCCCGACACGGTCCGGGGTTCCGCCGGTGTGGCGGGTTCGCTGGTCACGCGACGAGCATTGCACACGAGTGCCGTTCCGCTCGCGGCCTTGCCTGATCGCGATTCACTCGGAAGAGGACAACCGGCGCGGCCCGGGCCGCCGCAGGGTCGGCGCGCTCAGCGCCCGGAGTCCACCAGCGCCTGCGAGACGGCACGGACACTGCGCGCGATGTGCTGGAGCTGCAGCACCTCCGCCGCGTACAGCTTGATCGTGTGCTCGATGACCGACTCCGGCAGTCCCAGCGCGGGCAGATCGGCACGCGCTGTCTGCAGGGCGGTGCGGGCGACCCGGATCTCCTGCTGGACCTGGAGGTGCGCATGGCGGGCGAGCAGCACGGGGTGCCGGATCAGGGCCGGGTAGCTCGCGTAGCGCGCCGGCACCAGCTCGCGCAGCCACTTGGCCGCCGAGCGCTCCCAGTCGTAGCTGCCGGGCGCCTTGACCTGGCACGGCCAGTCGGGGCTGAGACGCGTGGTCGTCAGTTGCATGCTCATCGCTTCCGGTGTGCGGCGTCGTGGGGGGTGGTCGACGAGGGCGGGCGGCCCCGGCCTAGGGGATGACCGGGACCGCCAGGGGCGCTCGCGCGAGGCGAGGCCCCACCGGACACCGCCGGCGCCGACGCGGGTAGGAGACGGCGGCTTCGGGTGTCCGGGTGACGCGTGAGCAGTATTTATATATGCCGACTGGTTTGCAAGCGGCATGAAAACATTCATGCGTGAAATGTTGTGAAAGGTCCCTTTGTAATTACCGTCAGCAGGGGGGTGGGTGTCGCCCGTGGGTACGGGGCGGTCAGTCGCGCAGGAAGAACTGGTGCTGGTCGGAGATCTGCTCGTAGTCCTCCAGCCGGGCCTGGGTGCGCTCCGGATCGGCGTCGGTCATCGCCTGCAGCAGCGCCGCGGCGACGACACCGGGAGCCGCGTACGAGTCGAAGACCAGCCGGGAGCCCGTGCCGGTGGCGAAGACGACGTCCGCCTCGTCGGCCACCGGCCCGAGCGCCAGGTCGGTCACCAGGGCGACCTTCAGACCGGCGCTGCGCGCGACCCGTACGGCCGTGAGCGTCTCCTGGGCGTGCCGGGGCATCGAGAACGCCAGCACCCACGTCCCACCCGCCTCACGCGACTGCAACAGCGCGTCGTAGGCGACGCTGCCCCCTCGCGTCACCAGCCGCACGTCCGGATGGATACGGCGTGCGGCGTAGGCGAAGTACTCGGCGAGCGAGACCGAGATGCGCAGCCCGAGGACGGTCAGCGGCGTCGACGCGGACAGCTTGCGGCCGATGTCGATGAGCTGGTCGGGGTCGGCGAAGTCGCGGCGGAGGTTCTCCAGGTTCTCGATCTCCGCGTCGACCGCCGCCTGCAGCTCGTTGCTGCCGTTCTCCTCGGCCGTGCCCGGCCCGCCGGCCAGGGTGCCCAGGGCGATCGACTGGAGCTTCTCGCGCAGCGCGGGGTAGCCGCTGAAGCCGACCGCCGCGGCGAACCGCGTCACCGAGGGCTGGCTCACGCCGACCCGCTCGGCGAGGTCGGTGATCGACAGGAACGCGGCTTCGGTGATGTGCTCGATCAGGTACTGCGCGATGCGCCGCTGGCCCGGGGAGAGCCGGGGCCGGTCGAAGAGGGTTCTGAGCTGGGAGGCCGGGGCGGCCTCCGCTTCCGGTGCGGTCTTGCCCGAGGTGATGGCGGATGCCTGTGCGCGTGCCTGCTGCGGCGATGGCACCGGTGCGCCTCCTTTGTCTCCCACAGTGCTTCAACATAGCTCACACACCGTCGTGACCAGGGCTTGTACGGGAGCATCCGGGGCTCGCCCGACGGATCCTCAGGTTGCCCGCGGTGGCCTTGTGTCAGCGCCGGTAGATGGTGATCGAATGACCGACCTCGTCGATCGGACGGCTGCTGTCGATCAGTGCGGCCAGCCGTCCTCGCGCCTTCGCCACCGAGGAGTCCGACACCACCAGGAGACCCCGCACCTGCCGCGGCGACACCTTGCGCGGATCGGACGCGTGGATCCCGTAGTACGACGGCACCCCGCTGCCCTTGTAGACCAGCCAGATCCGCTCGCCCCGGTACCGCTCGCGCAGCCGGTCGGCGAGCCGGCCGAGGTCCTGGCCCCAGTCCACGTTGGAGTCGTGCAGCCGCAGATGCGTCTTGGCCGGACCGCCGAACGCCTCGTTGGAGTACGGCAGGTAGTAGGGAAACGTCCGCACCGAACTGACCGCGACGAACGCCACCAGCACCCCCGTGACGAGCGGCGCCCACCGCCACCGCACCGCGAGGACAAGGCCCGCGGCCACCGCGAGGAACATCGGCACGAAGATCGCGTACCGCGTCCCGAAGTCCCGCGACCCCGTCATCGCCGAGGCCAGCAGCACGGCCGGGGCGAGCAGCAGGTACGGCGCCGCCGGCCGCAGCCGCCGTACCGCCACCACCACGACCGCCCCGGCGGCCCACAGCGCGAGCATCCCGAGCGGGGTCTTCACCAGCAGCGCGGCCGGCAGGTAGTACCAGCGGGCCCCGGTGTACAGATGCCCGAACAGGAAGCCCTGCCACGGGTAGTCCTCCAGCCCGAACTGGATGCGCATGCCGTCCCGGTACGACTCGGGGAACGGCAGCAGTTGCACGAGCAGCCCCTTCAGCCCGTGCACGGCGGGCACGGCCTGCTCGGGCGACCAGCGCAACCGCGGATCGACGATCAGATACGACGCCCATACGACGGCCACGGCCACGATCCCGACGACTGCCGCGCCCGCCGCCGCCCGCAGCAGCGCCCTGCGCCGGTCCTCGTGGCCCGCCCGCCACACCGACCAGGCGGCCAGCCCCAACAGCACCGGAACGACCGGCAGCACGCTCATCTTGGTGGCCGGCCCCGCCCCGAGCGCGACCCCGGCGAGCGGGACGTACAGCCTCGGCCGTCGCCGTGCCCGCCACAGCAGCCAGGCCGACGTCAGCACGAACCCGGCCGCGGGCACGTCGAGGGTGGCCAGCGAGCCCTGGGCGATGACGTCGGGGGAGAAGGCGTACAGGGCCAGGGCCGCCAACCCGGCCACGGCGCCCGCGAGTTCACGCGCGAAGGCGAAGACCACGAGCCCGAACAGGAGCGTCAGCACGATCATCGGGAGGCGGGCCCAGAACATCAGCCGCCAGGGGTCGTTGCCGGACTCGTACAGCAGATGCCGGCCGAACGCCCCCTGGTCGCCCTTGTACGCCGTGTCCACGTGCGGGTCGGCGACCGCCACCCCGGCCGCGATGACCAGCTTTCCCAGCGGCGGGTGCTCGGGGTTCAGGCGGACGCGGTGCTCGTGGAGGTAGTCGGCGGCCGTGGCGACATAGATCGGCTCGTCGATCGTGGGCGTCTGCTGCACGGCGGTGGTGACCATGGCCGCGGCCATCTGGCCGAGCAGCACCACGACGAGGAGCGGCAGCAGCCACCGCCGCGCGGGGCCGGGGGCGGGCCGGGCGGGTGTCGGCGATGGCGGGGGGTGTGCCGCGCCGTCACGGGGCGGAGGATCGTCGCGGGTCCCGGGATCGAGGACCGAGTGCTGTTCGTGCGCCATCTTCCGCCCCGCGGTGTCACCGGCCGCGGGGCGGCGGGAGTGATCGTCGAGGCGCCGCATGCGCCTACTTTCGCATCAGCTCCCGCCGCCGGGGGCGTTACCGCTTCAGGAGTCGTACCGACAGACCTTCCGTCGTGTAGACGGGTACGGCCCGCAGCCGGTCGGAGTTCAGTTCCACGCGGTCGAACTGGCCGCGCAGCTGCGCGGCCGCCACGACGCGCACCGTGCTGCCCACGGCCGGCGGCTTGTCCTCGTCCAGCCGCAGTGACAGCACGCTGCCGCCGCCCAGCAGGGCGCGCCGGGTGACCTCAAGGGCGGGCTCGTGGCCCGAGCGGAGCGTCACCTCCAGTGTGGAGTTCTCCTGGGAGTACTGGCCGTGCACCTGGACCGGCCGGCCCAGCCGCAGTGTGCCGCCCTTCACCCGCACCTCGCCGTGGCCGAGGGCGTGCGAGGAGGTGGTGGCCAGGACGCCGTCCGCGACCACGGTGCCGCCGGTGTACTCGTTGTGCCCGGCCAGGGTGAGCGTGCCGCTGCCCTTCTTGGTCAGGCCGCCGTCGCCGTCGATGTCGTTGCGCCAGGTGTCGGCCGCGCCGAAGCCGCCCGCCGCCGTGTCCAGGGTCACCGTCACATCGGTGTCGAAGGCGCCGTAACCGTCGGCCGCGGCGAACAGGTTGAGCCGCCCCCACTGCTCGAAGCCGTCGAGGAGCACGTACCCGGAGGGCAGCGCGGTCGTGCGCAGCACCTCGCGGCGCTGCTCGGCGTCCAGGTAGGGCAGCCGGGTCTCCAGCAGCACCTCCGCGCCCTTGGGCACGGTCAGCGCCTCGCTGCGGCCGCGGCGGGTCAGCACGTACGTCAGCTTGGGCTCGACCGTGCGGGCGTTGGCGTCCCGGTCGGCGTAGGCGTCGGCGGAGTCGGAGTGCGCGTAGGCGAACAGGGTGTCGGCCGTGGTGCCGGTCTGCTGCGTGAAGTACGCCAGGGCCTGCGCGCGGGCGGCGGCCTTGAGGTCGGCGTTCGCGGGGTCCGCCAGCGTGGCGGCCGCGAGGGCGGTGGCCATGATGCGGCCGCCGAGCACGTCGACCGTGTTGTGCATGCCCGCCATGATCCGGGTGTGGCTGAGCTCGAAGGCCCGCGTCACCAGCTCCTGGAAGCGCTCGGGCACCGCGTAGGCGTACGCCAGGCAGGCCAGGTGGAAGGCGTTGGTGTGGCCGCTCGGGAAGCCGCCGTCGTCCGTGGGGGAGGTGCCGCGCTGGCGCAGCAGCTGGGGCGCGACGATCACCTTCGAGTCGTACACCGGGAAGCCGAGGGCGTCCGTGGTGCCGGTGTCGACGACCACGCTGTCCTCGTTCATGCGCCACGGACGCGGGTACTGGAAGGCGTACTTGCCGGGGTTGCCGGAGGCGTACGGGCCGCGCACCGTGTCGACCAGCTCGGCCACCTTGCCGAGCGCCGAGTCGTGCGAACCGGCGCCCAGCGCGGAACCGGCCGGGGCGTCCGCGGGCACCGCGTCGCTGATCGTGGTCGCCGGGGTGGAGTCGGGGGCGCTGGTGATCGACGTGACCGCCTTGGCACCCGACTTGTACAGGCCGGCCAGCGGACCCAGACCCGCGATCATCGCGTAGCTCTGGTGCTGGCGGTCGTAGATGAACGCCTCCTTGGCCTGCGCGTCCGTGCGCGCGCCGGTGATCCGCGCGCAGTAGCGCATGTTGGCGCGCAGTATCTCCGGCATCAGCGGCGTGCCGGTGTTCCAGGCTCCGCCCGTCTTCCAGATCAGGGCGAAGCCGCCGAGGATCCGCACGACCGCGTTGGTCTCGGGCGTGAGGTTCGTCAGGACGTTGGTCTTGTAGTCGTCGACGAACGCGGCGGGGCTCGTCGCGGCCTTGGCGTCGGCGGCGGCCAGCCAGGAGACGAAGGTGGGCGCGGCCATCACCCCGGCCGAGGCGCCCAGGGAGGTCTTCAGGAAACCCCGTCGGCCGACGGCGGTGCGGCCGGCCGACGAGGAGGAGCGGTGCCCGGCGGATGACGGCATGCGTGTGCCTCTCTTGAGTTCTTCGGCCGTACGGCCGGGGGAGATCGTGCGATCAGCGGTGTCAGGCGGGACGCACGAGATGTGCGATTCCGGTGGGTCCCGTGAAGCTTTGAGCGAAGATCTACGGCCGTGCCCTGACCCGGCGGGGAGGGCTCGGCGACCGGAACGTGTCGGGTACGTGAACGCGGGCCGACCGGTTCACAGGGTCGAACGCGCCAGTGCCAGCGCGCCTTCGACCGGTGGCAGGCGCAGCCGTTGCGGGCGTGCCCCGGGCACGGTCTCGGCGAGCGCGGAGGCGAACGCGTCGTACAGGGCGGGCTGGGCGAGGATCGTGCCGCCCGCCACCACCACGTCGTCCACGGCGACTTCGCGTGCCGCGAGCCGTCCGACGAGCGCGGCCAGGGAGCGTCCGGCGTCGGCGATCACGTCCCGGGCGAGTGCGGAGCCGGCCTCGGCGGCCGCGAAGACCACCGGGGAGTGCCGGCCCCACTCCGCGGAGATGTCGGTGGCGCTCTCCAACGCGGCCCCGAGCGCGGGTACTTCGGAGACGCCGAAGCCGGAGACGAGGCCGAGGGCGAGTTCGTCGGGCCGCTCCCCGCGGTCGTGCGCCGCCCATACGGCTCGCGCGGCCTCGCGCACGAGACCGGCCGCGCCGCCCTCGTCTCCGAGGACCGCGCCCCAGCCGCCGACCTGGACGCAGGTCCCGTCGGAAAGGCGGCCCACCGCGACGGAACCGGTGCCGGCCACCAGGCCGACCCCCTTGTCCAACCCGGCGGCGGGGACGAGCAGTTCGGCGTCGCCCACGACCAGCGCGGGCGCGTCGAAGTGCAGTTGCAGGGCGGTACGGATCTGCGCGCACTGGCGCGGGGTCTCACAGGCGTGGCCGCCCACGGCGACGGCCGACGGACGAGTGCCCGCCGGCAGTGCCTCGGCGACCAGCGCGGCCAGCCAGCCGGCGGCGGCCACCGGGTCGTGGGGCCGCCAGCCGCTGCTCGACCGGACGCGGTCGGCCACCAGGACGTCCCCCGCGCAGGCACGGAGGTGTGTCTTGGTGCCACCCACGTCGATACCGACCACGAGGGGCGTGGAGTCCTGCACGGAACCTCTTTCGTCGATGCGTGGTGCTGCGACGGCGGGGCGAACCGTGCCTGTTTACAAGGGAGTTGGTGAACTAGGGAAGCCCCGGGACGGGCTTCTGGCGGACACGGCAGGCGAGTACCGTGAAGTTCGTTAGGAAGTTAACTAACGAAGTACAGTGCGTCAAGAGGCATCGCGCACTCGACCACTGAGCGGCCCGTGACCCGTGGGAGAACTGTGATACACGACGTGGCGGAAGCCCCCCGCCTGACCGAGAGCGCAAGCGCGGTCTTCGCCGTGCTCGCCGAGGCGGGCAGCGCGACCCGGCCGCAGCTCGCGAGCCTCGCGGGCCTGTCCAAGCCGACGGTGTCCTCCGCCGTCGTCGAGCTGGAGAGCGCCGGGCTCGCCGCCCACTCCGGCACCGCCTCCAGCGGCACCGGCCGCAGCGCCGCCGTATACCGCCTGGGGCCCGCCGCGGGCGCCGTACTCGCCGTCGACCTCGGCCCCGCCCTCACCCGCGTCCGCGGCTGCGCCCTGGACGGCACGCTGCTGGCCGAGGCCACGGGCTCGCGGTCCGATGCCGTCGACGTGGTGCGCGAGGCGCTCGCCGCGCTGCCCGCCGGGACGCCCCTGCGCACCATCGTGGTCGCGGTCGGTGACGTCACCCGGGAAGGCACCGGAGTGCGGCCCGCCACCGCCAAGGCCGGGCCCGTCTTCGACGCGGTGGCCGTCGCGCTGCCGCCGGGCGTGCCCGTCCACCTGGAGAACAACGTCAACTGCGCCGCCCTCGCCGAGCTGCACGAGGGCGCAGCGCGGGGCCGGCGCACCTTCGGCTACCTGCGCATCGGCGTCGGTATCGGTCTCGGTGTCGTCATCGGCGGCCAGGTGCTGCGCGGGGCGAACGGTGCGGCCGGTGAGGTCGCCCGGCTGCCCTACCCGTGGGACGTGGGCCGCGAGCCCGGCCGGGAGGCCCTGGAGGAGCACGTCGGCGCCCGCTCCCTGCTGCGCCGGGCCGCGGAGGCCTGGCCGGACGCCGACGGGCCCTGCCCGGGCACCACCGAGCAGCTCTTCGCTCTCGCCGGCCAGGGCCGCGCCGCCGCCCGTGCGGTCGTCGGCCGCCACGCCGTCGACGTGGGACGGCTCGCCGCCGCCGTGACCGCCGTACTGGACCCGGGACTGATCGTCCTGGGCGGCTCCACCGGCGCGGACCCGCAGCTCCTGCCCGGGGTGCGGGCCGAGCTGGAGCGGCTGAGCTGGCCCACCGAGGTGGTCAGCAGCACGCTCGGCGATCTCGGCACCGTCGTGGGCGCCAGCAGGCTCGCCGTCGCTCATGGAGTCCAAACCGTGACCGAGGCCGCGCATGCGAAGGATTGACGGCCTCCGACTCGGTCTGCCAATGTCCGGACAAGCGCTTTCTAAGTCGGCCGGGACGCCGGCTTGGGTTGGCGTCCCGCCCGTACGCGAAGTACGGGAGCCGCACGAGGGCGTGCCCGTGCGACGGCGGCCCTCATGGCCGGGGATCCCACCCCGTGAAGGCGACGCGGCCGGGCGAGGCCGCGCCCCCGGAAAGCGAAATTTCCTTCAAAATGCACCCGTGCCGCCCAGAACGGCGCCGTGCTCCGTCCCCTCTCACGAAATGGGATCGAAGATGACCACTGTGGGTGTGCGGCGCTCCCGCCGACTCGTCCGCGGCGGCATGCGCCGCCTTGTTCCCCTCGCTGCCGCAGCCTCGGCAGGTGCCCTTCTGCTCACCGCCTGCGGGTCCGGGTCCAGCTCGGGCGGCACCTCCAAGTCGCTGACCTTCTGGATCTCCACGGTCCCGGGCCAGGACGCCGGCTGGAAGAAGATGGTGGCGCAGTACAAGAAGGAAACCGGCGTCAAGGTCAAGCTCGTCAACATTCCCTACGACGGCTACACCACGAAGCTGCACAACGCCGCCCAGGCGAACTCCCTGCCCGACGTGGCGGCCGTGCCGGCGCTGGACCCGATCTGGTCGAGCAAGCTGCTCGACCTCAGCTCCATCGCCAACAAGAAGAGCAACAACATCAACGCCAACTTCCTGGCGAAGGACTCGTCCGGGAAGGTGCTGTCCATCCCCTCGGACGTCACCGCGTCCGGCCTGTTCATCAACAAGTCGCTCTTCGAGAAGGCCGGCGTCTCCTTCCCGACCTCGCCGTCGAAGACCTGGACCTGGACCGAGTTCATCGCCGCGGCCAACAAGGTCCGCGAGAAGACCGGCGCCAAGTACTCCCTGACCTTCGACCAGTCGCCGTCGCGACTGCGCGCCATGGTGTACGAGATGGGCGGCAAGTACGTCCACGCCGACTCCTCCGGCAAGTTCTCGGTGGACGCCGCGACCAAGAAGGCCGTGAACACCTTCGTCGGGTGGAACGACGACAAGACCATGCCGAAGTCGGTGTGGACCAGCGGCGCCGACCCGTCCGCCATGTTCCAGAGCGGTGACGTGGTCGCCTACTGGTCCGGCGTGTGGCAGGTCGCCTCCTTCGCGGACAGCATCAAGAAGTTCGACTGGGCGAGCGTCCCGACCCCCGCCCAGCCGGTGCAGGCCAGCGACGTCAACAGCGGCGGCATGACCGTCGGCTTCAACAACAACGGCGCCGCGGCCACCGCCGCGACGAAGTTCCTGTCCTGGCTGTACGAGCCGGCGCACTACAAGACGCTCTGCGAGACCTCCGGTTTCCTCCCGGTCGAGAGCGGCCTGAACCCGACGTACCCCTTCAAGTCCGAGGCGGCGCAGGCGGCGTTCAAGCTCTACAACGAGGAGATCCCGCTCTACGCGCCGATCTCCGGCTACTTCAACACCGCGCAGACGAACTGGGTGCTGAAGGGCAAGAGCCTCACCGAGGACCCGACCAAGACGGAGCTCGGCAAGGCGATCAACGGTCAGCAGTCGGCCGAGAAGGCCCTGGAGAACATCGTGGCCGGCTACAACCAGCAGGTCGGCGGCGCTTCGTAGGCCATCGGGCCGGGCGGCGGGGTCACGACTCCGCCGCCCGGCCCCGGCAGCGCAATCCCCATCCACCAGCACGGAGTCAGGAAGATGACAAAACGCGCCTCGGACGTGTCCGCGAGCCCGCCCAGGAGACGCAGCAAGTACGTTCTTGCGCCCCTCGTCCTCATCGCGGCCAATGTCGTGCTTTTCGCGCTGTTCTTCGTCTGGCCGGCGGTGATCGGGCTCGTCTACTCGTTCACGAACTACACCGGTGTGGGGGCCTTCCAGTTCATCGGACTGGACAACTACCACAACCTGTTCGGGGACTCGACCTTCTACGACGCGCTGACCCGGACGCTGCTGTACGCCGTGCTCTTCGTACCGCTGAACTTCGCGGTCTCACTGCTCGCCGCCAACCTGGTGGTGAGCAAGCACGCCAAGGGCGGGTCGGTCGCCCGCGTCATCTTCTTCATCCCGTGGCTGCTGTCGCCCATCGTCGTGGGTGTCCTGTGGCGGTGGATGTTCGGTGAGAACTTCGGACTGGTCAACTACGTCATCGAGAAGTTCGGCGGGCCCGCCGTCCACTGGCAGTCGAACGCGGACCTGTCGCTGCTGGTGGTGGTGATGGCGGCGTCCTGGGCCTGGACGGGCTTCTCGATGCTGCTGTTCATCGCGGCGATCAAGAACGTACCGGCGTCGTACTACGAGGCGGCCTCGCTCGACGGCGCCGGCCCCTGGCGTCAGTTCTTCAGCATCACACTGCCGAGCATCGCGCCCACCTCGTTCATCGTGATCCTGCTCAACACGATCAACGCGATGAAGGAATACCCGGTGTTCGTCTCCCTCAACAACGGCGGACCCGGAACGTCGAACAACCTGATGGTCCAGTACATCTACGAGACCGGCTTCAAACGGGGCCAGATCGGCTACGCGAGCGCGGCGTCGTTCGTGCTCATGCTCATCCTGATGGCCGTCGCGATCATCCAGCTGATCGTCAACCGACGGGTGGAGAACCGATGACAACCACAGGCATGCCGCACAAGGTCGACAGCGGTCCCGGACGAAGCCTCTCCAAGAAGCGCCCCCGCAGGGCGCCCACGGGCGGGCTGCGCCAGGCCGTGTCCGCGACGACACTGCTGTGGATCCTGGCGTGCCTGTACGGGTTTCCGGTGCTGTGGTTCATCCTCAGCTCGTTCAAGCCGGCCAGCGACCTGTTCTCCTATCCGCTGACGCTGGTTCCGCACAACCCCACCCTGTCAGGCTTCAAGGCGGCGTGGGACAGCGCCAACTTCTCGCAGTACTTCATCAACACGGCCATCGTGTGCGTGATCACGACGATCCTCACGGTGGGAGTCAGCTGCTGCACCGGGTACGCGCTGGCCAAGTACGACAACAGGTGGCTCAAGGCGTTCTTCCTCTGCATCCTGGCCACCACGATGCTGCCGTCCGAGGTCATGCTCGCCCCGGAGTTCCTGGTCGTGCGCAACCTCGGCCTCTACAACTCCTTCGCCGGCATCATCCTCCCGGCCGTGCTCACCGCGACTGGCTGCTTCATGTTCCGCCAGTTCTTCCTGACGGTGCCCGACGAACTCGTGGAAGCCGCGCGCATCGACGGCGCCCGCGAACTGTCCATCTTCCTGCGGATCATGGTGCCGCTCTCTCGGCCGATCATGCTGACCCTCGCCATCCTGTCCTTCCAGTGGCGGTGGAACGACTACATCTGGCCGCTGCTGATGCTCAACGACCCGAACAAGTTCACCGTGCAGATCGGCATCCAGAGCATCGTCGGCGCGCAGAACATCAACTGGTCGGTCCTGCTCGGGGCTTCGGTCATCTCGATGATCCCGCTGATCGTGATCTTCCTGGTCTTCCAGCGCTACGTCATGGGCGCCGACATCAACGCCGGCCTGAAGGACTGACCTTGCCCACCGAGCTCGACGGCGAGTTCGTCCGGTCGGCGGCCCGCGCCGCCGACCGGACGGCCGTACCTCTGGCGGCCGTTCCCGACGAGGACCCCGCCGGGGTGACGCACCGCGTTCTGGCCCGGCGGGTGAAGACCCTGGTCGCCGCGTACCGCTCCCCGGACTCGGCACTGCACGGCAGCGGACAGGCGGTCGCCGCCGCGACGACCCACCTGCGCGCCCTGCGGGCCGTGCAGACGCCCTCCGGTCTCTTCGCGGGCGGCGACAACGTCCAGTCACCGCCCGACTCCGCGTTCACCGTCAACGACGTGTGCGACGCGCACGTCCTCGCGGCCGGCGCAGGGCCGGAGCTGCACGAGGTCACGGCGGCGCTGGCCGAGATCGCCGGCGCCGCCGCGGACAGTCTCCTGACCGGTGGCGTGCACACCCCGAACCACCGCTGGGAGCTGAGCGCGGCGCTCGCCCGTCTGCACCGGTCGTTCCCCGACGACCGGCTGCTCGCCCGCGCCGAGGAGTGGCTCGCCGAGGGCGTCGACATCGACGCGGAGGGCCTGTACTCGGAACGCAGCGCCGTCTACGCGTCCATCGTCACCAACCCGTCGCTGCTGTTGCTGGCCGAGGTGCTCGGGCGCACCGACCTGCCGGCCGCCGTCGAACGCAACCTCGCCGCGACCCTGGACCTGATCCGGCCGGACGGCACGGTGGAAACCGTCCACTCGCGCCGCCAGGACCAGCGGCAGTCGTTCGCGCTGTGGCCCTACCTGCCGCACTACCGGCTGCTCGCGATCCGCACCGGCCGGGGCGACTTCGCCCGCGCGGCCCGCCTGGCCGCCGCCGACGGCATCGACGACCCCGACCTGCTCGCCCAGACCCTCCTCACCCCGGATCTGGCCCGCGCCCTGCCGGCCCCGGACGCGGAGAAGCTCCCGCGCGACCGGTACCTCCCCACCGCACGTCTCGCCGCGCACGCCTCCGCCACCGCGCACACCGTGGTGTACGGCGGCTCCGACGTGCCCGAGCATCGGCGCATCCGCTCGGGCCTCGCCTGCAACCCCACCTTCCTGCGCATGTTCGCCAGTGCCGCCGTCCTCGACGCGGTCCGTCTCTCGCGGGGGTTCTTCGACCTGGGCCCGTTCCGCGCCGCCGACATGGAACAGCTCGCCGACAACCGGTACCGGCTCACCCAGACCCTCACGACCGCCTACTACCAGCCGCTCCCGAAGGATCTGAGGCGCGACGACGGCGCGTACCGTCTGGTGGACGAGGGCCGCTTCTCCGCGGCGATGGCCTTCCCCGACCGCCCTCAGGACGAGGTCTCCCACACGACCCGGGTCGAGGTCGACCTGCGCAAGGACGGGGCCGACCTGCGGATCGACATCAGCGGCCCACCGGTGCCCTGGGCCCTCGAACTGACCTTCCGGCCGGGCGGGAAGCCGAAGGGCGCCGTACCGCTCGGCGACGGCCGCTGGTGCCTGACGACCGGACCGATGACCTACCGCGTCGGCGACGACGAGATCCGCGTCGAGGCCCACGTCGAGGCGGGCGAACCCCTGGCCGGGCCGGACCGCGCCGACGTACTGCGCTACGACCCGGGGCAGGACTACACCGTGGTGGGCGGCACCGACGCGACGACCGGCAACCGTGTCTACATCGGCGGACAGGGTCCGCACACACTGACCCTCGCACTGCGCGCCCACCGGCCCGCACCTCTCGTACGGCCATCCCAGGCATGAAGGGCTGATCCCACGTGCACCTCGTCCATCAGCGCGGCCCGCTCCACGACCTGCCCGACACCCCCGAGGCATACGATGCCGTCCTCGCGGACGTCGTCGAGCAGGCCCTGGCCCGGCTCACGCCGGAGGGCAACCTCGAACACCCCGACTGCGTCGACGACATCGGCGACACCTCCCTCGGCATCACCTCGCTGCTGGCCCTCGCCTGGCAGCGCTCCAAGGACCCGCGACTGCCCGAGGCGGTGCGGCGCAGCCTCGCCTTCCACCTGCGCGAGCGGGTCTACCGCGAGGACAACCCCGGCTACCCGAACCTGCGGATCCGCAACTCCGGCCTGCCGTACGCCCGTTACACCCTGGCGGCCGGCGCGCACCCCGTCGGCGACTGGCCGAGCACGGTGTGGGCGCTGCTCCAGGCCGTCAACCTCCTCGACACCACCGACAACCTCGTCGACGACGAGCAGCGCGCCGAACTCCTCGACGTGGCACGGGGTTACTGGCGCTGGCTCACCGAGGCGACCTTCTTCAACCCGCAGGAGGCCGGCAACCAGGCCATCGGCTGCGTGGTGGGCGGCCTGATGCTGGCGCGCCATCTGCCGGACGCCGAGAGCGAGCCGGTGCGTGCGCTGGCGCTGCGGCTGTACGCCGAGAAGATCCGCGCCCACCGGGTCGCGGACCGGGGCGCCCTGCTGCCGCCGGAGCACGGAGGGGCGTACGACAACAACTACGGCCCGATCTCCCTCTCCTTCCTGGCCCAGGCCCACCGCGTCAGCGGCGAGGAGGTCTTCGCCGAGGACGGCGACACGCTCGCCCGCTACATCGACGCCCGCCTCACGGGCGGCGGCTTCGACAACGGCGGGCCGCGCTACAGCGAGCAGCACTCCGCCTTCGAGTCGGTCCTCGGCCTGCGCTACTTCGGCGCCCGGATCGGCTCCGACCTGGGCCGCTACCGGGGCGACAGCCGCTGGGCCCGGCACGCGGCCAAGGCGGACGGAGGGGTCGACGGACACTTCGCGTGGATGCTGGTCTGGCAGATACAGGACACCACTCCCTGGCACCGCGAGCCGTCGACGCGCCCCGCAAGGCACCAACTGCGCGCCGGCACGGTCTCCGTGGCCTTCGACAGCCGTATGACCCCCGCGGTCGTCGAGGCGGGCGGCACGTACTACCTGCCCGCCGCGGTCAACCGCCAGCACGGCTTCGGCCCGGTGGCCGACGGGTTCGTGTTCTGCCGTCCCATGGGCGAGGTCCGGGTACGGGACCTGCGCGCCGACGGACTGACGGCGAAACTGGTCACCAAGCCGGTCGTCGGCCGCGACCACGTCCTGCGGCACGTGCGGTCCCTGTACGTCACCGACGGCACGACCCTGTGGACGACCGTCGCCGTCGAACGCCTCCCCGAGGACGCGTACCTCCTCGCGGGCCTGCCGTACGCGGCCGACGACGGCGACCGGGTGCGCCGTACCGCCGGGGGAGCGGTCGCGTCGGCGGGCCCGCTGCGGCTGACCCACCCGCAGGAGCAGGGCCCGGAGCACTTCGACGCGCGCGCCGAACTCCTCCAGGAACAGGCCGCGTTCGCGCTCGCCGAGGACCCGCGCGGCTACGGCAACCCCGACGAGGGCTGGCGGCACCTGATCAGCTCGACGGCCCTGGAGGCGGCCCCGATCGCGGACGCGCCGGACGACCTCCATGTCTTCGCCGTGCAGTACGGGTCGGCGGAGCCGTATACCGTCGAGGCCGCGTGGGCCGAGGAAGGGCTGACCCTACGAACGGCCGCCTTCACCGCGGTGATCGGCGAGGCGGACGAGCACGGGGAGCCGGAGCTGAGCCTGCGCGCCTAGGCCGTCCCTGACGGCTCGTACGGCCAGGACAGGGAGCCGACCGATACGACCAGGTCGGCCCTGTCCCGGGTCGCGGCGACCAGCTCGGCGTTGGGCTGGTCGCTGCGCATCACCCACGCCACGGCTTCCTCGTGGCCCTTGCCGAACTCCTCGTGCCGGGCGATCAGCCGCCGCAGCCGCTCCTGCTCGTCCAGTTCGCAGAACCACACCTCGTCGAGCCGGCCGCGGACCCGGCGCCACGGGTCGGCGTCCAGCAGCAGGTAGTTGCCCTCGGTCACCACCAGCCGCGCCGTCGGCTCCACGGCGACCGCACCCGCGATCGGCTGCTCCAGCACCCGCTCGAAACCGGGCGCGTACACCACCTCGTCCCGCTCCTCGCGCAGCCGGCCCAGCAGCGCCGCGTACCCGGCCGCGTCGAAGGTCTCCGGCGCACCCTTGCGGTCCCGCAGCCCGAGCCGCTCCAGTTGCACGTCGGCGAGGTGAAAGCTGTCCATCGGGACGTGCGCGACCCAGGGCTTCCCGGTGCCGTTCAGTTCCCGTACGAGGTGCTCGGCGAGCGTCGTCTTCCCCGCGCCGGGACTGCCCGCGACACCGAGGACCGCGCGCCGGCCGGTGCGGGTGAGGGCGCGGGCACGGGCGAGGAGGTCGTCGAAAGTCAGCGGCACAGAGGAGAGTGTGTCACCGTCCGGCGAACGGCTCGGCCAATTGATGTGGCGTGCGCCATAAAGTGGAGGTCGTTCTGCGGGGAACCGGACCCGTATGACGCAGCTCGGTCTTCCCGAAGACATCCAGGCCTGTCTCTTCGACCTCGACGGGGTCGTGACCAGGACGGCTGTGGTGCACGCGGCCGCCTGGAAGGAGACCTTCGACGCGTTCCTGAGGGAGCGGGAGGGCGACGGCTTCCGGCCCTTCGATCCCGTCGCCGACTACGACGAGTACGTCGACGGACGGCCGCGCGCCGACGGTGTGCGCACCTTCCTCGCCTCCCGCGGCATCGAACTGGCCGAAGGATCCCCCGACGACCCGCCGGACACGCCGACCGTGAACGGGGTCGGCAACCGCAAGAACGTCCTGCTGCTGGAGAAGATCCGCACCCAGGGCGTCGAGGCGTACGACGGCACCCTGCGCTACATCGAGGCCGTCCGCGCGCAGGGCCTGCGCACCGCGATCGTGTCCTCCAGCGCCAACACCCTCGACGTGCTGCACTCCATCGGCGCGGAGCCCCTCTTCGATGTGCGCATCGACGGTGTCGTGGCCGCCGAGCGGGGCCTGCCGGGCAAGCCGCACCCCGACACCTTCCTCGCCGCCGCGAAGGACCTGGGCGTCGAGCCGAAGCGGGCCGCCGTCTTCGAGGACGCCCTCGCCGGGATGGACGCGGGCCGCTCCGGCGACTTCGGTTACGTCGTCGGCGTCGACCGGGTCGGGCAGACCGAGGCGCTGTACGCGCACGGCGCGGACGTCGTCGTACGGGACCTCGCCGAGCTGCGAGGTGAGAAGTGATCACGCATCGGTCGTACGCCGTCGACCCGTGGTGCGTGCGCGAGACGGACCTGCACCTGGACGTCCTCGCCCAGAGCGAGTCGGTCTTCGCCCTGTCCAACGGCCATGTCGGCTGGCGCGGGAACCTCGACGAGGGCGAGCCGCACGGCCTGCCCGGCAGCTACCTGGGCGGCGTCCACGAACTGCACCCCCTGCCGTACGCCGAGGCCGGCTACGGATATCCGGAGTCCGGCCAGACCGTCATCAACGTCACCAACGGCAAGATCCTGCGGCTGCTGGTCGACGACGAGCCCTTCGACCTGCGCTACGGGCGGCTCGTCTCCCACGAACGCGTCCTGGACCTGCGCCGCGGCGTGCTGGAGCGGACCTGCGAATGGACCTCGCCGGCCGGGTCGACGGTACGCGTGCGCTCGACCCGGCTGGTCTCGCTCACCCAGCGGGCCGTCGCCGCCGTCGCCTACGAGGTGGAGGCCGTCGGCGACCGCTCCCGCGTGGTCATCCAGTCCGAACTCGTCGCCAACGAGAGCCTTCCCGAGCCGAAGGGCGACCCGCGCGCCGCGAGGGCGCTGAAGTCTCCGCTGGAGCCGGAGGAGGACGTCGCCGTCGGACACCGGCTGCGGCTCGTGCACCGCACCCGGCGCAGCGGACTGCGTGTCGCCGTGGCCGCCGACCACACCGTCACCGGCCCCGAGCGCACCACGACCGACAGCGAGAGCAACGTGGACGTGGCCCGCCTGACCGTCACCTCCGTGCTGGAGCCCGGCCAGCGGCTGCGCGTGGAGAAGCTCGTCGCCCACGGCTGGTCCGGCGTCCGCTCCCGGCCCGCGATGTCCGACCAGGTGGAGGCGGCCCTCGCCGCGGCCGCGCACAGCGGCTGGGACGGCCTCCTCGCCGACCAGCGCGGCTACCTCGACGACTTCTGGGCGCGCGCCGACGTCGAGGTCGACGGCGACGAGGAACTCCAGCAGGCCGTCCGCTTCGCCCTCTTCCACGTCCTGCAGGCCGGCGCCCGCGCCGAACGGCGCGCGATACCCGCCAAGGGCCTGACCGGCTCCGGCTACGACGGCCACGCCTTCTGGGACACCGAGACCTTCGTGCTGCCCCTGCTCACCTACACCGCCCCGGAAGCCGTCGCCGAGGCACTGCGCTGGCGGCACAGCACCCTGCCCGCCGCCCGCGAGCGCGCCGCCCAACTCGGCCTGGCCGGGGCCGCGTTCCCCTGGCGCACCATCGAGGGCTCGGAAGGGTCGGCGTACTGGCCCGCCGGTACTGCCGCCTTCCACGTCAACGCCGACATCGCCGACGCGGTGGTGCGCTACGTCGCCGCCACCGGCGACACCGGTTTCGAGAGCGAGGCCGGTGTGGAGCTGCTGGTGGAGACCGCCCGGCTGTGGCGCTCGCTCGGCCACCACGACGGCCACGGCGTCTTCCACATCGACGGCGTGACCGGCCCCGACGAGTACAGCGCCGTCGCCGACGACAACGCGTACACCAACCTCATGGCCCGCGCGAACCTCCTGGCCGCCGTCGACGCCGTCGGCCGCCATCCGCGCCAGGCCGCCCGCCTCGGCGTCGACGACGAGGAGAGCGCCGGCTGGCGGGACGCCGCCGAGGCGATGCACCTGCCGTACAACCACGAGCTCGGCGTCCACGAGCAGCACGCCGGGTTCACCCGCTACCAGCACTGGGACTTCGCGGGCACGGGCCCCGAGCAGTACCCGCTGATGCTGCACTTCCCGTACTTCGACCTCTACCGCAAGCAGGTCGTCAAACAGGCGGACCTGGTGCTGGCGATGTACACCTGCGCCGCCCACTTCGACGAGGACCAGCTCGCCCGCAACTTCGCCTACTACGAGCCCCTCACCGTCCGGGACTCCTCGCTGTCGGCCTGCGTCCAGGCGGTGATCGCCGCCCGGGCCGGCCACCTGGGCCTCGCCTACGACTACACGGCCGAGGCAGCCCTGATGGACCTGGAGGACCTGGAGGACAACACCCGCGACGGCCTCCACATCGCCTCCCTGGCCGGCACCTGGACCGCCCTGGTCGCGGGTTTCGGCGGACTGCGCCGCGAGGGCGGCACGCTCCGCTTCACCCCGCGCCTGCCCGAGCGCCTCAGCCGCCTCGCCTTCCACGTCCAGCTCCTCGGCAGCCGGCTGCGCGTCGAGATCGGCCCCGACAAGGCGACCTACACACTGCTGTCCGGCCCGCCCCTGACGATCCGCCACCACGACACGTCCCTCACGGTCAACGGCGACGGCCCGGCGGTACGCCCGCTACCGCAGACCCCGGACCGCCCGGCTCCCGAGCAGCCTCCGCACCGGGGGCCGAGCGTGCGCTGAACGGGGGCGGGGCAGGCGCGTCCAGGCGTCAGGCGATCGGCCGTACAACGCGCGGCACGCCTTCGCCTGCCGAGTTAGCTTGTCCGTGTTTCAGCCGGTTCGCGTTCCTCTGCTCGCAGGGTGTCGCGGTCTCTACGGCAGCAGCCCTCACGGCAAGGGGTGGACCATGGCCGACGTGGTGCCGGCGGCACGGCAGGCCGGTCTTCGCAGGCGGGCCGGCTGGCAGGCGGCGCTCGCGCTCGCGGGTCTCGTGGGCGCGGCCTGGCTCGTCCGGCGTCACTGGCCCGTGCTGCACACCGGCGCCGTCCGGCTCGCCGTCGCCGACCAGGGCTGGCTGCTGCTCGCCGCGGCGGCCGCGGCCGGGACCTGGTTCTGCGCGGCCCTCGCCCAGCAGGGCGCGGTGGCCCGGCGGCTGCCCTCGGGACGGCTGCTGGCCACGCAGTTCGCCGCCACCGCCGCCAACCACATGCTGCCCGCGGGCCTCGGTGCGGGCGCGGTCAACCTGCGCTTCCTGATGCGCTGCGGACTCACGCCCGGCCGTTCGGCGACCGCCCTAGCGGTCAAGGCCACGGCGGGTGTCGTGGTCCGCGCGGCCCTGATCGCCGTACTCACCGCCGCCTGCCCCGGTCTGCTACGGCTGCCGCGATGGTCCGGGGGAGCGGTGGCAGCCGGGGTCGCGGTCGTCCTCCTCCTGCCGGGCGTTGTGCTGTGGCCGCGTTGCCGCCGGGCCCTCGTGACCGTGTGCGCCGACATCAGGGCCGTCCATGTGCGCCGGGGCCGGGCGCTCGCGCTGTGGGGCGGATCGCTGGCCTTCGTCGCGCTCCACTCCCTCGTGCTGATCGCCGTCACCCGCGCCGTCGCCCTGCCGCTGGCCCCGGAACGCGTCACCCTGCTCTACCTCGCCGCCAGCAGCGCGGCCGCCCTGCTGCCCACCCCCGGCGGGCTCGGCTCCCTCGACGCCGCGCTGGGCCTCGCTCTGACCGTCGCGGGAGCGCCCGGCGCCGCGGCCGCCTCCGTGGTCCTCGGCTACCGGCTCCTGACCGTGTGGCTGCCGCTGCTGCCGGGCCTGCTGGTGCTCGGGGTGCTCGTCCGGCGCAAGGCGCTGTAGCGGTCCGGCGTTTCCCGTCCCCCTGGTTCAGGTAGGAGTCGGAGTACCGGTGCGAGCAGGAGGGGGAGCGGCATGGCGGCGAGTGACAGCGAGGGCCAGTTGGGGGAGGAGTTCTTCACCCCCGGCAGCGCGTCCTTCACCGAGTTCCTGGCAGCCCACCGCCCGGAACTGCTGCCGACCCGGAGCCCCTTCCCGGACGGGGTGCGCGCCGAGCCCGGCCGGTTCCCGCACGGCACCACCGTGCTCGCCCTCGCCTACCGCGACGGCGTGATGATCGCCGGAGACCGCCGCGCCACCATGGGCAACATGATCGCCCAGCGCGACCTGGAGAAGGTACACCCCGCGGACGACTACACCGCCGTCGCCTTCGCCGGGTCCGTCGGCCTCGCCCTGGACATGGTGAAGCTGTACCAGGTCGAGCTGACGCACTTCGAGAAGATCGAGGGCATCCCGATGACCCTCCGGGCGAAGGCCAACCGCCTCGCCGGCATGATCCGGCAGAACCTCGGCCAGGCCATGCAGGGCCTCGCCGTCGTACCGCTCCTCGCCGGTTACGATCCCGCGCTGCCGGAAGGCCGCAGGGGACGCATCTTCAGCTTCGACGTGGCGGGCGGGCTGTACGAGAAGGCGGACTTCCACGCCGACGGCTCCGGATCCCCGTACGCCCGGGGCGCGTTGAAGAAGCTCTTCCACCCGGGCATGGACCGCCGCGAGGCGGCCCTGGCCGCGCTCCAGGCGCTGTGGGACGCGGCGGACGACGACTCCGCGACCGGCGGACCGGACATCAACCGCCGTATCTTCCCCATCGTTTCGGTGATCACCGAGGACGGTTTCGAGCGGCTGCCCGAGCCCGAGACGGAGGAGCTGAGCCGCGAGATGGTCGAGCAGCGCCGCGACCGCCCGGACGGGCCCGGCGCCACTCCGTGACACCGGACCCCGCACCGGTCAGCCGCGCAGCCGCAACTCCTTGCGGCACTTGAGGATCTGCTGCGCCGGATCCCCCGTGTACGACCACGGGGTCCGGGTGGCCCGCGGGCCGAGCATCCGCAGCACCGCTGTGGCGATGTCCGTGACGCCCGCGTTGCAGGCCGCGTGCGCGAGGTAGTTGAGGTCGCGCAGCTCGCCGGGCGCGATGCCGTCGTCCGGGCGGCCCATGATCCAGCGCTGCCAGGTCCGGCGTACGTCGCCGACCGCGCCGTCGTGGTTCCAGTGCTGCCCGAGACCCACCGCGGACTGGCTGCCCTGCGCGGTGTCGAGGGCGTAGCGGTACTCCTCGACGCGCGCGTACTGCACCAGGACCGGCAGGGCGCAGCCCTGGGGTGACACGCCCGCCGCGTCGCGCGCGAAGTCGTACATCAGGCCGTGCGTGCCGTGCCAGCGCGCCGAGTAGTAGTGCAGGACCTGCAGATGCCCTTCCACGCTGTACGGGTCGCGCTGGTGCAACTCGTCCCACCAGCGCGCCAGTTCCTGCCGGCGTACCCCCTGCGGATAGAGCCGGGCCACCGAGATCAGCGAGATCCACGGCGTCGGATCGTCCAGGTAGGCGTCCGCGGCCTGCAGACAGGCCGTCACCGCGGTGTCGATGCGGTGCTGGTCGATGGGCATGCCCCGGCCCGCGGCGATGGCCAGGTTGAACGCCCGGGCCGTCTCGGTCGCCGCGCGCAGCACCAGCGCGTCGGCGCTGTGGGGTTCGGCGGCCAGCCAGGTCTCCGCCGTCGAACTGCCCGCGCAGGCCTGGGCGAGCAGCCGGACCCGGTGGCCGCGGGCGAGCCAGTCGGGGCCGGTCGCCCGCAGCAGGTCCCTGAGGCCCTGCCAGCGGCCGATGACGATGTCGTGGGAGGCGTCCGTGAGGGCCGCGTCCCCGCAGTCGGGGTCGAAGTCGGGGGCGAAGCGGTCGCGCGCCATCGCGGTCTCCCTCAGAAGTCGGTGGAGAGACCTTCGTGGGCACGGGTGTCGGGGGCCGGGTGGTCGTCGAAGACGTACTCGGCCTCGACGGTACGGGTGGCGTCCAGGCGGGCCGGCCGGTAGTAGTCGCTGCCCTGCCGCCAGTACCAGAGCATCGGCACCACGCCGACCGCCAGGCCGCCGATGCCGATCGCGATGGCGGCCGTGTCCAGCTCGCCCAGCGACTCGAAGAAGATCCAGAACATGAACAGGGCGCCGAACAGCGGCCACAGACCGCCTAGCAGGAAGTTGCCCGCTGACTTCAGCAGCATCTTGCGGTACGCGACGACCACCGCGAGGCCGGCGAGCCCGTAGTAGACGGCGATCTGCAGGCCGATCGCGGAGATCGCGTCGGAGAGGATGTCACCCACCGAACCAAGGGCGTTGGAGGCGATGAACATGGCCAGTGCCACCCCGCCCACGACGGCGATCGCCACCCACGGCGTGTTCCAAGTGCGGTGCACCCGGCCCAGCGCGGACGGCATCGTACGGTCCCGGCCCATCGCGAACAGCGAGCGCGTGACCTGGATCAGCGTGGTCTCCAGGGTGGCGATGGTCGACAGCATCACCGCCACGATCAGCAGCTTGCCGCCCACTCCCGGCCAGACCTCCTCGCCCAGCACGCCCAGCACGTTGGCGTCGTTCTCGTCGATCTGCTTCGAGGAGAGGATCACGTTCACCGCGATGGTGAACACCTCGAACAGCAGGAAGACGATGCCCACTCCGATCAGGCCCGCGAGTCCCGTCGTACGGCGGCTGTTGCGGGTCTCCTCGCTCAGGTTGCTGGTGACGTCCCAGCCCCAGTAGTAGAAGGCGGCGACCAGCGCGCCCGAGGCGAAGCCCGCCACGCCGTCGAAGTGGGAGAAGCCGAGCCAGGACCAGTCGAAGGCGCGGGCGTTGCCGGTGTGGAAGAAGGCCAGCACCGCGAAGAGCGCCAGGATGGCGAGTTCGATGCCGGACATCACGAGCTGCGCGCGGACGGTGAGCCGGGCGCCGCCCAGCACGACGAGCAGCATCACGACGAACCAGCCGGCGCCGACCACCGTGGACAGCGCGGTGTTGTCGGCCAGGCCGTCGTCGAACAGGGCCAGCGTCATCGAACCGGCCGGCAGCGAGCCCGCCACCATGAAGATGGTCGCCGAGATCACCAGCGCCCAGCCGCTGATGAAGCCGAGGAAGGGGTGGAGCGTGCGGCCCACCCAGGAGTAACTGGCGCCCGCGTTCACGTCGATGCGGCTGAGGTAGCTGAACGCCAGCGCGATGCCCAGCATGGGTATCGCGCAGTACAGGAGCGCGGCCGGGCTCGCCAGCCCCACCGCGCCGACGAGGACCGCCGTGGTGGCGGCGATCGAGTACGCCGGGGCGCTGCCCGCGACGGCCATCACCACGGTGTCGAACGTACCGAGGGCATTGGCCTGAAGCCCTCTGCCCCTGTTGATGCTCATGGTTGCGCTGCTTTCCGTCTTGCACGACGCCACGGCGGCCTGGGCCCCGACGGCGTAGGGGGAGGTGGGGGGTGACGAACCCGCCCCGGACCCTGGAGGGTTGGCCTCGGTACAGATCAGGGGCAGCGAATACGAACAGGGTGGTGGAGAGCGCACGGCAGCCCGCGTCGCCGCTCGGTCACGCCGTGTGTGCGAGTGATGATAGCCCTACTTCTTGACCTTTCAAGATTGACCAGGGGGTAACCTCCCGCGCCCCCGGGGCACCCGGGGTTGACCGGCGCACAGCGGGAAACGCGGATCGGGACACCGTACAGAAGCGGCCCGCCGCGGCGCCCGAGGGAGGCACCCATGCACAGTGAACACACGGACTCCGAACCGATGGGCGACGACGTCTACCAGCCGGTCGGTACGAACGAGGAGCAGGAGGACGCCGCACCGCTCGACCCGCAGGACACCGTCGGCGAACGCAGCTACGACGAGACCCTCGACGCGGGCTACTCGCCTCCGGAGAAGCCGCTCGGCGTCACCCGGCACGGCACCACGGCCGCCGAGCAGCGCGAGGGTGAGAGCCTCGACGAACGGCTCGACGAGGAGGTCCCGGACGTGACCGCGCCTCCCGGCGACGAGCCCGGCGGCCCGCCCGCCGGCGAGCGGGGCCGCTGACGCCCGTCAGTCGCCGATGTGGTCGATCTGGCGGAGTTTGTTCGTCGCGTCGAGCGCGGCGACCTTGTAGGACTCGGCCAGCGTCGGGTAGTTGAAGACCGCGTCGACCAGGTAGTCGACCGTTCCGCCGCAGCCCATCACGGTCTGGCCGATGTGGATGAGCTCGGTGGCGCCGGTGCCGAAGCAGTGCACGCCGAGGAGTTTGCGGTCCTCGGGGGAGACCAGCAGCTTCAGCATGCCGTGCGAGTCGCCGATGATCTGGCCGCGGGCGAGCTCCCGGTAGCGGGAGATGCCGACCTCGAACGGCACGCTCTCCTCGGTGAGCTGGTCCTCGGTCCGGCCGACGAAGCTGATCTCGGGGATCGTGTAGATGCCGATGGGCTGCAGGTCGAGCATCTGCCCGACCGGCTCCCCGCAGGCGTGGTAGGCCGCCGCCCGCCCCTGCTCCATCGAGGTCGCGGCCAGCGCCGGGAAGCCGATGACGTCGCCGACGGCGTAGATGTGCGGCACCTCGGTGCGGTAGTGCTCGTCGACGGCGATCCGGCCGCGCCGGTCGGCCGTCAACCCCGCCTTGTCGAGGTCGAGTTCGTCCGTCAGACCCTGCCGGCCCGCCGAGTACATCACCGCGTCGGCCGGTATCTTCTTGCCGCTCTCCAGGATGGTGAGCGTGCCCCTCGAATGCCGCTCGACCGCGGCGACGGTCTCGCCGAAGCGGAAGGTCACGGCGAGGTCGCGCAGGTGGTACTTGAGCGACTCGATGACCTCGACGTCGCACATGTCGAGCATCCCGGCCCGCTTCTCGACCACCGTCACCTTGCTGCCGAGCGCGGCGAACATGGACGCGTACTCCATGCCGATCACCCCGGCGCCGACGATGACCATGGAGCGCGGCACGTGTTCCAGGTCGAGAACGTTGTCGGAGTCCATGATCGTACGGCTGTCGAACTCGACGCTGTCCGGCCGGGCCGGCCGGGTACCGGTGGCGATGATGATGTTCTCGGCGCTCAGCAGCCGTTCATGGCCGGTGACCTCGCGCAGCGCGACGGTGTGCGCGTCGACGAAGCGGCCGGTGCCGGCGAACAGGGAGATGTGGTTGCGGGAGAGCTGGCTGCGGATGACGTCCACCTCGCGGCTCACCACGTGCTGGGTGCGCGCGGTCAGGTCGGCGACGGTGATGTCGTCCTTGAGCCGGTAGCTCTGGCCGTACAGATCGCGCTGGGTGAGACCGGTCAGGTACAGCACCGCCTCGCGCAGGGTCTTGGAGGGGATGGTTCCGGTGTGGATGGAGACCCCGCCGACCATGTCGGGGCGGTCGACGACGGCGACCCGGCGGCCGAGCTTGGCCGCGGCGATGGCGGCTTTCTGGCCGCCCGGGCCGGATCCGATGACAAGCATGTCGAAGTCGGGCACCCTCCGGAGTCTGTCAGCCCGACGGCCCTCTTCGAAAGGGCGAACGGGCAACGACCGTCCGCTGATCGATCGGAACTCTCCTTGATCGGCGGAGAGTTGTGCTCCCGCACGAGGACATGCCGGGCCGGGCCCACGGCGTGATAATGCGCCCATGGGCCATCGACTCGCCGACACGAGCGCCCCCGCCCGGCTGGCCGCCCCCGACGAGGGCATCGGCCGGGACGAACTGGCGCTGGCCACCCGCAACCACGGCCT
The DNA here is from genome assembly GCF_040643775.1 of Streptomyces sp. NPDC047081. Lineage (NCBI taxonomy): Bacteria > Bacillati > Actinomycetota > Actinomycetes > Kitasatosporales > Streptomycetaceae > Streptomyces > Streptomyces sp. NPDC047081. The sequence goes on along the minus strand of NZ_JBEYUY010000010.1, from coordinate 212,688 downwards.
GCCGCTGGAGGCGCTGCGTTACGACGTCACCCCGCCGGGCCTGCACTACGTGCTGACGCACTACGACATCCCGTACGTCCCCGAGGACACCCCCTGGCGGCTCGCCGTCGCAGGCCGTGTCCGCCGCCCGCTGGAGCTCGGCCTCGCCGATCTGCGGGCCATGCCCTCGGTCACCGCCCGCGTCACCCTGGAGTGCGCGGGCAACGGCCGGGCCCTGCTCATGCCCCGCCCGGTCAGCCAGCCCTGGCTCGTCGAGGCCGTCGGCACCGCCGAGTGGACCGGCGTACCGCTGCGACTGCTGCTCGCCGAGGCCGGGGTGGACGCCGACGCCGTCGACGTCGTCTTCACCGGCGCCGACCACGGCGTGGAACGCGGGGTCGAGCAGGACTACCAGCGTTCCCTGCCCGTCGCCGTGGCCACCGGCACCGAGCCCGAGGTCCTGGTCGCGTACGAGATGAACGGCGGCCCGCTGCCCCCGCAGCACGGGCATCCGCTGCGGCTCGTCGTACCGGGCTGGTACGGCATGGCGCATGTGAAGTGGCTGCGCGAAGTCACCGTCACCGACGCCCCGTTCACCGGATTCCAGCAGGCCGTCGCCTACCGGCTGCGGCAGGAGTCCGGCGAGGAGGGCGAGCCGGTCACCCGGATTGCACCGCGCGCCCTGCTGATCCCGCCCGGCTTCCCGGACTTCATGTCCCGGTCCCGCGTGGTACGGCCCGGACCGGTACCGCTGGAGGGGCGCGCCTGGTCGGGGCGGGCGCCGGTGACGCGGGCCGAGGTCAGCACGGACGCCGGACGCACCTGGCACGAGGCCGAGCTGGAGCCCGACGGCGGGCGGCGCTGGGCCTGGCGGCGGTGGCGATACGACTGGACGGCGGCCTCCGGCGAGCACGTACTCAGCGCGCGGGCCACCGACGCCGAGGGCCACACGCAGCCCCTCGACCAGCACTGGAACCGGGGCGGCTTCGTCAACAACCTCGTCCAGCAGGTGCCGGTGCTGTGCCTGGAGCCCGACGCGGCGGACTCCGTCGGGCCCTAGGGCAGCAGCTTCTCCATCGCCGCCGGGCCCTCCGTCTCCAGCTTGTGCCTGGCCCATTCCAGGTTGTGCGGGGTGATGTCCCTGCCGGTGGCGAGCACGAGGTCCTCCGGAGAGACCTCGGTGCCGGTACGGGTGTGAAGCAGGTCGTCCGGGGTGACGCGGTCCTCGGACGACCCGGACGCGTCGGGCTGTGACGTCGGCATGATCTGTGCTCCTCGGCTCCGGATCGCTTCTTCGGCCCCGGAGCTGTCGTCCGGGTCCACTATCACCATTCATCGCGGGAGCCCGGCGTGCATCCGGAGGGCGTCGGAAACCGGCCACCGGCCCGAGATGCCGGAGCGATCGGTCGGGCGTGTAATGGGAGACAGCGATCCTGGAGAGGGCCATGGCACCCACCCGCACCAGCACAGGGGGAGCGGGCACCGTCGCCGGAGGGGCACTGCGACGGCTCGGGCAATGGTGCGCCCGCCACTTCGTGATCGTGATCGTCGGCTGGCTGATCGCCCTGGTGGCACTGCAGGTCCTCAACCGGTCCTTCGGCGGCGAGTACTCGGACAACTTCTCGTTGCCCGGCGTGCAGTCCCAGCAGGGCCTGGACGTCCTGAAGCGACACGACCCGGCCGCGGGCGGCTACAGCAGCCAGATCGTCCTGCACGACGGCAAGCAGTCCCTGACCGCACTGAGCTCGCAGATGTCCGGCGCAGTCGGTGACCTGCAGAAACTGCCGCACGTCCTGTCCGCGCAGAACCCGCTGTCCGCCCCCGCCTCGAAGGTCGGGCCCCTCTCCTCCGACGGGAAGACCGCCTACATCACCGTCCGCTTCGACACCCAGCCCTCGACCCTCGGCGACGGCTACCTGAACGGCGTCGACAAGGCGGTCCAGCCGCTGCGCGCGGCCGGCGCCCAGGTCGAGTACGGCGGACCGCTCGGCGAACTCGCCCGGCCCGCCGCCGACGACCGGGTCAGCGAACTCATCGGCTTCGCCGTCGCGATCGTCGTCCTGTTGATCGGCTTCGGCAGCGTCATCGCCGCCGGACTGCCCCTGCTGACCGCGCTGCTCAGCGCCGTCGGCGGACTCGCCTGCCTCGGGCTGCTCGCCGCCGCGTTCACCTTCGCGACCGTCTCACCGACCCTCGCCACGATGATCGGGCTCGGCGTCGGGATCGACTACGCCCTGTTCCTGATCACCCGTCACCGCCAGAACCTCATGGACGGCGCCGACCCGGTGCACGCCGCGGGCCACGCCACCGCCACCAGCGGCCGGGCCGTCCTCGTCTCCGGCTGCACGGTGATCATCGCGCTGGCCGGACTGTCCGCGTCCGGCGTGACCTTCATCGGCAAACTCGGCCTCGCCGCCGCCGTCACGGTGGTCTCGGCGGTCGCGGGCGCCCTGACCCTGGTCCCGGCGCTGCTGGGGCTGATCGGCACACGTATCGACCGCTACCGAGTGCGCCGACCCGTCGCCGAGACCGACGCCGTGCCGGGCGCCGAGCCCCAGGGCACCTGGCACCGCTATGCCCAGCGCGTCGAGCGACGGCCCTGGCAGTACCTGGCCGCGGGCGTCGCGACCGTCATCGTCCTCGCCATCCCCGTGTTCTCCATCCAGCTCGGCCACATCGGAGACGGCGCCGACCCCACCTCCTTCACCGACCGGCGGGCCTACGACCTGATGACCGACGCGTTCGGCCCCGGCTCCAACGGCCCGCTCACCGTCGTCATCGACCAGACCACCGTGCCCTCGGACCAGCGCTCCACCCTCTCCGACCAGGCGCAGAAGACCCTGAACGGGGTGGCGGGCGCCGCCACGGTCACCCCGCTGACACCCACCAAGGACGGCGACGTCCTGATCGGCACCGTCTACTCGCAGAAGTCCCCGCAGAGCGCCGAGACCACCGACCTGACGAACCGTCTGATCGACCACACCCTCCCCGAGGCCGTCTCCGGCACGGACGCCAAGGGGTACGTCACCGGTACCACGGCCGCCCAGGTCGACTTCCGCGACATCGTCGCCGGCCGGCTGCCCCTGATCATCGGTGTCGTGGTCGCCCTGGCCTTCCTGATCATCCTCGCCGTCTTCCGCGGCCTGCTCGTCGCCGTCAAGGCGGCCGTCCTCAACGTCCTGTCCATCGCCGCTTCTTACGGCGTCGTCGTGGCCGTCTTCCAGTGGGGCTGGGGCGGGCCCGCGCTCGGCGTCTCCGGCAAGGTGCCCATCGAGAGCTATGTGCCGATGATGATGTTCGCGATCATCTTCGGACTGAGCATGGACTACGAGATCTTCCTGCTCTCCCGCGTCCACGAGTCCTGGCTGCGCACAGGCGACGCGAAGGCCTCGGTCGCGCACGCCCTGGAGATCACCGCGCGGGTCATCACCTGCGCGGCACTGATCATGGTGAGCGTCTTCGCCGCCTTCATCGTCAGCGACAACATCGTGGTCAAGATGCTCGGACTGGGCCTCGCCGTGAGCGTGTTGATCGATGCGACCGTGGTGCGTCTGCTGATGGTCCCGGCGGTCATGACGCTGCTCGGGCGGCACGCCTGGTGGACACCCAGGTGGCTGGACCGGATGCTGCCGCACATCGACGCCGAGGGAGAGTCGGAGCAGGCGGCGACGGAGGAGACCGTCGAGCGGCCGGTCACCCGGGCCTGAGAAGCGGCCCGAGGGCGGCGAGCCTCGGAAATTCGATGGACGTGCCCACGACAAGCCCGTTAGCGTGTGACGTCGCGCCCCGAGACCGGCGGAAGGAGGCGAGTGCCGTGCGGACCACAACCACCCAGCGCTCCCTCTCCGTTGCCCCGGCGTGTCTCGTCTGACCTGACCCGGGAGCGCTCACGCAGTACGCATCCCGGAGGAATCCATGACCGATCTGGTCATCCGCGCGCTCGACGAGAGCGCCGCCCACCTTTTCGACGACATGCCCGACCCGCTCGACGCCCGGGTGGGGCACCGGCGCACCCGGCACCGCCCCGAGTGGAAGCGGGTCGCCCTGCGCGACGGCACCGTCGTCGCACGCGGCGCCTGGTGGGGCGGCCCCGACGACACCGAGCCCCTCAACGTCAACTGGTTCGACGTGGCCGAGGGCGAGGAGGAGGCGGGCGCCGAACTCCTGCGTACCGCCCCCTGGCAGGTCGAACTCGAACTCACCCTCCCCGGCGACTGGCGCGAGGACCCGCACCGACGCGCCGCCGCCGAGACCCGGTTCGGCGCCGCACGGGCCGCAGGCTACGAGCTGCTCGTCGAGCGGTTCCTGTACCGGTGGACGCCGGAGTGCGGGCTGCCCGAGCGGCCCGGACGGCTTGACTTCCGCGCCGAACCGGACGACGCGGTGTTCTTCGACGCACTGCGCCGCATCCACTCCGCGACGCTGGACGCGCACGCGCTCAAGGCCATCGAGGAAGGCGGCCTCGACCGGGCCGCCCAGGAGGAACTCGACTTCTTCCACTGGTGCCCGTCGCCACGGGAGTGGTGGCAGATCGCGTACACGCGCGCGGGCGAGCCCGCGGGCATCCACATCCCGGCACACAACCCGTCCGGCCCGTGCGTCGGCTTCATCGGCGTGCTGCCCGATCAGCGCGGACAGGGTTACGCCTACGACCTGTTGGCGGAGTGCACGCACTTCCTGGCCGAGCGGGGCGCGGAGTTCGTGGCCGCGACGACCGACCGGGGGAACTTCCCCATGGCGGCGAACTTCGCCAAGGCCGGGTATCCGATCGAGCGGGAGCGCATCAACTTCGAGCCCCCGCGCACCGAGTAGCCCGGCCCACGCGCCGAGCGGGCCGCGCTGTCAGTGCCGACTGGCATGCTGGGCGCCATGGCTTTCCTGGGCGAGGTCTGGCGTGTGCACAGCGGCGAGGTGGAGGTCGGCGACATCCTGATCGACGACGCCGACTTCCCCTGGCTGTCCGGCCGCTTCACCGCGCACCCCGCCTTCGACGCCGTCCGCGACCTGTTCGCCCGCGAACTCGTGCTCATCGAGCGCGAAGACGACTGGGAGGAGTGGGAGGCGGCGTACGAGGAGATCAGACGCAGCGTCTCCCTCTCCTCCCCGGACGGCCCGGTCCCCGAGTTCCTGCTGCACATCGAGGGCGACCGGGCCTGGTTCCGGTGGAGCGACGAGCCCTTCGAGAAGGAGTGAGGGCAAGGGGGCTGACGCAGCGTCAGTGAGTCGTGGACTCCAGCAGCGCTTCGGCTTCCACCAGGATCTCGGTGACCCGCAGCGCGAAGGCCGCGTCGCACGGGTCGGCCTCCCCGGTGCCGGCCGCGGTGAGAAGGGCGTCGGCGGCGTGGACCAGGGCCGTGACCGCGTTCTCGGTGCCCTCCGGCAGCACCGTCACCCCCGACTCGCCCCGGAGTTCCACGCCTGCGCCCGCCGCCGCGGCCGGTGCCGACAGGCTGAGGGTGAGCGAGCTCGACGCGCCGTCGGTGTGGTCGAGGACCAGCTGGACCGTGTCCCCGGGACCGGGCACCGCGGCCGCCACCCGGCGGACGTCGCCCAGGACCGGCAGCAGCACCGACAGCGCGTGCGGGCCGACGTCCCACAGCGCGCCCTTCTCCTGCCGCCACGGCGAGTCGGCGAACGGGCTGTCGCTGTCGCTCCCGAACAGCGCGCCGAGCCACTGCGCCCGCGCCGTGAACCAGCCGCCCACGCCCGCCTGTTCGGTGATCCAGGCCGCGGTCTCGGTGACGAAGCGCGTGGTGAAGAAGACCACCGACGCGACCCCGGCCTCCCGCGCCGCGTCGACCACGGCCCGCCCCTGCTCGACCGTGGTCGCGAGAGGCTTGTCCAGCAGCAGATGGCAGCCCGCCCGGGCGGCGCGCACCGCGAGGTCCGCCTGAATCGCCGGGGGGAGTGCCACGGCGACCGCGTCCACGTCGGCGAACAGCGCGTCCACGTCGTCGTAGGCCCGTACGCCGTACCGGTCGGCCAGCGCCTTGGCCGCGTCCGGGCGGCGGCCCCACACACCCACGAAGTCCAGGCCGGGGTGCTCGTCCAGTGCGGGGGCGTGAGCCATGGCCGCCCAGGGGCCGGTACCGAGGAGTCCGATGCGCATGCCGCCGCCTCTCGTCGTGATCGATCGAGGGTGAGCGTCGCACACCGACCCGCCGCTCGGGCAAGCCCTTTCCGCAGGCCGGACGATTCAGTTGCGCGGCTGCTGAATGCGTTCTCTTTCCTCTATTGGACCTCCGGCCGCGCGGAGAGTCAGGCTGGAAGACGCTCCGTCCCGCCGCGACCCCTGTCCGGCGGGCCGGACGCCATCCGAGTGCGCGACAGCCGAAAGCCGAAAGAGGACACGAGCACATGCACACCCGTCGTATCGGTGACGTCGAGGTCAGCGCGATCGGCCTGGGCGGAATGCCCATGTCCATCGAGGGACGCCCGGACGAGGGACGCTCCCTCGCCACGATCCACGCCGCGCTCGACGCCGGCGTGACGCTGATCGACACCGCGGACGCCTACCACCGTGACGCCCACGAAGTCGGCCACAACGAGACCCTGATCGCCAAGGCCCTCGCCTCCCACGACCGCGGCGGGGACGTCCTGGTCGCCACCAAGGGCGGCCATCTGCGCCCCGGCGACGGCAGCTGGACCCTCGACGGCAGCCCCCACCACCTCAAGGAGGCCTGCGAGGCGTCCCTGCGCCGGCTCGGCGTGGAGGCCATCGGGCTCTACCAGTTCCACCGGCCCGACCCGCGTGTCCCGTACGCCGATTCCGTCGGCGCGATCAGGGACCTGCTCGACGAGGGCAAGATCCGGCTCGCGGGCATCTCCAACGCCAACCCGGACCAGATCCGGCAGGCCCAGGAGATCCTCGGCGGCCGGCTGGTCTCCGTGCAGAACCAGTTCTCCCCGGCCTTCCGCTCCAGCGAGCCGGAGCTGGAACTCTGCGACGAGCTGGGCATCGCCTTCCTGCCCTGGAGCCCGCTCGGCGGGATCTCCCGGGCGAGTGAACTCGGCTCCTCCTACGCCCCGTTCGCCCGGATCGCCGAGGCCCACGGGGTGAGCCCGCAGCGCGTCTGCCTGGCCTGGATGCTCGCCAAGTCGCCGGTCGTCGTACCGATTCCGGGCTCCAGCCGCCCGGAGACCATCCTCGACTCCCTCGCCGCGACGGAACTCGACCTCTCGGCCGAGGAACTCGACCAGCTCGACGCCGTCTGACACTTCCCCCGGAGGACCCCCGCCGATGGCGTCGTCGTCGGAAAGACCCCTCGACCACCGCTACCGCGACGAACACCCGATACGCACCCTCGCGTATCTGTTCCGCGCCGACCGCCGCCGACTGATCGCGGCGGTCGGCGTGTTCACCGTCAAGCACAGCCCGGTCTGGCTGCTGCCGCTGATCACCGCGTCCATCATCGACACCGTCGTCCAGCACGCGCCGATCGGGCGGCTCTGGCTGAGCACCGGCATCATCCTGTTCATCCTGCTGGTCAACTACCCGCTGCACGTGCTGAACGTACGACTCCTGTACGGCAGCGTCCGCCGCATGGGCACCGCCCTGCGGTCCGCGCTGTGCACCCGTATGCAGCAGCTGTCCATCGGCTACCACTCCAGGGTCAGCGCCGGCGTGCTGCAGGCGAAGATCGTCCGGGACGTGGAGACGGTCGAGCAGATGGTGCAGCAGACCGCCGAGACCGGGCTCGGCGCCATCACCGTGCTCGTCGGCGGGCTCGTCATCATCGCCGTCCGCACACCGGAGTTCGTGCCCGTCTTCGTGGTCGTCGTGCCCGCCGCCGCACTCGTCGTGGCCCGGCTGCGGGCGCGTCTGCGCACCCACAACGAGCACTTCCGGCACGAGGTCGAGACGCTCTCCTCCCGGGTCTCGGAGATGACCCGCCTGATCCCGGTCACCCGCGCCCACGGCCTGGAGGGCAAGGCGCTGCGCCGCATGGACGGCACCCTGCGCCGACTGCTCACCTCCGGCCTGCGCCTCGACCTCGTCAACGGCCGCTTCGGCTCGCTGGCCTGGGTCGTCCTCAACGTGGTCGGCGTACTCGTCCTGGCCGGCGCGGCCCTGGTCTCGTACTACGGCGTCTGGGGCGTCACGGCCGGCGACGTCGTCATGCTCAGCGCCTTCCTGACCACGCTCACCAACTCCACGACCACGCTGGCGACTCTGGCCCCGGTCATCACCAAGGGCCTGGAGTCGGTCCGCTCGGTCGGCGAGGTGCTCCAGGCACCCGAGCTGGAGGACAACGACGGCAAGGCCGAACTGGCCTCGCTGCGCGGCGCGGTCACCTTCGAGAACGTCGGCCACGCCTACGACGACAGCGGCCGGCCCGCCGTCCGAGACTTCACCCTGGACGTCGTACCGGGGGAGACCGTCGCGCTGGTCGGCGCGTCCGGCGCGGGCAAGTCCACCGTGCTCAACCTCGTCATCGGCTTCATCCGCCCGACCACGGGCCGGCTGCTGCTCGACGGCACCGACATGAACACCCTGGACCTGCGCACCTACCGGCGCTTCGTCTCGGTCGTGCCGCAGGAGTCGATCCTCTTCGACGGCACGATCCGGGAGAACGTGGCGTACGGCATGGACGAGGCCGACGAGGAGACGGTGCGGACGGCGCTGCGGGACGCCAACGCGCTGGAGTTCGTCGACCGGCTGCCGCAGGGCCTCGACACCGTGGTCGGGGAGCGTGGCGCCCGGCTCTCCGGCGGGCAGCGCCAGCGCCTCGCCATCGCCCGCGCCCTGATCCGCGACCCGAGGGTGCTGATCCTGGACGAGGCGACCTCGGCCCTGGACACCCGCTCGGAGGCCCTGGTCCAGGAGGCGCTGGCCCGGCTGCTGCACGGCCGCACCACGTTCGTCGTGGCGCACCGGCTGTCCACCGTGCGGGGCGCCGACCGGATCGTGGTGATGGGCGACGGCCGCATCCTGGAGACCGGGACGCACGAGGAACTCCTGCGCCGCGGTGGGGCCTACACCCAGCTGCACAGCGGCCAGGTCGCCTGACCCCGCCCGGGGTCAGGCGGCGCTGCTGCGCGGGATCCGGTGCGGACAGGCCGCGTCGTGGTCCGTGCCGAGACTCGTCCACCAGCGCTCGCAGCACGCCGCGTCCAGCTCCTCCCGGACGATCTCGTCGGCGGCCGACCGCACCGGCCGGCGCGGCCCGGCGGCGGCCGTGCGCAGCTCGTGGATCAGCGTCTCGCGGACGACGGCGATGACCGGGACCAGACTCGCGGCGGCGAACAGACACGCGGCCCACGCCGGGCCGTGCAGCGTTTCGAGGAACGTGGTCCACGCGAGCCCGCAGCTGGTGGCGAGATACAGGGCGCAGAGGAGGCGGCCGGAGCGGTTCATGAAGGTCACCGTTCGTGCTGGGTCGGTTGCTCTCTGCTCAACGCCTCGCGGGCCGGGGGGAATCGGGTGGAGCGGTGGGATTGCGTCAATTGCGGTACGGAGTACGGAAGTCGGTCACGCGTGGGCCGTCGCCGCGGGCGTCCCGTTCGCGTGGAACGCGGCCCGGTAGGCCTGCGGAGTCGTCCCGACCACCCGGCGGAAACGCTCGCGGAACGCCGTCGGTGAGCCGAACCCCGCCTGCTGCGCGATCCGTTCGACCGGGCGGTCGCTGTTCTCCAGCAGGTACTGGGCCCGTCGTACCCGCGTCCGCAGCAGCCACTGCAAGGGCGTCGTGCCCGTCTGCTCGCGGAAGCGCCGGCTGAAGGTGCGCTCGCTCATCCCCGAGCGGGCCGCCATCGCGCCCAGGGTGATCTCGCCCGCCAGGTTGTCCTCGATCCACTCCAGGACCGGCTCCAGCGTCGAGCCGCGCGGCACGGGCGGCAGCTCGTGCACGATGAACTGGGCCTGCCCGCCCTCCCGTTCGAGCGGCATCACACACCTGCGGGCGGCGTCGGCGGCCACGGCCGAGCCCAGGTCCCGGCGGATCATGTGCAGACACAGGTCCAGCGCGGCCGCGGCACCGGCCGAGGTGAGGATCTGCCCGTTGTCGACGTACAGCACGTCCGGCTGCACCTTCACGCGCGGGAACAGCCGGGCCAGTTCACCGGCGGCCGCCCAGTGCGTGGTGGCCCGCAGCCCGTCCAGCAGCCCCGCCTCCGCCAGCACGAACGCGCCCGAGCAGACCGAGGCGATCCGGGTGCCGTCCGCGGCGGCCCGGCGCAGCGCCGCCAGGACCGGTTCGGGCGTCGGACCCACCCCGGGCTTGCGGCCCGGCACGACGACCGTGTCCGCGTCCGCGAGGGCGTCGAGCCCCCGCTCCACCCGCAGCACCAGCCCGTCCCCGCGCACCTCCGGCTTCTCGGCGCACAGGGTCACCCGGTAGGGGCTGCGCCCGTCGGGCAGCTGCGCCCAGTCGAACACCGTCATCGGTGCCGTCAGGTCGAACGGCACCACGTCTTCCAGCGCGAGGATCACCACAGAGTGCATGAACGCCACGATAGACGGATTCCCGCCATCCTCATGACCTGTGGCAAAGGCTGATTTACCGGACCAACGCGATGGCGGGAACCCGTTGGAGTCTGTCGTTTCTGCCGCTGTTCGACCGCTCCGAAGATCCCTACCGTGGGCCGCGCACAGCCGATCGATCCACGGAAAGAGCTCCTCGATGACCAAGGTCCTGCTGTCCCTCCACGTGCTCGCGGCCATCGTCGCCGTCGGCCCCGTCACCGTGGCGGCCAGCATGTTCCCGCCTGCCGTGCGCCGGGCCGGCGCCGACGCGGCCGGGGTGGGCACGGTGCGGCTGCTGCACCGCATCTGCCGCATCTACTCCGGCATCGGCCTCGCCGTACCCGCCCTCGGCTTCGCCACCGCGTCGGCCATGGGCGTGCTCGGCGACAAGTGGCTCATCGCGTCCATCACGCTGACCGCGGTCGCCGCCGGGATGCTGATCGCGTTCGTCCTGCCCCGCCAGGACGAACTGCTGGAACAACTGGACGCCGAACAGGCGGTGGAGCGTTCCAGTACGGCGCAACTCGCCATGTTCACCGGCGTTTTCAACCTGCTGTGGGCGACCGTCACCGTCCTGATGATCGTCCGCCCCGGCTCGACGACCGGGGCCTGAGCGGACGCACACCCGTTTCGTGGGCGTCAAGTGCTCTTGGGGAATTCACACTGGGACATGCCGGGGCGCATACACTCTCAACGGTGCCCATGTGTGTGGGCCGGCACACGAAAGGCGCATGACGGGTGTTCCAGGATTCCCCCATCTATGACCGACTCGTCGCCGAGCGCGGCGACGTCCCCACCCAGACTCGCCGGGAGGCCGAGCGCGTGAACCGGGAACTGGAGTACGCCATGCGGCCGCTGCAGTCCTTCGCCCCCGCGCCGGTCCCCGAGCGGCCCGCCTCCCCGGGCGCCGGATGGCAGCGCACCGCGCTGCTGCCGGGCTCGATGCCGCACTGACCGGCCTCAACACACCTTCGTACTGGCGCCGTTGACGTGTGACGTCGGCTCGGGGCCGACATGGGCCAGCCACTCGGCGACGGTCCGGGAGATCGGCTGGCCCGTCTCCACCTCGACGAAGCCGAACTGGCCCGACTGGTTGCACTCCAGGAACCACCAGGTCCCGTCGGCGTCCTCGGCGAAGTCGAAGGCGCCGTAGGCCAGTTCGGCCCGCCGCATGTACGCGCCGACCGCGGCGGCGACCCGCGGTGGCACCTCGGTGGCCTGCCACGGCACGTCCGGCGAGGCGAACCGGACGTCCACTTGGTCGGGGTCGGCGTCCTCGGCGGTCGCCTTGCGGGCGGCCAGCAGCCGCTCGCCCACCACGGTCAGCCGGATGTCGGCTCGCTTGGCCACCCGCCGCTGCAGCAGCGTGGGACCGAACGCGACCGCGGAGAAGTCCGTGTCCGGCGCCACCCGGCTGGTCGGCACCGCACGCGGCGGATCCTGCGGATGCGCACCGGAGACCGGCTTGACCACCAGGTCCGGATAGCGCTCCGCGAACTCCCGCGCCGCCTGCGGGAACGTCGTGATCAGAGTGGCCGGGACCGGCAGTCCGCAGCCCTGGGCCACCCTCAGCTGCCAGGGCTTGTGCCGCGCCCGGCGGGCCGCGTCCGGGTGGTTCATCCAGCGCGCGTCCGAGCCGCGGAGCATGCCGTACAGCGCCTGGCCGGACTCCTCGGTCAGCCAGTCCGAGGGCTCGGGCGCCCGACCGGCCGCCGGGCCCGGCCTGCGCATCCATATGGAACGCAGACCGGAGATGCTCACCAGGCGGCCCGCGGACTGGAGATGGCCACGGAAGGCGCCGTGCACGTACTCACCGGACAGCGCCACACCGCCGGGGAGGTCGGCAGGGTCCAGACGGACCACCGGGACCCCGGACGCGTTCAGATGGACGACCACCATGTCGGCGGTGACGTCCTCTTCACAGGTCAGTATCAGCACGGTCATGGTCGGCGGTTCCGCGTTCAGTCGTCGAAGTGAGTCTTGGAGCCCGCGGTGGACGTCGTCGTCCCCAGCTCTCTGAGCAGAGCCAGGTCACCGGCGGCGATCCGGCCGTCACTGAGCACGTTCAACTGCAGTCCGGAGTCGTAGGCATACGGAGTCGTGGCCTCCAACTCCACCGCCGGACGTGCGTAGTTGAGCGCGAACGGTTGCATCGTGTCTCCCTCGTCGGTGCTGCGCCGACCGCGCGGTCCCTGCCCTGTGGCGCCGCCCGGTCCGCCGACTGCCTTGCCCTTCCAGTCACTTATACGAATCGAACGAGTGATTGGTTTCCTTACTCTCCGTAACCATGGGGGATTTATGGCTGTTCGGCATCCGTAAAGGTGCACTGATGGTGCGTAGTGCGAGAAGGAGGACGCCGATGTCGTCCAGATACACGGGGTCGGGAAGCAGGTCGGTGGGCAGCACCAAGTAGAGGACGGCGCCCCAGAAGACCCAGCGCGGGCCGGTCGGCAGCCCGGCGCGGCGCAGATCGCGCCGGGTCCGTACCAGTCGCACCAACAGGACGACTGCCATGGTCAGGACGAGTGCGGCAAGGGCCACGGCGACGACGATCACCGTTGTGGTCGTATCCACGGGTCCTCCTCGGACGGGCGGGCCCGAGCGGCGCGCCCTCTTCTCGGATTCCCGCATCCGCCGTTCGTACGTCGCCCTGGGGCGGCACGTCTCATTCCGGTGGCTCACCCGAGTGGCACTGTGCGGGGGTGGCGCCTAGTAATGGCACGTAACGTCGCGTGAGCGCACTCGGGGGGTGCGAGAGCTCGCCGAACTCTTCCATCTCTCCCATGGAGCAGAGAATGAGCACCCGCTCTTCATCACCTCAGCCGAACGAACCCTCGATAACCACCGCTCACGACGACCCGGTCAGCGCACTGGTGCATGCCGCGGTCGCCGACCGCCCGCTGGAGGAGGTCGCCCGGCTGATCACCCTGCTGGAGCAGTCCCCGCAGTACGCGCAGGCCACCGTCGACGCGCTCCGCGCGGTCGGCACGGACCGGTCCGTGGAGGACGTCACCCGGCTGGCCGTCCTGCTGACCCGGCCGCCGCGCGACGCCGACAGCGCCGACGAGGCGATCCGCGCCGCCGCCGGGAGCCGGCCGGTGGAGGAGGTGACCCGGCTGATGGCGCTGCTGCACCGGACACCGATGGAACCCCACTGCGGCCAGGAGGCGGCCCGCGCCGCCGCGACCGCGCGGCCCGTCGAGGAACTCGTCGAACTCATCGGCCGGTTGAGCGAGGAGCGCGAGGCGCAGACCGCCCGGCTGGAAGCGGAGGAGCCGCCGCGGCCGTACGTCGACCAGGAGTCGTACGGCGACCAGGCGCCGCCCGTGCCCGGTGTCTTCCCGCCGCCCGAACCCGACTTCGCGCCCGCGATCGGCGACCTCCGCACACCGCGCCGGCTCGCCCGTACGCCGGCCCGGCCCGCCGCCCGGCTCCAGTGGCCCGGTCTGTTCGCCGCCGCCGCGCTGCTCGTGTGCGCGATGCTCTGGTTCCCGCTGCACCGGGACGGCGCGTCGCTCCGCGCGTACGGACTCGCCCTCGGCCTGTCGGCGGTGTGCGCGGCGGTCTCCGTACTGCTGACCCTGCGGCCCGGCCTGACCGTCCTCGCGGTCGCGGTCGTGCTGCCGGCCCTGCTCGCGGCGGCTCAGCTGTACGAGGGACGGTTCCACTCGGCCCGCCTCTCTCGGGCGCTCGACCTCACGCTCGCCCCGAACTGGATCGCGGGCCTGGCCGCCGTATGCGCGTCCCTCGTGGCCCTGACGGCCCTGCTGGTACGTCTGGCGTCGCAGGCCCCGACGGTGAACGCACCGGCACGCCCGCTGGTGGGGGCACGGCGCGGGGCGGAGTGACACCCCCGCGTCAGCCGCGGGTCGACTCGCCCGAGTCGTCCCCGTCCGGCTTTCCGGAAGGCTCGCTGTCCGTTGCGGGCGTGGGCCGCAGGGCCTTGCCCGTCCCCTTGAGGCGTTCCAAGGTGCGGGTCAGGTGCTGGAAGGGGGAGGCGGTGGGGGCGGGCTGCGGCGGTGCCGGGGTGGCCGTGCCGGACTCGCGGTAGGCCTCCAGTGCCTCGTGGGCGCGTTCGGCCGCCTCGCGGTACAGGTCACGGGACTTCGTCATCGCGTCGAGGGCCTCGGCGTAGCGCGTCACCAGCGCGCGCTCGCGGGCGAGTTCCTCCTCGAGCGTCATCAGCTCCCAGTCGTCCCGCAGCGCCGCCACGACCTCCTCGGCGCCCTTGGGCAGGGGCGGCGGCAGCGCGGCGAAGCGGGTCAGCGCGTCGACCAGGTCCGTCGGCCGCGAGCCGTCGAGAAACACCGTCCGTACGGCGAACTCGTCCGCGTCGAAGCCGTCCCGGTCCGCGGACAGTGGTACGGCGCCGCCGCGCGGGACCTGCACGCCGAACTCCCGCAGCGCCCGGTTCACGATCCGCAACTGCTCGGGGGCGGCCCGGTGTTCCAGCACGCGGTGGCGCAGTCCCGGCGGCAGCAGCGGGCCGAGCGGACCCCGGCCGCGCTCGTCGGGCGTCATCGCCTCGTGCACGACGAGGTTGATGCTCCAGCCGTCGCGCACGCTGTCGCGCAGCAGCCGCCGGATCTCCTTGTCGTCGGTGGGCAGGTGATTGACCTGCCGGAGGCGCAGCCCCGTGCCGGGTTCGTGGTCCCAGTCCGCGTCCGGGTCCTCGGGCCAGAACATGGTGGCGGGCGAGGGCCACTCCGGGTCCCACGGGGACTCGGCCTCCGCCGCCAGCGTCCAGTCGTGTCCACCGTCCGCGCCGGGCGTCAGCGTCAGCCGGGCCCGCACGGTCACCCTGCCGGCGGCGACCCGCCAACGAGCTTCGAACACGAGCGGCGAGGCGTCCTCGGCCGTAGGGAGCTCGTGCTGGTCGTCGAGGACTTCGCTGCTCTTGAGCCGTTGCAGGGTGCGGCGGACCGCGTGGGGCGCGTCGGGGCCGGGATGGTGGCCGCGGGCCAGCCACAGGGTCGGGGAGGGTGTCGGGCGGGCGGTGGAGGAGAAGCGCATGGGTCCATCGGGTGGCGGGGGCACGTGGACCCACCAGTATCGTCCGCGTGGTTCGGGCGGGATCGGGCGGGGTGTGCACACGGGATGTGCGTGCCGCACTCGGGGTGCGAGCGGAACACCCCAGTCCGCGGCGTTTCACTCGTGCCCCGCGCGCATCCGGGCCGCGAGGATGACGCCCCGAACAGGGCCCACCCACCATCCGCTTCGGGGTGGGTCCTGTTCGCGGCGGCGGTGGTCGCACCCACCGAGCCCGGCGGTGCCGGAGTCCGGCCGGCACCGCACGGACGCCGCTCCTGTCACCCCACCCCGCACGGGACAGACCTTCGTGACTCCGTGCCGCGCTATATATCGGAATCCGAGATATCATGGCCGCATGGCATCGAGGAACATGACACAGGCGGCGTTCTTCGTCCTCACCGCCCTCGCCGACCAGCCCCGGCACGGCTACGGCATCCTGCGTGAGGTCGAGGAACTGTCCGACGGCGCCGTGCAGTTGCGCGTCGGCACCCTGTACGGCGTGCTGGACCGGCTCACCGCCGACGGGCTGATCGTGCTGGACCGCGAGGAGGTGCACGAGGGCCGGCTCAGGCGCTACTACCGCCTCACCGACGAGGGCATGCGGGCCCTCGACGCCGAGGCGGAGCGCATGGCGGCCGGAGCCAGCGCCGCCAAGCGCCGCATCGCCGAGGGCCGCGGCGCCCCCGGCCCCCTCACGAACCCGGCCCAGGGCCCCGGACTCGCGGGAGGTCTCGCATGACGACGCTGCTCGAAGCCCGCTACCGCACGGTGCTGCGGCTGCTCCCCGACTACTACCGGCGGGCCCGGGAGGAGGAGATGGTCGAGGTGTACCTGTGGGACCTCGACCGGGACACCCAGGACCAGAGCCGGCCCACCCTCGGTGAGGTGGCGAGCGTCGCGGCACTCGCCGTACGCACCAGGCTGGCCGCCAATGGCGCACCTCGGCCCTATGCGCTCCTCGGCTCGGCGGTCCGTCACTTCGCCCTGTTCGCCGTGCTCCTGCAGGCGGCCACCGCCGTCGTCGACCGGGTCCTGGAACTGACCTGGGCGTCGACCCACGGCGCACGGGAGTGGGACATCTTCCTGTCCGGCTTCACCGGGCACGGGCCCACGCCCGCCGTCGTCGAGATCGCCGTGTGGGTGCTGCCGTTGCTCTGGCCGGTCGGCTTCTTCGCCCTGGTGCACGACCGAAGGCGCCTGGCCCAGGTGTCGGTGCTGCTGGCGGCGCTCCCGTCGCTGTGGCCGTTGGTCGGTCCGCTGGTGAGCGGAACCGTGCCGGGCGCCCCGTGGTTCGCCGCCGCCTTCGCCCTGTTCGCCTGGGCGTCCGCTCTCGCCCTGTGCGCCGGCCACCACCGGGACGCCCCGGCGGCCCTGCTGCCGGCCGGCTCGCCCGGCCTGGTCTTCGCGGCGTGCTGCGTGGTGACGGGCGCCTCCGAGGTGCTGCTGCCCGCCATGTCCGACGCGGCCTGGGCACCTGCCATGTGCTTCGTCGTCGGCTCCCTCGGCTGGCTGGTGTGGCACGGTCGCCACGCCGACCGCAGTGCCGCCTGCGGTGCGCCCGCCCTTGCCGCGCTCGGCCTGCTCCTGCTCGCCGTACGCGTCGCCACGCTCTACACGTGGCTCGGCGTCCCGGTCCCCGCCGCACTCGTCGGCGGAGCGCTCGCCCAGGCCGTGGTGCTCACGCTCCTCGTCGTCGGGCTCGGCGCCGTGGCCAGGCGCGACCTCGCATCGCGCTGACCCGCACGGGCGATACGGTCGGCCCATGTCTTACGCCCGGTGACCACTTCCTCGTATCTCGTGCTCGGCGTCATCGACAGGCGCGTGCCGCTCGCCCGCGGCGCCGCCGTCACCCGTGGAACGTGATGTACCCGTTGCCGTCGGAGTCGTTGCCGCTCTTCGTGTAGGAGTGCGAGTCGGCGCCGCTGCCGGACGGCTTGTACACGTAGATCGTGTCCTTGTCGTTGTTCCACATGAAGTTGCAGTTGTTGCGGTAGACGACGTTCTTGGTGTCCGAGTCCGTGCCCTTGCCACCGCGGAGCTTCACGTAGTCGCCGGGCTGGAGGTAGTGGTTCTTCGAGAACGTGAACTTGTTGCCGGCCTTGTCCTTGACCACGTAACCCTTCAGGTTCACGGTCGTGTGGGCCGAGTAGTTCTTGATCGTCAGGTACTCGTCCTTCGTGTTCCCGGTCGTGCAGCTGTTGGAGTCTCTGCCGGGCGCGTCGTACTGGATGCCCTTGATCTTCAGCGCGGACGAGTACTCCGTGGCGTGCGCCGGGACGGCGGCCAGTACGGCGAGCGTGCCCGCGGCGGTGGCGGTTGCGGCGACAAGACGTATGCGCATGTGAAACTTCCCCCCTGTGTGGATTTTCCGTGAAGAAACGGAGCGTATACAACCAGGGGGATGCGGGAGGTCACTTCACCGAATTGATGCGTGCCAGTCGAGGAGCCTTACGAGTTCGTCCTCGCCCGGCCTGGCGGGAGCCCCGCTCCGCGCGGCGGGGGACGGGGGGTTGGTGCCGCGCGAGATGTTCCCGCTCACGGTGATGTTGTGCTCCACCCGCGGGCGGCGCAGCTCCTCGTAGAGGGAGAGCGCGGCGTCGGTGTCCGGTGTGTCGCGCAGGGATTTCGCGAGGATCACGGCGTCCTCCATGGCCATCGAGGCGCCCTGTCCGGTCGCCGGGGAGGCCGCGTGGGCCGCGTCGCCGAGGAGCAGGATCCGGCCGGAACGCCAAGGGGTGCCCGGGGGAAGCTCGTTGGCGTTGGTGACCAGGACGTCGTCGGCGGTGGCGGCGACGATGTCGGCCGCCGGGGTGGCGTCCTTGCGCAGCGCCGGGAGCAGCAGCTCGCGCCAACCGGCCGGTGTGCCCTGGTCGATCGCCTCCGCCGGCAGCGGGTCGCCGGACACGCGCGCGAACCAGTACGTCTCCCCGTCGGGCGACACCGCGAAGCCGAACGCGGCCTCGCTTCCCCGCACCATCGTGATGTGCGCGCCCCCTTCCGAGGCGGGCGCGGCGCCCGTGTAGCCGTAGAAGACGCGCTGGCCCGCGTAGACGGGGCGCGCATCGGGGGCGATCGCCTGCCGGACGGTCGAGTTGAGGCCGTCGGCGCCGATCAGGACGTCGGCGCTCGCGCTGCTGCCGTCGGCGAAGTGTGCGGTGACGCCCGCGCCGTTCTCCTGGACGGAGGTGAGCCGGGCGCCGTGGTGGACGGCGATGCCCCTGCGCGTTGCCTCCGCCTGCAACCCGGAGTTGAGGTCGCCGCGGCGCAGACACCGGTACTGGAGGAGCGGATCGCCCGACTCTCCGAGGGGCACCTGCGCCAACTCCTTGCCCCTGTCGTCCAGTACACGCATCGAGGTCAGCGGAAAGCCGAGCGCCGTGACCGCGGCGGAGGCGTCGATCTGGGCGAGGGCCCGCATGCCGTTGCTCGCGAGGGTGAGGAACGCGCCGAGGTCCTCGGCCGAGTCGGGATGCGCCTCGTGCACGACGACCTCGAAACCCGCCTTGTCCAGTGCCAGAGCCGTCGTCGTACCCGCGATTCCGCCACCGATGACCAGTACCCGCGCCACGCGCCACCTCGCCCGTCTCCGTGCGGCCCCCGTGGTCGCACCTGCACAGAGGGGAACGTACGGGCGTCGGGAGCGGTTCCGCGGAACGCGCCAACCGGACTCTGCGGAACGCGCCATCCGGGCTGCGTCACCTCCTTGACTGGTGACGCCTTGCCTGTAAGCATGGTCATCAGCCGAACCGGTAACGGTCGGGCGGGCTTCGAGCGCAGGAGCGTGAGATGGCGATGCAGTCGCAGGAGAAGAAGGTGGCGGACCCCGCAGAGGCCGGGCGCCGGGCGCGGTTCGGGAGTCTGCCCGAGCGGATCCGCCTTGAGGACACGGTCGAGGAGCGGCCCGCGGTGGCGCCGGATCCGGCCAGGGACACGTACAACGCCGACGAGTGGCTCGTGCGCACGTGCCTGTGACCGGCGTACTGATTCGATGGGTGCCATGACCGACAAGATCGCCCTGAGCACCTGGCCCACCCCGATGGAGCCCGCGCCCCGCCTCGCCGCTGAACTCGGCCTGCGCGAGGACGACCTGTGGATCAAACGGGACGACCTCATCGGCCTCGGCGGAGGCGGCAACAAGGTGCGCAAGCTGGAGTGGTTCGTCGGCGCCGCGTCGGCTGCGGGCGCGGACACGCTGGTGACCACGGGGGCCGCGCAGAGCAACCACGCCCGGCTCACCGCGGCCGCCGGTGCCCGGCTGGGGCTCGACGTCGTGCTCGTCTTCCCCGGTACGCCCGACAGCGCGGCGCACGGCTCCGGGAACCTCGTGCTCGACAGCCTCTTCGGGGCGCGTGTCCACTGGGCCGGCGAGGGTGCTCCGAGCAATCTGGGGCGAGTGGCGGAAAGCGTCTGCGAGCAGCTGCGCGGAGAAGGCGCCCGGCCCTTCCTGATCCCCTTCGGGGGCTCAAGTCCCCTGGGCGCGCGGGGCTATGTCGACGGTGGTCAGGAACTGCTGGCCCAACTGCCGGACGTGGCGCACGTGGTGGTGGCTCTCGGCTCCGGGGGCACCATGGCCGGTCTTGTCGGCGCGCTGGGGGCGGAGCGGGTGCTCGGCGTCCACTGCGGGGCTGTGGAAGATCCGTCCGCCACCGTCGCCGAACTCGCCGGCGTCGACCCCGGTTCCCTCCGCGTGCGTACCGACCAGGTCGGCGCGGGATACGGCGTCCTGCACGAGCCCGTCCTGGAGGCGATGCGGACGGCCGCCGCCACCGAGGGGATCGTCCTGGACCCCGTCTACACGGGGCGGGCCATGGCCGGGCTGTTCGCCGCCGTGCGGGACGGTGACATCGGGCCGGGACAGCGCACCGTCTTCCTGCACAGCGGAGGGCTGCCGGGACTGTTCGGCCACGCGGAGACGGTGCACCGTACCGTCTCCGCGCTGTCGTCCCGGGAGTCCTCCTGAGGTACCGTCAGGCGCCGCTCTCGCGGAGCATGTCCTCGCGCTCGACGATCTTCACGCGCTCGCGGCCCTGCGGCTCGCCCAGCGCCTTCTCGGCGGCGTCCAGCTTGTACCAGCCGTCCCAGGTGGTGTAGCGGACGCCCCGCTCGGCGAGGAACGCGTCCACGGCCTCCGGCTCGGGTGCGGCGGGGGTGTGGAGGCGGTCGTTCGCGTAGTCGTCCAGCAGGTTCGACACCGTCTCGTTGGCGTCGCCCTTGGTGTGGCCGATGAGGCCCACCGGGCCGCGCCGGATCCAGCCCGTGACGTACGTCGACTGGAGGTGCTCGCCGCTCTCCTGGATGACCCGGCCGCCCTCGTCGGGGACGGTGCCCGAGTCGATGTCCCAGGGCAGCTTGGGGAGCTTGTCGGAGAGGTAGCCGACCGCGCGGTAGATCGCGGTGACGTCCCAGTCCTTGAACTCGCCGGTGCCCTTGACGTTGCCGGTGCCGTCGAGGGCGGTGCGCTCGGTGCGCAGGCCGACGACCTTGCCGTCCTCGCCGAGAACCTCGGCGGGGGACTCGAAGAAGTGCAGGAAGAGCTTGTGCGGGCGGTCGCCGACGTCGCGGATCGCCCAGTTCTCCAGGGTCTTGGCGACCATGTCGGCCTGCTTGTTGCCGCGCCGGGTCTCGATCGAGCCCTCGTCGTAGTCGATGTCCTCGGGGTCGACGATGACCTCGATGTTGGGGGAGTGGTCCAGCTCCCGCAGCTCCATCGGGGAGAACTTCGCCTGCGCCGGGCCGCGGCGGCCGAAGACGTGGATCTCCAGCGCCTTGTTGGCCTTCAGGCCCTCGTAGACGTTCGGCGGGATCTCCGTCGGCAGCAGCTCGTCGGCCGTCTTGGCGAGGACGCGGGCCACGTCGAGGGCGACGTTGCCGACGCCGAGCACCGCGACCTTCTCGGCCTCCAGCGGCCAGGTGCGCGGCACGTCCGGGTGGCCGTCGTACCAGGAGACGAAGTCGGCTGCGCCGTAGGAGCCGTCGAGCTCGATACCGGGTATGCGCAGCTCGCGGTCGGCCGTCGCGCCCGTCGAGAAGATCACCGCGTCGTAGAAAGCGCGCAGGTCGTCCAGGCTGATGTCGTTCGGGTAGTCGACGTTGCCGAACAGGCGGATCTGCGGCTTGTCGAGCACCTGGTGGAGGGCCGTGATGATGCCCTTGATGCGGGGGTGGTCGGGGGCGACGCCGTAGCGGATCAGCCCGAAGGGCGCCGGCATGCGCTCGTAGAGGTCGATGGACACACCGGGTTCGGCGGCCACGTCGGACTTGAGCAACGCGTCGGCGGCGTAGATCCCGGCGGGGCCGGCTCCGACGATGGCTACCCGCAGGGGGCGGGGCATGATCAGGTTCCCTTCGAGCGGCGATAGATCGACTCGAACGGGAAGCCTAAGCTAAGGCAAGCCTAAGTCGGTACGCGGGTCCGGTCTATGGGCTCATAAATCGACTTTATGAGCCCATAGAAAGCTTACCTTCCGGATCAGCCGATGTGGTAACTGTCCCCGTACACCTTCCAGTCCAGCGGGGTGTTCAGGCACAGGTTGCCCTTGCGCAGGAAGACCCGCTGCTCGGTGTCGACGCGGGTGGTGTCGCTGTGGGCCTCCTCCTGCTTCATCGCCCACACCCGCGCGTCGAGGAAGGCGTTCAGGTACGTCACCTCGTCGCCGCCCTGGGCCGGCGGCTTGGCCTTGTTCAGGGCGCGCTTGCGTATGTTGCGGAAGCTCGTCGGGTCGTCTCCGTCGCCGTGCATGACGATGGCGTCGTAGTACGTGAACTGGCCCAGTGTTCCGAGGCCGTCCGTCTTGCCCTGCTTGACGGCCGGGTTGAAGTAGACGCGGTCGCGCTCGTCGTTCTGCGCCTGCTGGAAGGCGGAGTCCTGGGCCGCCTTGCGCCAGTCCTTGGGGAAGTCCGGGTCGAGACCGTCGTGCGAGTCGGAGCCGTTCACCCGCTTCAGCGCCGGCAGGTACTTGGCAAGAACATTGCCCGGCTTGCGGTCGGTGTAGAGCTGGACCAGGTCGAGCATGTCGCCGGTGCCGGAGCAGAAGCCAATGATGCCGGCGGTGTAGCCGCGGCCGTCGCCGATGTCCTCGATGTACTTGTACTGCGCCTTCCAGTCGAGCGAGGAGTTCTCCGCGCTCGACACCAGCTTCATGGCGATCTCCTTCTTCGCCGGGTCGTCGAGCCCGACACAGCCCGCGGCGGGCGCCGCGGAGGCGTGCGACGGGCGCAGCAGCGGGGCCGCTGCCAGGGATGCGCCGAGCAGCGCGAGGACGGTGCGGCGCGAGGTGAGCGCGGGGCGTGGCAGATCGCTGGACGGATGCCTCACGGGGACTCCAAGTGGAGGTGGGGGGTGGGGAGTTGGCCGTGCGTCACTCTGATAGGAAGGTTTCCTATCAGAAGTTGGCGACGGACGGCACCCGTCGCGTGAAAACTTCGTAGGGAAGAACGAAGAGCGGTCGGTCAGGGCAGCGGCTGCTCGGCCCAGATGACCTTGCCCTCGGGCGTGTAGCGGGTGCCCCAGCGCTCGGTGAGCTGCGCAACGAGGAAGAGCCCGCGGCCGCCCTCGTCCGTCATCGCCGCGTACCGCAGATGCGGTGAGGTGCTGCTGCTGTCGAAGACCTCGCAGATCAGGGTGCGGTCGAACAGCACCCGGACGCGGATGGGGTCGGCGCCGTAGCGGATCGCGTTGGTGACCAGCTCGCTCAGGATCAGCTCGGTGGTGAACGTCAGCTCGTCCAGGCCCCATTCGGCCAGCCGCCGGGTGACCGAGGCGCGCAACTCGCCCACGGCCGCCGGGTCCGGCGGGACCTGCCACTCGGCGACACGGTCGGCGGCGAGCGCCCGGGTGCGGGCGACGATCAGGGCGACGTCGTCGCTGGGCTTGTTCGGCAGCTGGGTGTCGAGCACGACCCGGCAGGTGTCCTCCGGCGAGTCCCCGGAGCGTTCCAGGGCGCCCCGCAGGAGGTCGAGTCCCTCGTCGATGTCCCGTTCACGGTCCTCGACGAGACCGTCGGTGTAGAGCACCAGCCGGCTGCCCTCGGCCAGTTCGAGGTCGGCCGTCTCGAAGGGCAGACCGCCCAGGCCCAGCGGGAGACCGGCGGGGACCTCCGGGAACTCGACGCCGCCGTCGGGCCGGACCAGGGCGGGCGGCGGATGGCCGGCGCGGGCGATGGAGCATCTCCGGGACACCGGGTCGTAGATCGCGTACAGACAGGTCGCGCCGGTGACCGGGGCGCTGCCGTCATCGGCGGTCTCGTCCTGGTCGATGCGGCCCACCAACTCGTCCAGGAGGGCGAGGAGTTCGTCGGGCGGGAGGTCGAGGGCGGAGAAGTTGTGCACCGCCGTACGCAGCCGTCCCATGGTGGCCGCGGCGTGCAGTCCGTGCCCGACGACGTCGCCCACGACGAGCGCGACCCGCGCGCCCGACAGCGGCAGTACGTCGAACCAGTCGCCGCCGACCCCGGCCTGCGCCGGCAGATAGCGGTAGGCGATGTCCAGCGCCGTCTGTTCCGGCAGGCTGCGGGGGAGCAGGCTGCGCTGCAGGGTGACGGCCATGCTGTGCTCGCGCGTGTAGCGGCGCGCGTTGTCGATGGAGACCGCGGCGCGGGCCACCAGCTCCTCGGCGAGGGCGAGTTCCTCCGCGTCGAAGGGCGCGGGCTCCTCGGAGCGCCAGAAGCTGACCACCCCCAGGACCAGCGTCCCGGCGCGCAGCGGCACGGTGATCAGCGAGTGGATGCCGTACCCCACGACCTGCGCGGTCCGCTCCAGGTCCTGCGCGTGCCAGCCGGGGGCCAGGTCGAGGTCGGGTTCGAGGACGGGCTGGCCGGAGCGGAGGCTGCGGGCCTGCGGCGAGGACTCGACGAAGGTGATCTGCCGGCCGATCGGGTAGAGCGGGGCGTCCTTGCGGATCCCGCTGACGGCGGTACGGCGCAGCACGGTCGCGGCTTCCGGCTGGCCGCCGCCGAGCACCGCGTCGAACAGGTCGACGCTCGCGAAGTCGGCGAAGCGGGGCACGGCGATCTCCGCGAGCTCCTCCGCGGTGCGGGTGACGTCCAGGCTGGTCCCGATGCCCACGCCGGCGTCGTACAGCATGTTCAGCCGTTCCCTGGCCGCCTCGGCGCGGCCGGACAGGGCGCGCAGTTCCGTCGAGTCGCGCAGGGTGGCGACGCTGCCGGGCGGGCCGCCCTCGGCGTCCGTGGGGCGCTGGTTGACGGCCAGCAGCCGGTCCTTGACCAGGTGCACCTCGTCGGTGGCCATGCGCCCTGAGGCCAGCAGGTCGGCGGTGTCGGCGGGCAGGCCCAGGTCCAGGACGTGCCGGCCTTCGGCGTCCTCGGGCAGGTCGAGCAGGCGGTGCGCCTCGTCGTTGGCGAGGAGCAGCCGGCCCTCGTCGCCGGCGATGAGCACGCCCTCGCGGACGGCGTGCAGTACGGCGTCGTGGTGCTCGTACATACGGGTCATCTCGTGCGGGCCCAGGCCGTGCGTCTGGCGCAGCAGCCGTCTGCTGACCAGTGCGGTGCCGGCCGTGGCCAGGGCGAGGCCGACGGCGGCGGCGAGCAGGACCAGCGGGAGCTGCCGGTTGGCGGCGCCGCCGACGTTCGCGGTGGTGATGCCCGCGGAGACCAGGCCCACGACCTTGCCGTCGTCCGACTTGATCGGTACGACGGCCTGGACGAGGCGTCCGATCGTGCCGTTGATCTCCTCGGTGACGGTCTGCCCGGCCAGCGCGGGGGCGATGTTGCCGACGAACTTCTTGCCGATGCGGTCCGGTTTGGGGTGGGTGTAGCGGATGCCGTCCGTGTTCATGACGACGATGAAGTCCACGTCGGTCGCCTTGCGGGCCGCCTCGGCGCGGGGCTGCAGAATCGCCGTGGGGTCGGGGCTGGTGAGCGCGTCGCGGGTGCCCGGCGAGTTGGCGAAGGCCTCGGCGACGGCGACCGACCGGTTGCGGGCCTCCTGGGTGCTGTCGTGGCGTGCCTGGAGGTAGAGCGCGACCACGGCGGCGACGACCAGGAGGAGCACGATCACGACCTGGAGGACGAACACCTGTCCGGCGACGCTGCGTCCGGTCAGTGCCGACCGCAGCCCTGCGAAACGTCCCTGGTCCGCTGCGTCCGCGCGCGTGAACCGCCGGGCCGTCGCACCGCCCGGCGTCCGCGCCGTTCGCCGCCCCTGCGCTCCGCGGGCGCCGTCGGGCGCGCGTTCGGCACGGGACCCGCTGGGGCGACGGTTCGACCCGGCCCCGGAGCGGCCCAGAAGTCGGACCATGTGCCCATGTCTACACTGCCGCGCCCCAGGAGGCGAGAGGCGTCACAGAGGGTGACACGACGCGCCGCGGGTTGGGATGCGGGGCGGGGAGGGACGGCTGGGGCGGGGGTCACGCTGGCGGTGGGTGCGCGCGGCGGCGGTCCAAAGTGAGCACACCGTCGGCCAATCTGGGCGTCGACAGGGCTGTGTGGGCATGCGGTCGGCCGGTCTGGGGGTGGGCAGGGCTGTGTGGGCATGCGGTCGGGCGGTCTGGGGGTGGGCAGGGTTGTGAGGGCACGCCGTCGGGCGATCCGGGCGTTGTCGGGGCTGTGAGGGCATGGCGGCGGCGAGTCTGCGCGGGGCCGGTGCGGAGAAGGGCACGCCCAGCGGGACACCGGTCGGCACGGTGACGGCCACGTGCCGGGTCCGGGCGACGCGCGGTGAGGCCGGAGCTCTCACCGGTTGGTTAGCTGCCGGAGTTGGCGCGCGGGCTCTCACCGGTCGTCAACCCGCCGGAAGCGGCGCGGGCTCCCGCAGGTCGGCAAGCTGTCGAACCCGGCGCCCTGACTTCCACCGGTCCGCGAATCGCCCGGCTCCGCTTCACCCCCCACGTGCGACACGCCGTGTGGCCAGCAGCAGGGCGATGTCGTCCGGGCGGTCGGCCGTGTGGCGGGCCGTGGCTGTGAGGCGGTCGGCTATGCCGGCGAGGGGGCGGCGGCCGGGACGGGTCGCCGGGGCGCCTGCCTTTGCCAGGGCCACGCGGAGGGCCGTGATGCCCTCGTCGATGTCCATGCCGGGGCGCTCCACGAGGCCGTCGGTGTAGAGGGCGAGGACGGCGCCTGGCTCGATCCGGAGCTCCGCGACCGGGTAATGGGCCTGGGGGTCCACTCCGAGGACCACTCCACCGGGCAGGTCGAGGACCTCCGTGTGGCCGTCCGGGCCGCGCAGCAGCGGCGGCAGGTGGCCTGCCCGGGCCACCCGGGCGATCCCCGAGACCGGGTCGAGGCGGATGTAGCAGCAGCTCGCGAACTGGCCGGGGTCGAGGTCGATGAGCAGATGGTTCGTGCCGCTCATCACCTCGTCGGGGGGCCGGTCACCGAGCGCGAACGCCCGTACCGCACTGCGCAGTTGACCCATCGTGGCCGCCGCCTGCACCCCGTGTCCCTGGACGTCTCCGATCACCAGCGCGAGACCGTCCCCGGCCTCCACGACGTCGTACCAGTCCCCGCCGATCTCCATGCCCTGCGTGCCGGGCAGATAGCGACCCGTGGTCTCCACCTGCGGATGGGCCGACAGCCGGCGGGGGAGGAGTGCCTGCTGGAGGCCGCGGGCGAGGGCCGCCTCGCTCTCGTACCGTCGGGCCTTCTCCATGGCGTGGGCGATGAGCCCGGCCAGCGCGGTCAGCACGGTCCGTTCCTCGGTGCTGAAGGTGCGCGGGCGGTCGAAGCCGAGGATGCAGGAGCCGACCGGCCGCCCGGAGGCGATCAGCGGCAGGAAGGCGCGGGCCCCCTCCGCCGCGTCCAGCGCGATGCCCGGGTAGGCGGCCGTCAGCTGCTCCATCGAGTCGAAGAAGAGCGGCCGGCCGGTGGTGAGGGTCTCGACGCCGGGCAGATGGGCGTCCAGGCCCACGCCCTCGAAGGG
This sequence comes from Streptomyces sp. NPDC047081, assembly GCF_040643775.1. Lineage (NCBI taxonomy): Bacteria > Bacillati > Actinomycetota > Actinomycetes > Kitasatosporales > Streptomycetaceae > Streptomyces > Streptomyces sp. NPDC047081. The sequence continues at coordinate 185,339 of NZ_JBEYUY010000010.1, read as the reverse complement.
GGCGAGGAAGCCCTTGGGGAAGCCGGTCTCCCAGGCCAGGTTCAGGTGCCGGTCCTGCAGCAGGTAGATGGCGAGGCGGCGGCCGCCGAACGCGGGCAGCAGCTCCCGCATCACCACGGCCGACACCTGCCGAGCCGTGACCGCCTCGGTCAGCGCGATGGCCAGCACGATCGGCCGGTAGAGCGGCGCCATCGACGGCACACCGGGCGTGGCCGGCTTGCCCGCCACCTCCGGTTCGGGCTCGGGCGCCAGCTCGGCGGCGGCGTCCGCCACGGGACTCGCCGGACTGAACGTGCAGGTCAGGACGTCCGAGCCGGGATAGAAGTGCACATCGAGCCAGGTGCCTTCGTACGGCGGCGTGTCGGTCGGCTCCCCGTCGGCCGCGGGCAGCCCGACATGGAAGCTCACCGGCTCAGGGGACAGCAGCGCGCTGCGCAGATGGTCCTCGCAGTTCGGCTGGTTCAGCCAGGGCACGCCGTCCCACAGGGACCGGCCGAGCAGCTCGGCCCGCGGGCGGCGCAGCAGCTGTCCGGCGCGCGGATTGGCGTAGAGGATCAGCCCCAGCCGGTCCACGCACAGGACCCCCTCGGGCAGCAGGTCCGCCGCCGCGTCGGCCGCCGCGCCGGGGCCCGGGTCGACGACCGAGCCCCGGACCGGGTGCGCGCCCGGCACCGTGCCCCGCCTGGCGGGCGGGGCGTACGGGCTCCACAGCTCCACCAGGCGCAGCGCGCCGTCCCCGTCCCGCACGTACAGGGGCAGCGCCGGCGGGCGGCCCGCGGCCGTCTCCCGCAGCGCGGCCAGCACCCGCTGCGTCTCTCCCGGGGCCACCGCCTCGGCGAGCGCCTGCACGGAGGCGCCGAACGTCTCGGCGGGCAGGCCCAGCAGAGCCGGCAGCCGCTCGTCGACGGTCACCACGTCCGTCACCGGATCCCAGGCGAAACCCCCGGCGCGCCCGACGGGCGGACGGGCGCCCGGCGGCCGTACGCAGACCGGTTCGCCGTCCCAGGAGACCTGCGGACTGTCGCGGTCCTCCAGGCGGCGCAGGGCCGCGCCGAGGTCCTCGGCCTGCCGGACCAGGCGGTCGCGGTGCTGGAGCAGCTCGGCGGCGTCCGTGGCCGAGGGACGCAGCACGGTCAGTACGCCGTACGTCGTCGAACCGCCCACGACCGGCACGTACAGCGAGCCGAACTGGAACGGCAGCCCGGCCGCGAACTGGGGATAGCGCCGCATCGTCTCCGTGGCGTTCGGCAGCACCACCTGCACGCCGAGCCGGTAGGCGTCGGCCACCGGGAACGGGCGGTCCACGTGCATCCGCCACCAGGGCCGGAAGAGGGGACCCGGCAGCCCGGCGAGCACGGCCAGCCGCAGCAGTCCGGGCGTGCCGGAGCGCAGATAGACCCCTCCCGCGTGGCCGCCGGCCAGGTCGATCGCCTCCGTCGCGGCGTCGATCAGCAACGCGGCCAGCTGCCCGGGCGTCCGGTGTGCTTCCTCCGCGCTCCGCGTCATCCGGTCCTACCTCGTCCGTGCGCCGTCCAGCGGGCGACACAGCAAGAATGCGCCACGACGGGCCTGCGGCGCACCTGGGCGGACAGAGACAGCGGAGGGACCTGTGTGACGCAGAGATCACCGCCCCGGTGCATCGGCGTTGACTGTCATGGGCATGCATCCGGGGGTTTGATCCCGCCCCACGAGGAGTGATCGCGTGATGAGCGCCCCCACCACGGCAGCCATCCCCACCCCCACGGTCCCCGGCGGACTCCCGCTGATCGGACACGGACTCCGCCTCGCCCGCGACCCGCTGGCGTTCTTCAAGTCGCTTCGTGAGTACGGCAGTGTCGTGCGCATCCGCATCGGCCCCACCCCTGCCTACGTGGTCACCGACCCCGCACTGACCCGGCGTGTCCTGGTGACCGACGCCGCCCACTTCACCAAGGGCGGCAAGTACAACGACGCGCTGCGGGTCTTCCTCGGCGACGGAATCGCGACCGTCGCCGACGGCGACACCCATCTGCGCAACCGCCGGCTGATGCAGCCCATGTTCAACAAGGCGCACATCGCCGAGCACGGTGACGCCATGATCGAGCAGGTGCGGACGATGGTCGGCGCCTGGACCGCGGGCGAACCGCGCGACGTGCTCGCCGACATGAACGGCATCACCCTCGCCGCGTTCCTCGTCGCCGTGTTCGGCGCGGACCTGCCCGCTCACCTGGAGGGCGAGTTCACCGCCCTGATGCCCGACATCATGAAAGGAACGATTCGGCAGGTCATTCTCCCGCCCTGGATCACGCGACTGCCGCTGCCCGCCAACCGCGCGCACGCCGACCGAGTCGCCCGCCTGCGCGCCCTCATCGACCAGGCCATCGACCATCGCGTCGACGCCGCCGCACCCGGATCCGCCGCGGCGGCCGACGCCGAGGCATGCCCGCACGCATCCCAGGCGCACCAGCAGCAGAAAGGTTTGTTCGAGACTCTGATCGGCGCCGAGGACCAACTCGGCCGCCGGCAGCTCCAGGACGAGACCATCACCCTCCTGGCCGGCTCGATCGAGACCACCGGCACCACCCTCGCCTGGGCGCTGTACGAGATCGCCCGCAACCCCGCCGTGGAACGACGCCTGCGCGAGGAACTGGCCTCGGTGTGCGGGGACCGGCCGCTGCGCCACGACGACATCGACCGGCTCCCGTACGCCCGACGGGTCCTGCAGGAGGCCATCAGGAAGTACGGGGTGCTCTGGATGGTGACGCGGACCGCCGCCCGCGACGTCGTCCTCGGCGGGCACCTCATACCCGAGGGCGCCGATGTCATGTGGAGCCCCTATCTGCACCAGCACGACTCCGCTCTCTTCCCCGACCCGGACAGCTTCGACCCCGACCGCTGGGAGACGGGCGGCGCCGCGGGCACCCGAGGCTCCTTCCTCGCCTTCGGCGACGGCCGCCGCAAGTGCATCGGGGAGAACTTCGCGTGGGTCGAGCTCCAGATCATCCTCGCGACCGTCCTCCAGGCCTGGCCCCGGTTCCAGGTGACCTCCCGGCCACCGCGTGCCCAGGCCGTCATCACGGTCGAACCCGACGCCCTGGCCATGGAGTTCCACTCGGACGTCTCCCAACACCCGGCAACATCCAGGTAGTTGTCCATGCCCGAGGGCCCGGTCACGCGACCGGGCCCGCGCATCGGCCCCTCGTGCCGACCTCTTGTGGGAGCGCTCCCATCCGTTGCAGGATGCCGGTGTGACTTCGTCTCCCGCCATCCGCCCCTACCGCCCCGAGGACCGTGAGGCACTCGACGACATCTGCGTCCGGACCGCGCACAACGGCCAGGACAGCCGCCCCTTCTACGCCGACCCGGGCATCTTCCCGACGATCTTCGCGACGCCGTACGCCTGTCTGGAACCGGAGTTGGCCTTCGTGCTGGACGACGGGCACGGTCGGGCCGTCGGCTACATCGTCGGCACCGTCGACACCCCGGGCTTCGTCGAGGCCTTCCGGACCAAGTGGCTGCCCCTGGTCGCGGACCGCTACCCGGAGCCCGCCGGAGTGCCGAGCACCCAGGACGAGGAGATGATCGCGCTGCTGCACCACCCCGAGCGGATGATCGTGCCCGAGGTCGCCGCGTACCCGGCCCATCTCCACATCGACCTGCTCCCCGCGTGGCAGGGCCGCGGTCATGGCCGTGAGCTGATGCGGACGTTCCTGCGCGCCCTGCACGTCCGGGGTGTCGCCGCCGCGCACCTGTGCATGGTCACGGCCAACACCCCGGCCAGGGCCTTCTACGACCGCCTCGGCTTCCACGAGATCGACGTGCCGAACCCCGGTCCGGTCACCTATCTCGGCCGTACGACAGGGGAGTTGGAGTCCCTCTGACGAGCGCCGGCGCTTATATCCAGGTGTCCAGCCACATCCGGGCGTGCCAGTCGGAGTACGGGATCGTCTGGCCGGTGTAGAGCGGGAAGAAGTAGATGAAGTTCCAGATGATGAGCAGGACGAGGACACCCGCGCCCGCCGTTCCCGCGAGCCGGCGCCGTTCGCTCGACCCCGGTGGTCCCAGCAGGGCGCCGATCAGCAGGGCCACGGCCAGACACAGGTACGGCACGAACGCGACGGCGTAGAACGAGAAGATCGTACGGTCCTGGTAGTTGAACCAGGGGAGATAGCCCGCCGCCACCGCGCACAGGACGGCGCCGGAGCGCCAGTCGCGGCGCATCGCCCACCGGTAGAGGAGGTAGGCGAGCGCGAAGCAGGCCGTCCACCACAGCAGTGGCGTGCCGAGGCCGAGGATCTCCTGGGAGCAGTCGACGCTGGTGTGGCAGCCCTCCTGGCCGGGCTTCGGGGACTCGTAGAAGAAGGACACCGGGCGGCCCTGGACGAGCCAGCTCCACGGGTTGGACTTGTAGCGGTGCCAGGCGTGGAGGTTGATGTTGAACTCGTAGACGGCGTGCTCGTAGTGCCACAGGCTGCGCAGCGGGGCCGGGATCCACGACCAGGTGCCGCCGCGGCCGTCCGCCCAGTGCCGGGCATAGCCGTCATCGGTCATGAACCAGCCGGTCCAGGTCGCCAGATACGTCAGCACGGCGACCGGCACCATCGAGACGACCGACCAGCCCAGGTCCTTGCGCAGCACCGCCCGGTACGGGCTGTACGCCCCCGCGACGCGGCGCGCGCCGACGTCCCAGAGCAGGGTCAGGGCGGTGAAGAAGACGAGGAAGTACAGGCCGTTCCACTTGCTCGCCGCCGCCAGGCCCAGGAAGACACCGGCCGCGAGCCGCCAGGGGCGCCAGCCGGTGCCGGTGTGTTCGCCGGTGTGGTGGTCGGGGCGGGCGAAGCCGTCCGGGCCGACGGGCAGGGCGGCCGCGAGGCGGGCGCGGGCCCGGTCCCGGTCGACGAGCAGGCAACCGAAGGCGGCCAGCGCGAAGAACATGACCACCAGGTCGAGCAGCGCGGTCCGGCTCATCACGAAGTGCAGGCCGTCCACCGCCAGCAGCGCCCCGGCCAGACAGCCGAGCAGCGTCGAGCGGAACAGCCGGCGGCCTATTCGGCACAGCATGAGCACCGACAAGGTGCCCAGCAGGGCCGTCATGAACCGCCAGCCGAACGGGTCGAGGCCGAAGAGGCTCTCGCCGACCGCGATCACCCACTTGCCCATCGGCGGATGCGCGACGAAGCTCCCGGGGTCCGAGAGCGGGATCACCTGCGGGTCGGCCAGGATCTTCGGGTCGGCGATCTTCCGGTCCGGCCAGGTGCCCTCGTAACCGAGCTTGAGCAGCGACCAGGCGTCCTTCGCGTAGTACGTCTCGTCGAACACGAGGGCGTGCGGCTGCCCCAGCCGCCAGAACCGGATCGCCCCGGCGACCGCGGCGACGAGGAGCGGACCCACCCACGCCATGGATCCGGCGAGGCGCCCGGCGAGGCGCGGGCCGAGACCCAGGAACTCCCAGATCCGGGTGCTCGGTTGCGGGAACGGAGGCACCAGGCGCTCGCGCGTGTCGGTCCGTGGGGCCGGCGTGTACCCGAACCGGCGCAGGCGCTGCGCCCAGGGAGCGGTCTCGGGTTCCGCGGCCGGGCGGACGTCCTCGTCGGCGCCGGCCCGTGTGGGGGTGTCACTCGTCACCCGGTCATCGTAGGGAACGCCAGTGCGGGCCCGGGATCACGGCAGGCGGTACGGCGGAATCACGACAGGTGCGGGGCCCCGACCGCACCCTCGCAGCGGTCGGGGCCTCTCGCGCACCGGCTCAGTGGTGCGCGGGCCCTGATGGCGTGTATCAGCCGGTGTATCCGGCGAAGACGCGGGTGTAGTCCCAGGCCTGTTGGCTCACCCCGGAGCAGCTGTCGTCGGGGCCGCCGGTGCAGGGCCGGTCGCGGTTCGCGGACCAGAAGGTCAGCCGGGCGAGGTGGTGCTGCTGGGCGTAGCCGAGGATGGTGCGGAAGTCGGCGACCGTCACCTTCTCGTTGTCGTCGGTGATGCCGTTCATCGACGATATGCCCATGTCCCGGTAGGCCTGGTCGTCGCTGTAGCCGTAGGCGCTCTTGAGCGCGGACTTCAGGCCCTCGGCGGCCTGCTTGGTGAGCGTGCCCATGTTCTTGCCGGCGCCGCCGAAGTCGAACGGCATGATGGCCCACGCGTCGACGGAGAGGCCGGAGGAGGCCGCGCGCTTGATGAGGCTGGTGTCCGGGCCGCTCTGGTCGGTGCCGATGGTGATGTACACCTTCAGCCCGGGGTTGTTGGCCTTCACCGTCTTCAGCGCGTCGACCGTGCGCTTCTGGACGGTGGCGCTGCTGTAGGCGTCGGCCTCGATGTCGATGTCGATCGCCTTGAGGCCGTACGCGTTGATCACCTTCTGGTAGGCGCTCGCCAGTTCGTTGGCGTTGGAGCAGGAACTCTCCAGCTTGTTGCCGCTGTAGCCGCCGAAGGAGGGGATGACGTCACCGCCGTTGGTGCGGACGGTGTTGACGGTCCGTTGGTCGACGCCGCCGGTCAGGGGCCGGGAGCCGTCCCACTGGGGATTGCAGTGCCCGTTGCTGAGCACGAAGGCGAGCGTGAACCACTTGACGCCGGTCGCGTTCGTGATGGTGGTCGGGCTCGGCGGGCTGCCCCAGCCGTTGTAGAGGTACGGCGCGACGGCCATCGGTGCGGACGCGGCGGCGTCGGCGGCCGGGGCGGCGAGGAACGTCGCGGGCAGGGTGAGCAGGGCTGCGGCGAGACCGCCGCGCAACAGGGCGCGGGGCGTGGGGGGTTGGGCTCTCATGAGGTGGGTTCACAGCCTTTCGCAGGCGGCGGACGGTGGGGGGTGGCACCACAAAGCGAGTTCACGTGAGTGAATCTCGGTCGAGCTCGTGAAGCCGTGCGTCCGGGAACCTAAAGGTCTGAACCAAACACGTCAAGAGTGCGGGACGGTCAGGGATTCCAGAAGATGCTGGTGAACGCGCGGTGGAAGCGCCGCGCCGCCAGGTCCTCGCGCTGGATCACCCAGTGGACGGTGGCGCTCTCCCAGCCCTGCACGTCCATACCGGTCTGCCAGTCGGCCAGCAGCACCCAGTCCGCCACGTCCTCCGAGACCGGCGCGTCCGACCGGCCCGCCTCCGCGGCCTTGATGGCCTTCACGGCCCAGGGCACCGCGGAGGCGACCGGGTCGAGGTCGATGGCCTCCTCGTCGGCGTATCCGCCGATCTGCAGCGGCCCCGCGGGGGCGATGCCGTCGCGGATGTCCTCCCAGAGGCCGGCGAGTTCCTCGGAGCGGGGATGGCTGGGAATCGGCTCGCTGAGCACGAGGCTGGGGCCTCCGACCGAGCCGTGGCAGGGCAGCGACACGTCGGCCTTGAGCCGCAGCGGACCCTGCGGGAACTCCTCCATCATCGCCTCGTTCTCCGCCCAGCCGACGGGGTCCCAGGCGAGCTTGTCCCGTTCCGTCACGGCCGTACCGACGGGGACGTACACCACTCCGCCCAAGCCGCCGTAGTCGGTCTCGGGGAAGGCGAAGAACAGCAGTTCGCCGTCGGGAGGCAGGGGCAGGTCCGTCGCGTCGGCGGGCAGGGCGGTGAGGTCGACGGAGGCGACGAAGGGGCGGTCGGGGTCCGGGACGTCGGCCGGCAGCAGCAGCGGACCGCCGAACCGGCCCACGACCGGCCCGTCCCCGTCCCGGGTCAGCGTCGCGCAGGGGCGGGCGGTCGTGAGCCACCGCTCCACGTCCTCGGCCGGTATGCCCTGCTCGATCGCCGCGTCACGGAAGGGACTTAAGCGGTCCCGCATCTCAGGAGTCATGGGGCACACCGTAGGCGGAGGGACCGACAGCGGCTGAATGCGACGCGGAGGACCGGCCGTTGGCGGATGCCGACGCCGTCGTGGAGAGCGCCTGACGCATGATGGGCGGGTGACTTCGCTGACCTTCGAGGACCACTGCCGCGAGATCGTCTCCCAGACAGACCTGCTCAGGACCCAGGTCGTAGGCGCGGACCCGACCACCCCGGTGCCGTCCTGCCCCGGCTGGGACCTCGGCCGGCTGCTGCGGCACGTGGGCGGCGACCACCGCTGGGCGGAGGCGATCGTACGGACCCGTTCCGCCGAGCCGCTCCCCGACGAAGGCGTCAACGACCCGGCGGTGTACTCGCATGTGACCGGTGACGCCCTCGACGCGTGGCTCGGCGAGGGCGCGTCGGAACTCGCCGCCGCACTGCGGGGCGCAGGGGCGGGGGTGCCGGTGTGGACGCCTGCCGACGAGCAACTCGTCGAGCAGTCCACGTCGTTCTGGGCGCGAAGGATGACCCACGAGACCGTCGTCCACCGCGCCGACGCGGTGCTCGCGACCGGCGGGAAGTTCGGCCTCGACGACAGCCTCGCGCTCGACGGCGTCGAGGAGTGGCTGGCCTTCTCGACGGTCCCCGAAGCGTACGAGCCCGGCCCGGACGCACCCGGCCTGCTGGGCCCCGGCCGCACGCTCCGCTTCGAGGCGGCCGGCGCCGGGCGGTGGCTCGTCGACCTGACCGGCGACCGGCCCGTCTGGCGGCCCGGCGACGGGGACGCCACCGTCAGCGTCCGCGGATCGGCGACCGACCTGCTGCTGTTCCTCTACGGCCGTCCGACGCCCGCGGTCGAGACCGACGGCGATACGGCGCTGCTCGACCTCTGGCTGACGCGCACGGGTTTCTGGCTGGAGCTGTAGGGCCCCGCCAATCCGTGGGACGGACGACAGGCGTCCCGTTCGACGCTGTTGACTGCGGGACCGGCGGCTTCCTGAGTGCCACGCGAGCGCGTCCCGGTGCACGCGCTTACTGAGAGGTTCCTATGAATCTGTGGTGCGGTTGAACACCCCTGTGCCGGGGTCCGTATGGGGTCGAGGGATTTCCATGCCTGACCGCCATGATCCGTAGGAGAACTCTCGTGGGACGCAACACGCGCAGACGCCCGACAGGACCGCGCCGCGCAACCTTCGCGGCTTTCGCCCTGATGCTGGGTGGCGGCGGCCTGGTCGCGGCCAACGTGTACGCCTCGGCGACGGAAGGCGGCTCGGGCACTGAGCAGTCGACCCGCAGCGCGGCGGCCGGCACCATCGACTGTCCGGACGTCGGAAGCAAGCTGACCCAGGTGCCGGACCAGGCACGGGGCGACGTCGACAAGCAACTCGCCTCGCTGGACCAGCAGATAGCCGAGGCCTACCAGAAGCTGCAGGCGGCGACGCCGGAGCAGCGCCAGGACAGCGGCTACACGGACGAGACGGTCATGAAGCCGCTGAAGGAGCAGCGCTCCCAGACGCTCGACCGCATCGGCGGCGCCATGGAGCAGGCCGGGCAGAGCGCCGACGGCCTCGACGCCATGGCGGACTGCTCGATGCGGACGTGGAACGACCAGAACGCCGGTCAGGACAACGGCGGCAACGGCGGTGACGACTCCCAGAACGGCCAGCAGCAGGGCGGCCAGGGAGACGGCCAGAACGGCGGGGACCAGCAGAACGGCAACGGCGGGCAGGCCGGCAACGGGCCCGTCGCCGGGGACTACCAGGACATCAACAGCGTGCAGCCGAACGCCCCGGCTCCGGACCTGAACTCCTTCGTCTCCAAGGGCACCTTCACCACCAGCTGCGGCGTGAACGAGAACGGGCTGTTCAACTCCGACAACGTGATCGTGGCCCCGGGTGTCACCAACGGCGCCCACCACTTCCACGACTACATCGGCAACCAGTCCAACAACGCCTTCGCCAGCGACGACGACCTCGCGAACGCCGACACCAGCTGCGAGAACCCGGGCGACAAGTCCACCTACTATTGGCCCGTGCTGCGGCTGCAGAACGGCACCCAGGAGCAGGACGCCAACAAGCCCGGCGGCGGCATCGAGGGCAACGCCGGTGAGATCGTCCAGGCCAAGCAGGTCACGCTGACCTTCATCGGCAGCCCGCGCAGCAAGGTCACCGAGATGCCCCGCCTGCTGCGCATCATCACCGGTGACGCCAAGGCCTTCGTCAACGGCCCGGCCAACGCCAACGCCTCCTGGAGCTGCACCGGGTTCGAGGACCGGCAGCTGAAGGACAAGTACCCGCTGTGCCCGCAGGGCAGTGACGTGGTGCGCACCTTCCGCTTCCAGAGCTGCTGGGACGGCCGCAACATCGACAGCGCCAACCACCGCACCCACGTGGCCTTCGCGGACGCCCAGGGCAACTGCCCGAACGGCTTCGAGGCCATCCCGCAGCTGGTCCAGCGGATCGTGTACGACGTGAAGGCGCCGAGCCTGCAGGACGGCGGCAAGACCACCCCGTTGTTCGCGGTGGACTCCTTCCCCGAGCAGGTGCACAAGCCGATCACCGACCACGGCGACTTCATCAACGTCTTCGACGAGGGCCTGATGAAGGAGGTCGTCTCCTGCATCAACGGCGGCCGCAACTGCGGCGCGGGCACGAACGAGGACCCGGGCTCGGACAACGGGGCGACCCAGCAGCCGACGGAGAACCCCACGGACCAGCCCACCGAGAAGCCGACCGACCAGCCCACGGACGAGCCGACCGCCCAGCCGACCGAGGACCCGACGACACCGCCGGCCGGTGACGACAACGGCAACTCGGGCAACGGGAACGGCGATTCGGGCAACGGTGACGGCGGATCCGGCAACGGCAACGGCTCCGGCCAGCAGCAGTCGGCCGACCCGACGACCGAAGCCCCGGCGACCGAACAGCCGGGCACGGACAACGCGCCGACCATGTCCAGTACCTCCGAGCCCAAGGTCTACGCGAAGCCCTCGGCGTCCAAGACCACCGCGGCCGCGCAGAACGGCGGTTCCTCGGACAACGGTTCCGGCAGCGGAGACAACGCCGCCCAGTCCACGGGCGGCAGCGACACCGGCGCCGCGAACCAGACCGAACCGCAGGCCGTCCAGGGCGGGCTGGCCGAGACCGGCACGACGCTGTGGCCGGCCGCGGCCGGTACGGCGCTGCTGATCGCGGGCCTGTTCCTGCTCACGCGGACGCGCCGGCGCTACGTGCGCTGACACCACAGGAGGGGGCGCTCGGACCGACGGGTCGGTCCGGGCGCCCTTTCGTGTGGGTCAGGACTCCGGCTGGGGATGCCGGACGGCCTGTTTGACCTCGGCCTCAACCCCTGTGCGCGTCTTACCGGTCTCCTTGGCGTACTCGGTGACCGAGGACTGCGCCTCCCGGGCCAGGTCGCGCCAGGCTCGCCACGCGGTCTCGTACGTCTCCGTCTGCTGCCCGGTCCAGCCGCCCGGCTGCGTCGGCGGACCGTACGCGAGCCGCAGCTCCTCGACCCGGTTGTGGGCCTGGTCGGCCGCGCGCTGTTTCTCCACGAGCTCGTCGAAGGTGTGTGTCACACAAAGGGAGCATAAGCATGCAATTGGCATCCCGCGCGTGGAGCCGCAGGTCCGGGACGCATCAGCCCTGGAGGGCCAGCGCCTCGCCCAGCAGCTCTCGTACGGCATCCAGCGCCGCCGCCCGGTCCTCCGGTACCACCCCGATCCGGGTGCGCCGGTCGAGTACGTCGGCCTCGTCGAGCGCGCCTTCGTGGCGTACCGCCCACAGCAGTTCGGCGGCGGTGACGGGGTGCCCCGGCAGTACCCGCTCGCCCAGCCGGGGGTCGGCCGCGCCGAGGGCCTGGACGGCCGGTGCCTCCGTGCCGTACCGCCGTACCAGATGGCGTGGGGCCGGCAGCGCTTCGAGGGTCCGTGGGGACGCGGCGCCGACGAGGGGCAGGGACGCGGTGCGGGAGGGGCCCGCCGTGAGGTTGCGGGCCTCGACGGCCGCGTCCACCGCGTCCTCGGCCATCCGCCGGTACGTGGTGAGCTTGCCGCCGACCACGGTGATCACGCCCTCGGACGAGGTGAGCACCGCGTGCCGGCGCGAGATGTCGGCGGTCCGGGTCGTATCCCCGGTGGAGGTGTCGAGCAGGGGGCGCAGTCCGGCGAAGGCCCCGATGACGTCCTCGCGGCGGACCGGGACGTCCAGGACCGAGCCGAGCACGTCGAGGAGGAAGCCGATGTCCGTCTCGGGTGCCTCGGGGACGTCCGGGATCTGGCCCTCGGCGGGTTCGTCGGTGAGGCCGACGTAGACCCGGCCGTCCCCTTGGGGCAGGACGAGGACGAAGCGGTTCGTCTCGCCGGGGACCGGGATGTGCAGGGCGGCCGGCAGCGGGCCGAGGTGCTCCGCGCGCAGGATCAGGTGGGTGCCGCGCGAGGGGCGGATGCGGATGCCGTCCACCAGGCCGCCCGCCCAGACGCCCGAGGCGTTGACGACCGCGCGGGCGCGGATCTCGCCCTCCTCGCCGGTGAGTTCGTCGCGGACCCGGGCGCCGGAGCCGGTGAGTTCCAGTGCCCGGACGCGGGTCAGGATCTGTGCCCCGTGCGCGGCGGCGGTGCGGGCGACGGCGGTGACCAGGCGGGCGTCGTCGACGAGCCGGCCGTCCCAGGACAGCAGCCCGCCGCGCAGGCCGTCGGTGCGCAGGGCGGGGGCCAGATGGCGGGTCTCCACTGCGGAGAGGCGGCGGGGCGCGGGGAGCGTCGCCCGGGCGGTGCGGGCCGTCAGGCGCAGGGTGTCGCCCGCCTTGAAGCCGGCCCAGGTGAGCGCCGCCTGACCGCGGGAGACGAGCGGGGTCAGGGGCAGCACGAACGGCTGGGCGCGGACCAGATGGGGCGCGGTGCGCTCCATCAGCACGCCCCGCTCGACCGCGCTCTCGTGGGCGACGTCGAGCTGGCCGGAGGCGAGATAGCGCAGCCCGCCGTGGATGAGCTTGCTGCTCCAGCGGGAGGTGCCGAAGGCCAGGTCGTGGGCGTCGACGGCGACGACGGACAGCCCGCGGGCCGCCGCGTCCAGCGCCGCTCCGGCACCGGTGGCGCCGAGCCCGACGACGAGGACGTCCACGACCGGGCCGCCGACGGTCTCGGTGAGCTCGCGCGAGCGGCGGGCGGCGGACAGGGTAGAGCCGGGTTCGGGGGCGATGCTCATGGCGCGAGAGTCCTTTCCAGGATGTCGCTCAACTCGGCGAGGAACGCGGGGGAGTCGAGCTCGGCGTCGTCCTCGTCGGTCATGGTCCGCAGGGACAGGGTGAAGGACTGGACGATCAGCAGCAGCGACCGCGCCTGCCGCTCGGGATGGCCGACGCGCACCGACCCGTCGGCGTGCCCCTCCCCGATGCTGCCGACCAGCAGCTCCAGCAGGGCGATCTGGCTGGCCCCGCGCCGGTCCAGCACATAGGGGAGCAGCAGCTCGGGGTCGACGTCGACGATCTTCAGGAACAGCGGATGGGCGCGGAAGGCGGCCACTCCGGCCACCAGCCCCTCCACGAGCAGGCTGCGCGCGTCGGCGCCTTCTCTGCGCTCGGGGATCGCCCGGGTGGCCACGCCGACCCACTCCCGGGTCATCAGGTCGCCGACCAGCGTGCGCACATCGGGCCAGCGCCGGTACAGCGTCATCCGGGAGACGCCCGCGCGGCGGGCCACGTCCGTGAGCGTCGTACGGCGGACCCCGACGGCCAGGACGCAGTCCCTGACCGCGTCGAGCACCGCGTCGTTGTCCGAGCCGTTGTGACGAATAGGCGCCATGTGTCACAGTGTAACGCCTCGACGGGCCCGCGGGTGGCGTCGGCGGACGGAATCGCTCGAATCGACCGGTGAGGACGGCACTCATGGACATGCTGTGGAGCGGCTGGGGCGACCCGGCCAGGGCGACGCCGCTGCCCGACACGGTGATCGGGCTGCTGCGCGATCTGCTCGGCGTGAAGCCACGCGCCGCCGAGCCGGTCGAGCTGGCGGAAATCGCCGTACCGGAAGGGCAGTTGGAGCCCGCAGCCCACCAAGCCCTCGCGGCCGCGGTCGGCGGCCAGGAGTACGTGCGCACGGATGCCGAGACGCGGATCCGGCACACCAGGGGCAAGTCCACGCCGGATCTGCTGCGGATCAGGGAGGGCGAGGTCGAGGACGTCCCTGCGGCCGTACTGCTCCCGGCCGGGCACGACGAGGTCCTCGCCGTGCTGCGGGCGTGTGCCGAACTCGGCCTGTCCGTCGTGCCGTTCGGCGGCGGTACGTCGGTCGTCGGCGGTCTCGCGCCCGAACGGCGCAGCGTGTTCGTCGCGTTGGACCTGCGGCGCATGGACGGGCTGCTCGACCTCGACCCCGTGTCCCGCACCGCCACGCTGCAACCGGGTCTGCGCGCCCCGCAGGCCGAGGCGCTGCTGGCCCAACACGGCTTCACCCTGGGTCACTTCCCGCAGTCGTACGAGTGGGCCAGCATCGGCGGCTTCGCCGCCACCCGCTCCAGCGGCCAGGCCTCCGCCGGCTACGGCCGCTTCGACGAGATGGTCCTCGCGCTCACCCTCGCCGCGCCGGAGGGCACGATCGACACGGGCCGCGCCCCGCGCTCAGCGGCAGGACCGGACCTGCGCCAGCTCGTGCTCGGCTCGGAGGGCGCCTTCGGCGTCATCACCTCCGTGACGGTCCGCGTCCGCCCGGTCCCGCAGGTCCGCGTGTACGAGGGCTGGCGCTTCGCCTCCTTCGAGGAAGGGTCCGCGGCGCTGCGCCGGCTCGCCCAGGACGGGCCGCGCCCGACCGTACTGCGCCTGTCCGACGAGACCGAGACCCTCATCGGCCTCGCCCAGCCCGACGCGATCGGTTCGTCCGAGGCCCCGACGCCCGCCGGGTGCACGGCGATTGCCGGTTACGAGGGTACGGACGAGGACGTCTCGTACCGCCGCGAGCGTGCCGCGGCCGTCCTGCGCGAGTGCGGCGGCACGTCCCTCGGCGCGGAGCCCGGCGAGCGCTGGGCGCACGGCCGCTACTCGGCGCCGTATCTGCGCGACTCGCTGCTCGACGCGGGCGCCTTCGCCGAGACGCTGGAGACGGCAACCTTCTGGTCCCGCATCCCCGGGCTCCACGCGGCCGTGCGCGAGGCGCTCACCACGACGCTCACCGGGGCCGGCACCCCGCCCCTGGTCATGTGCCACATCTCCCACGTCTACGAGAACGGCGCCTCGCTGTACTTCACCGTCGTCTCGGCGCAGGGCGACGATCCGGTCGCGCACTGGACGCGGGCCAAGCACGCGGCGAACGAGGCGATCCTCGCCGCGGGCGGCACCATCACCCACCACCACGGTGTCGGCACCGACCACCGCGACTGGTACGTCCGGGAGGCCGGACCCCTCGCCGTCGGCGCGCTGCGGGCCGTGAAGCGGACACTGGACCCGGACGGGCTGCTCAACCCCGGTGTTCTGCTGCCCCTCGAAGACTGACCGGAGGCCACACCGATGCGACAGTTCACCGCCGTCGTCAACCCCACCGCGGGCGGATCCACCGGCGCCGCCGCGCTGCTCGCCGTGGCCCGGCTGCTGAGGGAGGCGGGCGCCGAGCTGGAGACCGAGTACAGCCGCAGCCTCGCCCACGCCCAGGAGCTCGCCCGGGACGCGGGCCGCAAGGGCCGGGTCGTGCTCGCCGTCGGCGGGGACGGCATCGCCGGCGGGATCGGCGGCGCGCTCAGCGGCACCGGAGCCGTCCTGGGCCTCGTCCCTGCCGGACGCGGGAACGACTTCGCCCGCGCCCTCGAACTGCCCACCCAACCGGCCGAGTTGGCCGAGGTGCTGCTCCACCACGAGCCGCGCGCCGTCGACACCATCGAGGTGGAGTCGGCCGTCCACGACCGCACCGTCGTCCTCGGCAGCGTCTACGCGGGCGTCGACGCCCTCGCCAACCGCCACGCCAACCAGTCGAGACTGCTGCGCGGCGCCGCCTCCTACTACGCCGGCGGCCTCCGCGCCGTCACCACCTGGCGGGCGGCCCGCTACCGCGTCACCGTCGACGGCAAGGAGCACCGGCACACCGGCTATACGGTCGTGGCCGCCAACTCCGGCTACTACGGCTCCGGCCGCCTGATCGCCCCCGACGCCCGCGTGGACGACGGACTGCTGGAGATCGTGATGATCGGCGAGGCGCCCCGGCGGCTGTTCTTCGCCCTCATGAACGACCTGAAGACCGGCGCCCACGTCGACCGGCCCCAGGTGCGCATCCTGCGCGGGCGGGAGATCAGCATCTCCGCCGACCGTGACGTGCCCTACGGCGCCGACGGCGAGGTCGAGGCCGTACTGCCCGTCACGGTCAGGGTCCTGCCCGGAGCGCTGCGCGTGCTGTGCTGAGCCCCGAGGTCAGCCGAGGTTGCCGGTCCGGGCGTCCCGCCACAGGTCGACGCCGCCGTCGGTGGCGTACTTGTCGATCTCGGCCAGCTCCTCGGGGCTGAAGTCGGGGTTCTCCAGCGCGGCGACGTTCTGCTCCAGCTGCTCGGTGCGCGACGCGCCGATGACCAGCGAGGTGACCCGCTCGTCCCGCAGCGCCCAGGCGAGCGCCATCTGGGCTAGGGTCTGCCCGCGCCGGGCCGCGATGTCGTTCAGTGCGCGCAGCCTGACCAGCATGTCCTCCGACAGCCACGACGTGTCGAACGACGTCCCCGCCGCGGCCCGCGACCCCTCCGGCACCCCGTCCAGATAGCGCCCGGTGAGCAGCCCCTGCGCCAGCGCCGTGAAGCCGATGACCCCGAAACCCTCCTCCTGGGCGGCGTCCAGCAGGCCCTCCGTCTCGATCCAGCGGTTGACCATGCTGTACGACGGCTGGTGGATCAGCAGCGGGGTCCCCAGGTCGCGCAGGATCGCGGCGGCCTGCCGTGAGCGCTCGGCGTCGTACGAGGAGATCCCCACGTAGAGGGCCTTGCCCTGGCGCACCGCCGTGTCCAGCGCGCTCATCGTCTCCTCCAGCGGAGTGCTCGCGTCGAGCCGGTGGGAGTAGAAGATGTCCACGTAGTCCAGGCCCATGCGCTTCAGGGACTGGTCGAGGGAGGCGAGCACGTACTTGCGGGAGCCGCCGCCCTGGCCGTAGGGGCCGGGCCACATGTCCCAGCCGGCCTTGGTGGAGATCACCAGCTCGTCGCGGTACGGCGCGAGGTCCCGCCGCATCAGCCGGCCGAAGTTGATCTCGGCGGAGCCGTACGGCGGGCCGTAGTTGTTCGCCAGGTCGTGGTGGGTGATCCCGAGGTCGAAGGCGCGCAGGGCGATCTCGCGCTGCGTCTCGAAGGGCCGGTCGTCCCCGAAGTTGTGCCAGTAGCCGAGGGACAGAAGGGGGAGGTCGAGGCCCGAACGGCCGGTCCGCCGGTAGCGCATGGTGCCGTCGTAGCGGCCGGGATCAGCGAGGTGGCTCATGGTTTCACTGTGGCCGCGCACGATTCTGAAGTCCAACAACTCCTTCTCATCAAATTCAGCGTTTCCGCTTCTGAATTAGGGTGCGGGGTGTGCCCACCTTGCTGATCGTGCATCACACACCTTCGCCGAACTGCCAGGCCATGCTGGAGGCCGTGGTCTCCGGCGCGACCGACCCGGAGATCCAGGGTGTCGAGGTCGTACGGCGCCCCGCGCTCGCCGCCACCGCCTCCGACGTCCTGGCCGCCGACGCGTGCCTGCTCGGCACCCCGGCCAACATCGGCTACATGTCCGGCGCCCTCAAGCACTTCTTCGACCAGATCTACTACCCGTGCCTGGACGCGACCCAGGGCAGGCCCTTCGGCTACTACGTGCACGGCGGCAGCGACGTCACCGGCGCGGTGCGCGGCATCGAGGCGATCACCACCGGCCTCGGCTGGCGGCTCGCGGCGAAGCCGGTGACGGTCACGGGCGAGCCGTCCAGGGCGGATGCCGAGGCCTGCTGGGAACTGGGGGCCACGCTCGCCGCCGGGCTGCTCGACTGACCCTCACCCGGGTCCATCGAACTCCCTTGTCCCAGGGGCCACTTGAGCCTCCGAAGCCCCTCTGCGCGACAGTGGCTCTTGGGGAACTGGTGCGCTAATTTGAGGTGCAGCTCACAGGTGATGGGCACCCGTGGGGAGCGCGGGAGGTTCTCGTTGACCCCGGCACAACTGCGGGCCTTCTCTGCGACCGTGCGCCTCGGTTCGGTGAAGGCGGCCGCGGCCGATCTCTCCGTGACGGAGGCGGCCGTGTCGATCCACATCGCCCATCTGCGCAGGGAACTCGGCGACAAGCTGTTCACGCGGACCGCGCACGGGCTGGCCTTCACCCCGGGCGGGCTGCGGCTCGCGAGCCGGGCGACCGAGATGCTGGGACTGCAGGACCGCACCATTCTGGAGGTACGGGGCGCCGGTTCCGGCCGGCGGCTGCTGCGCGTCGCCGCGTCGAGCCTGTTCGCCGAGCACGCGGCACCCGGCCTCATCGAGCTGTTCGCCGGGCGCGCGGACGACCTGGACGTCGAGCTCAGCGTGCACGACACACAGAACTTCGCCTCGCTGCTCGTCAACCGCGCGGTCGACGTGGCCATCGGACCCCGGCCCGCGACGCTCGAGGAATCCATGACCTGCACCCACTTCCTCAACTACCAGGTGATCGCCGCCGTCGGCCCCGACCACCCCCTCGCGGCCGGCGGTGCGGGCCCCGCCGAACTGCGCGAACAGACCTGGCTCCTCGGCCCCTCCGCGGCCGGACGCACCGGCCTCGTACCCGCGGTGCTGCGCCGGCTGAGCGTCCCCGAGCACAACCAGCGCATCTTCCAGAGCCACGCCGCCGCCCTGGAGGAGGCCAAGCGCGGCAAGGGCATCGCGCTGGCCGTGGCGTTCGCCGTGGCGAAGGACCTCGCCGACGGGGACCTGTGCCGGCTCCAGGGCCCGAACCTCCCCGCCCGCGGCTCGTGGAGCCTGCTCGCCCTCGCCGACCGCGAGGCACCCGCGGCCGCCGCCGAACTGCGCCGCTTCGTCACCACACCCCGCGCGACCCAGGCCATGCTCCGTGGCACGGGAGTGACCGCGGGCCGCTTCCGGCCTGCCATCCACGTGACCCTGTGGAGCTAGAGCAGGGCCGCTGGGGAGACGCAGGTCACATTGGTGCGTGTCACAACTCGTCGTGCCGTCCCGTCAGAGAGGTGTAGCCAACGACGACGACACTGGAGCACATCATGGAAGCGCGTCTGAACCTCTTCGAGAACGCGGTCGCCACCAAGGTCTTCCGGCACATCAACTCGGCGGGCAAGGCCGTCTCCGACTCGACACTGCCGCACGCCACGCAGGAGCTGGTGAAGCTCCGCGCCAGCCAGATCAACGGCTGTGGGATGTGCACCGACATGCACACCAAGGACGCCCTGGCCGCGGGCGAGGACGTGCAGCGCCTCCTGCTGGTCTCGGCCTGGCGGGAGGCCACGGTCTTCACCGAGGCCGAGCGCGCCGCGCTGGCGCTGACCGAGGAGGGCACCCGGATCGCGGACGCGGCGGGCGGGGTCCCGGACGACGTCTGGGAGAACGCCGCCAAGCACTACGACGAGGAGCAGCTCGCCGCCCTCGTGACCACCATCGCCCTGATCAACATGTACAACCGGTTCAACGTCATCGTCCAGCAGCCCGCCGGCGACTACCAGCCGGGCATGTTCGGATGACGCGGGGCACCTGACGACGGCGACGGCCCGGGGCGGCCCCGGGCCGTTCCGCCGCGCCGGGCGAGCCGAGCGACCTCGCCCGGCACCCGCAGCAGCGCTCCGAAGCTGTCCGCGGGCAGCAGCAGATCGACGTACGGCAGCGCGGCGGCCATCGTCGTCGTGCGGGGCGCAAAACCGGGCGTCCCGGCCCGCGGGTTGAGCCAGATCACCGTGTGCGCCCGGCGTCGCAGCCGGGCCATCGCGGCTGCGAGCCGCTCCGGCGGATCCCCGTCCCAGCCGTCCGAACCGATCAGCACGACCGCGCCCCGCAGGGTTCCGCCGTGGTGCGAGGCGAGCAGCGCCGACAGGCAGTGCGCGATACGCGTACCGCCGAACCGGTCGGTGACCCGCTCCGTCGCCTCTTCCAGCGCCGTCCGCGCGTCCCGGTGCGCGAGAGCCGTGGTGAGCCGGGTCGGCGAAGTCGCGAAGGCGAAGACCTCGGCGTGCGTGGCGAGCGCGAGCGCCCGCATCAGATGCAGATACGCGACCGCCTGCGCCTGCATCGACCGGCTCACGTCGCACAGCACCACCACCCGGCGCGGGCGGTCCACGGGCCCCGAGCGGACCAGTTGGACCGGATCCCAGCCCGTGCGCCGGGCCCGGGCCGCCGTCTCCCGGAGCGTCACCCGGCGCCCGCCCCGCCCCACCGCATACCGGCGCGAGCGCCGCGCGGGCCACTCCCGCAGTGCCCGCTCCAGCCACCTGCCCAGCAACTCCGCCTCCCGGGCGTCGAGTTGCTCGAACGGCGTGTCCAGCGCCCCGGCGAGATCACTCGGCAGCCGCTCCGGCACGGACAGGGCGAGGTCGTCGTGCCGGTCGGCCGTCGCGACCACGGGCGGCAGAGTCACCCAGGGCAGACCGCCCCCGTCGCGGGACTCGCTGTCGTACGGCGGCGCGGGCGCGCCGGAACCGCCCCCGCGCACAGCCGAACGTCCGCTGTCCCGCCGCGCGTTGGGATCGACGGACAACAGCGCCTCGCCGAACACGGCCTCGAAGACCTCGTCGAACCGCGCCAGGTCCCGGTGACGCCGTACGAGCGTGACGCGCGCCGCCCAGTACAGCGCCGTGCGCGACGAGGGCGGCATCGCGACCAGCGCCCGTACGAAGTCCTCCGTGGCGGTGAACCCCACGGCCACGCCCCGCTCCCTGAGCCGGACGGCGAACGCGACGGCGAAGGCGGCCCGGTCGACGGCCGGGAGCAGCGGCCCGGCCCGGCTCACAGCGTCAGCAGCAGGACTACGGCGGCCACCACCACGACGACCACGACCAGCGCCGGGACCAGCCGCCGGTACACGGACCCGCCGGCCAGCCGCACCAGGTCCAGCGGCTCG
This sequence comes from Streptomyces sp. NPDC047081, assembly GCF_040643775.1. Classification (NCBI taxonomy): domain Bacteria; kingdom Bacillati; phylum Actinomycetota; class Actinomycetes; order Kitasatosporales; family Streptomycetaceae; genus Streptomyces; species Streptomyces sp. NPDC047081. Next base: position 164,583 of record NZ_JBEYUY010000010.1, on the reverse strand, counting down.
CCAGCCGGCGCCTCCTCGGGCTCCGCGACAGGCGCCTCCTCCTCGGCCGGGGCCGTGTCGGGACCCAGCAGCCGGGTCTCCACGTTCTCGACGAACTGCGTGAACAGCTTCTCCGAGATCTCCTTGATCATGCCGCTGCCGAACTGGGCCAGCTTCCCGCTGATGTTGAGATCGGTGCTCACCGTCACGACCGTGCCCACGCCCTCGGGGCGCAGCCGCGCGTGGATGGTCGCCGAGGCGTTCCCGCCGCCGCGCGTGTCCTTCCCGGCCGCGTTGATGACGGCGATGTGGGCGGCCTCGTCCTTCTTCACGAACCGTGCCGTCCCGGCGAACTGGCTGACCACCGGGCCCACTTTGACCTTCACCCGGCCCTTGTAGACCTCGTCCTCCACGCCGGTGAGCTCGGCCCCGGGCATGCAGGGGGCGAGCGCCTCCAGATCGGTGAGCGCCTGCCAGGCGCGCTCCACGGGTACGTCGACACCGAACTCCTGGTCGATCTTCATGGTCTCCTCGCCTGTCCGGGAAAGCCGAGCTCTTCGAGGGCGTCGGTGATGGTGGTCCGGTCGTCGGGGCTCTTGGCGACCGCGCTGAGCGTGCCGAGGACGTCGGCGCGGGCCAGCCGGGCCACCCGCAGCGCGGCCAGCGCCGAGACCCAGTCGATCGCCTCCGCCATTCCGGGCGCCTTGTCCAGGTCCAACTCCCGTACCCGGCCGATGAATTCGGTCGCGGAGGCGATGAGCGGCTCGTTCGCGGCCGGTACCGAACGGCGCAGGATGCGCGCCGCGTGCTCGGGGGAGGGGAAGTCGATCCAGTGATAGAGGCAGCGGCGGCGCAGGGCGTCGTGGAGTTCGCGGCTGCGGTTCGAGGTGAGCACGACGACCGGTGGCCGCACGGCGGCGAACGTGCCCAACTCGGGCACGGTGATGGACCGTTCGCCCAGGAACTCGAAGAGCAGCGCCTCGAACTCGTCGTCGGCCCGGTCGATCTCGTCGATCAGCAGCACGGGCGGCAGCGGGCCCGGGTGGCGCACCGCCCGCAGCAGCGGCCGGTCGTGCAGGAACTCCTCGGTGAACACATCGGCGTCGGCGAGCTGCCCGCCCCGCGCCTCCGCCAGCCGGATCGCGAGCAGCTGACGCTGGTAGTTCCACTCGTACAGGGCCTCGCCGGGCGCGAGTCCCTCGTAGCACTGCAGGCGGATCAGCGGGGTGTCCAGCACCTGGGCGAGCGCCTTGGCCAGGCTCGTCTTGCCGACGCCCGGCTCGCCCTCCACCAGGAGCGGCCGGTCGAGGACAGTGGCGAGAAAGAGGGCGGTCGCGGTCCCCTCGTCCACCAAGTGGCCGACGAGGTCGAGGCGTTGGCGTACGTCGTCGGCGTCCGTGAACAGCTCGCTCACGCGCTAGACCGCCGACTCCGCCGCCCGGCGGTCCCGGCAGCCGGTGCCGCAGAACCACAACTCGCCCTCGGCGGTGACCAGATGAGGGGTGTCGGGCAGCACGGTCACGGTCATGCCGCACACCGGGTCGACGGCCTGTGCCGGCCGCTCGGACGACGGCACCGGCCTCGCGCGTACGGCCTCCACCACCTCCGCCAGGATCGACAGCGCGATCTCGGGTGCCGTCCGGGCGCCGATGTCGAGGCCCGCCGGCGTGTGGACGCGGGCGCGTTCCCCCTCGTCCAGGCCGAGTTCGTCGAGGAGGGCGGAGCCGCGGCGGCGGCTGGCGACCAGGGCGATGTGCGGGACACCCGCGTCGAGCGCGGCGCGCAGGGCCTCGGCGTCGCCGTGTCCCTGCCCGGCCACGACCACCGCCGCCGTGTGTTCGTCGGGCCGGGAGCGGGTGGTGGCGTAGCCGAGCACCTCGGCGAGGGCGAGGAAAGCCGCGGCGATGGGCGTGTCGCCGACGACCTCGACCAGGGGTGGCGGCAGGACGGGTTCCAGGAAGATCTCCAACGCGCCGCCGGACAGACAGGGGTTGACCACGACCTGCGCGCCCGGCGTCTCCGGGAACCCCTCCTCGCCCGCCGGTAGCACCCGCAGCAGCAGCGGCGCGCCACCGCTGAGGGCGCCCAGCGCCGCCGTACGCACCGAGCCCTCCGCGCACTGCCCGCCGACGAAGCCGTCGATCGTGCCGTCGCCGTGCACGATCGCCTCGTCGCCCGGGTGCGCCGAGGCCGGTGCCTGCGCGCGCACCACCCGTGCGTGCACGAACGGCACGCGCCGCTCGGCGAGTTCGAGCGCCCGCGCGCTCACCGTGCCCGACATCGCGACCACCTTCAGATCGGCGGGGTGGGCCGGCCCTGCATGGCCTCCCACACCCGTGACGGAGTGAGCGGCATGTCGGCGTGCCGGACGCCGAAGGGCTTCAGGGCATCCACGACGGCGTTGACGATCGCGGGCGGCGAGCCGACCGTCGCGGACTCACCGACACCCTTGGCGCCGATGGGATGGTGCGGGGACGGCGTGACCGTGAACCCCGTCTCCCAGTCGGGGACTTCCAGGGCGGTGGGGATGAGGTAGTCCATCAGCGAGCCGCTGAGGCAGTTGCCGTCCTCGTCGAAGGCGATCATCTCCATCAGCGCCATGCCGACGCCGTCGGTGAGCCCGCCGTGTACCTGCCCCTCGATGATCATCGGGTTGATACGGGTGCCGCAGTCGTCGACCGCGACGAAGCGGCGGACGGTCACCTTCGCGGTGCCCGGGTCGATGTCGACCACGCAGACGTAGGCGCCGTGCGGATAGGTGAGGTTCTCCGGGTTGTAGCAGATCTGCGCCTCCAGACCGCCCTCCATGCCGTCGGGCAGGTCGCCCGCGCCGTGTGCGCGCATCGCGATGTCCTGGATGGTGACCGCGGCCTTGGGGTCGCCCGCGACCCGGAAGGAGCCCTTCTCCCACTCCAGGTCGGCGACCGACACCTCCAGCATCGAGGAGGCGATCAGCCGGGCCTTGTCGCGCACCTTGCGGGCGACCAGCGCCGCCGCCGCGCCCGAGACGGGCGTCGACCGGCTGCCGTAGGTGCCCAGCCCGAAGGGCGTCTGGTCGGTGTCGCCGTGCACCACGTCGATGTCCTGCGGCGGGATGCCGAGTTCCTCGGCCACGATCTGCGCGAACGTCGTCTCGTGCCCCTGCCCCTGCGTCTGGACCGACAGGCGTACGACCGCCTTGCCGGTCGGATGCACGCGCAGTTCGCAGCCGTCGGCCATGCCGAGCCCGAGGATGTCCATGTCCTTGCGGGGGCCCGCGCCGACCGCCTCCGTGAAGAACGACACCCCGATGCCCATGAGTTCACCGCGGGCCCGCTTCTCGGCCTGTTCGGCGCGGAGTCCGTCGTAGCCGGCGATCTCCTTGGCGAGTTCCATGGTGGGCGCGTAGTTCCCGGAGTCGTACACCCAGCCGGTCTTCGTCCTGTACGGGAACTGCTCGGGCCGGATGAAGTTCTTCGTGCGCAGCTCGACCGGGTCCATGCCGAGCTCGTACGCGAGACAGTCCACGATCCGCTCGACCAGGTAGACCGCCTCGGTGATGCGGAACGAGCAGGCGTACGCGACCCCGCCCGGCGCCTTGTTGGTGTAGACGGCCGTCATCTTGCAGTGGGCGGCCTCGATGTCGTAACTGCCGGTGAACACCCCGAAGAAGCCCGCCGGGTACTTCACCGGCGCCGCCGTGCCGTTGAACGCGCCGTGGTCGGCCAGGACATGGGTGCGGATGCCGAGGATCCTGCCCTCGCGGGTGGCCGCGATCTCGCCGCGCATGATGTAGTCGCGGGCGAAGCCGGTGCTGATCAGGTTCTCCGCGCGGTCCTCCATCCACTTCACCGGCTTGCCCGTGAGCAGCGAGCCGACGATCGCGCACACGTAACCCGGGTAGATCGGCACCTTGTTGCCGAAGCCGCCGCCGATGTCGGGGGAGACGACCCGGATCTTGTGCTCGGGCAGGCCCGCGACGATCGCGTACAGGGTGCGGTGGGCGTGCGGGGCCTGGGTGGTGGACCACAGGGTGAGCCTGCCGTCGACGGCGTCGTAGTCGGCGACCGCGCCGCAGGTCTCCATGGGCGCCGGGTGCACCCGCGGGTAGACGATGTCCTCCCGGACCACCACGTCGGCCCGGTCGAAGACGGCCTCGGTCTCGGCCGCGTCCCCGGTCTCCCAGTCGAAGCAGTGGTTGTCCTCCTTGCCCTCCAGGTCGTCCCGGATGACGGGCGCGTCGGGGGCGAGCGCGGTGCGTACGTCGATCACCGGGTCGAGCGGCTCGTACTCGACGTCGATCAACTCCAGGGCGTCGCGCGCCGAGTAGCGGTCCTCGGCGACGACGAAGGCGACCTCCTGGCCCTGGAAGCGGACCTTGTCGGTGGCCAGCACGGCCTGCACGTCGTTGGAGAGGGTCGGCATCCAGGCCAGGCCCTTCTCGGCGAGCATCGCGCCGGTCACCACCAGACGGACCTTCGGATGCGCCTCGGCCAGGCTGGTGTCGACGGACAGCAGTCGCGCGTGGGCGAGCGGCGAGCGCAGGATCGCCAGGTGGAGCATGCCGGGCAGCTGGAGGTCGTCGACATAGCGGCCCTTGCCGCGGACGAAGCGCGGGTCCTCCTTGCGGAGCATCCGGCCGTGGCCGCAGGGCTTCTGGTCGTTGTCGACGAAGGCGGTGAGGTGGCCGTTGGGGGCGGTGGTGGTCATGACGCGCTCGCCTCCGCGGCCGTGGTGCGGGTTCCGGCCTCTTCCGCAGCCGCCCAGCGGACCGAGCGGACGATGGTGGCGTAGCCGGTGCAGCGGCAGATCTGGCCGGAGATCGCCTCGCGGATCTCCTGGTCGGACGGGTCCGGATTGCGGTCGAGCAGAGCCCGCGCGGTCATCATCATGCCGGGCGTGCAGAAGCCGCACTGCAGGCCGTGACACTCCACGAACCCCCGCTGGACCGCGTCGAGTTGGCCGTCCTGCTCCAGGCCCTCGACCGTGCGGACCTCGTGGCCGCCCGCCATCGCGGCCAGCACCGTGCAGGACTTGACGGGTTCGCCGTCCAGCCACACCACGCACGTACCGCAGTTGCTCGTGTCGCACCCCCAGTGGGTGCCCGTCAGCCGGAGGTGGTCGCGCAGGAAGTGGACGAGGAGCAGCCTGCCCTCGATCTCCCCGGTGACCTCTTCGCCGTTGACGGTCATGGTGACCTGCACGCTCACGCCTCCTGTCCGCCGGCCCGGGCGACCGCCCGGCGCAGCACCCGCACCGTCAGCTCGCGCGCCAGATGGCGCTTGTACTCCGCGCTGCCCCGCCGGTCGGTCACCGGCGAACAGGCCTCCGCCGCCAGGTCCCCGGCCTGTGCGTACAGCTCTTCGCCGGGCGGCCGCCCGCGCAGCACGTCGGCGATGCCCGGGATCCCGGCGGTGTTGGGGCCGACCGCGGCGAGGCCGACCCGCGCGTCCGTGACGAGCCCGCCGTCGAGCCAGACCGCGGCGCCCGCCGAGACCACGGCCCAGTCGCCGGCCCGCCGCTCGACCTTCTCGTAGGCGCTGGAGCCGCCCGGACGGATCGGGAAGCGGACCTCCGTGAGGATCTCCGCGTCACCGACGGCCGTCTCGTACGGGCCCTGGTGGAACTCCTCCATCGGTACGACCCGTTCGTCGCCGACACCCCGGATCACGCAGGAGGCGCCCAGCGTCGTACAGACGGCGGACAGGTCCTCCGACGGGTCCGCCTGGCAGAGCGAGCCGCCGAGCGTGCCCCGGTTGCGGACGACGGGGTCGGCGATGACCCGTTCCGCGTCCCGGAAGATCGGGAAGGCGGCGGCGAGTTCGTCGGACTCCAGCAGCTCGCGGTGCCGGGTCATGGCACCGATGCGGATCAGCCCGGGCTCGACGCGGATGTAACCCAGCTCGGCGTGCAGCTCGTTGATGTCGACGAGGTACTCGAAGTTGGCCAGCCTCAGCTTCATCATCGGGATCAGACTGTGCCCGCCGGCCACCAGCCGCGCCGTGTCACCGAGCCGGTCGAGCAGCGCGACCGCCTCGTCCACACTGTGCACCCGCTGGTACTCGAACGGAGCGGGAACCTGCATCGCCACAACCCCCTGTCCCGCCCGGTTGCCCACCGGGCGCCGCGTCCGGGCCCATTGGGCGCTCGGAGCCCAGGGGTGTCAACGGGTGGTTAAACGTTCACTTAGGTCGCCGTGCGGTCGGCGGGGGCGTATCGGCCCCCAACCCCTGTGCGCTGCATTTGAGACAGCCTTTCCGTGGAACAGGTACGGACTATTGCCGGGCGTGCTGCTTTTCGCAGGCTGTGTGATGTCCGTGGCGCGCAGTCGCGTGTACGAATGAGCCAGCCCGGTAAATTCATCCGTCCGTCCGGTTGATAGTTCAACCGGTGCGCTGCAATACTCCGGCATCCGGTGCCGCCTCACCCTCCGGCCGGCCCGCAGGAATCCGGAAAGCAGCGATTCCAGATTCACGAACCCCCCACAATGTCCGCATGGCGATCGACTCCGGCACGCTCCCTACGCGTGTTCGATCTGTTTTTTGGACTGACCGGACGATTCACCCCCGCGGCATCAGGATGCAAAGAAGGTGCGCCCGCGTGAATGTCGAGCAGGCAAGGCAGCGCGAGATATCCGAAAACCCCGAATTCCGGCTGCTGCGTCGCGCCCAGCGCAGAACAGGAGTGCGGATGACGGCCCTCTCCGTCGGTGGGTTCCTGGTGTACGTCCTGCTGTCGAGTTTCACGCCCGCTCTCATGAACACGTCGCTGGCCGGCCACCTCACCCTCGGACTCGCGCTCGGGCTCGGCCAGTTCGTGGTGATGGCCCTGGTCGCGCGACGGCACCTCGTGCACATGCGCACCCATGTCGATCCCATCGCCCGGGGCTTCCGCACCCAGGCGCACAAGCAGCAGCCCGACCCCGGGGACCAGGACACCTGGCGGGCCGCCCCGTTCCGGAGCGGGGGGCAGCGCACATGGCGATGACCGCCGCCGTCGTCACCGACCGGTTCAGTCTGCAGCTGACGTTCCTGCTCTTCACCGCCGTGGTCGTGGTGACCCTGTTCAGCGCGTTGCTGATCGCCCCGCAGCGCGACGAGATCAGCGAGTTCTACCTCGGCAACCGCACCATGACACCCCTGCGCAACGGGCTCGCGATGTGCGGCGACTACCTGTCCGCCGCCACCCTGCTCGGCAGCACCGGCCTGGTCGCCCTCACCGGCTACGACGGCCTCCTCTACCTCGGCGGCACCGCGGTCGCCTGGATGATGGTCCTGCTGCTGATCGCCGAACCCCTGCGCAACGCGGGCAAGTTCACCCTCGGCGACACCATCGCCCTGCGCATGCCGCGCCGCCAGCGCCCGGTCCGGCTCGCCCTGGCCCTGTGCACCCTCGCCGTCACGACCCTCTACCTCGTCGCCCAACTGGTCGGCAGCGTCGCCCTGTTGACTCAGTTCACCGGCGAACCCAGCGCCGCTACCCGCACCCTGTGCGTGGTCGTGATCGGCTCCATCGTCATCGTGTACGCCGCGCTCGGCGGCATGCCCGGAGCCACGTTCATCCAGATCGTCAAGGCCGTCATGCTCATCGCCGGGGTGGGTGTGACCGCGGTGATGGTGCTGCACCACTACCACTGGAACGTCAACGCCCTGCTGACCGCGGCCGCCGACAACAGCGGCATCGGGACCCGTTTCCTGGAACCCGGGCTGCGTTACGGCGGCAGCACCACCAGCAAACTGGACTTCTTCAGCCTGGAACTCGCCATCGTGCTCGGCCTCGCCGCGCTCCCGCACGTCATGATGCGGCTGCTCGCCCCGCGCTCCCGGCACGTCCTGCGCACCTCGCTCATCTGGGCGATGGGCCTGGTCGGTCTCGTCTGCCTGGCCGCCGGGATCCTCGGCCTCGGCGCCACGGCCGTCGTGGGCCGGGACACCATCTCCCGCATGGACCACAAGGGCGACGCCGCCGTGCTGCTCCTCGCGCACGCCCTCGGCGGCGGCATCCTCACCGCCCTGCTGTCCTGCCTGGCCTTCGTCACGCTGCTCGCGGTGGCCGCCGGACTCACCCTCGCCGCGGCCTCCTCCCTCGCGCACGACCTCTACGGCGAGGTCATCCGCAAGGGCAGGGCCAAGGAGACCGAGGAACTCCTCGTCGCCCGGCTCGCCGCCGCCGTCATGGGCGTCCTCGGCATCCTCCTCGCCCTCGTGTCCTGGGGCGCCAACACCGCGACGCTCGCCTTCCTCGCCTTCGCGATCGCCGCGTCCGCGATTCTGCCGACCCTCGTCTACACCCTGTTCTGGCGCCGCTTCACCGCGAACGGCGCGCTGCTCAGCCTGTGCGGAGGCCTGGTCTGCTCGGTCCTCCTGGTCGTCTTCTCACCCGTCGTCTCCTCCACCCCCGCCTCGCTCTACCCGGACTCCGACTTCGCCTGGTTCCCCCTGCAGAACCCCGGCATCGTCTCCATCCCGGCGGGCTTCCTCCTCGGCTGGCTGGGCACGGTCCTGAGCCGACCGGAACCACCGGAGGAGTACGCCGAGTTCGAGGTGCGGGCGCTGGTGGGGGTCGAGTAGGCGGGGCAGGCCTGCGACCGCCGACCATCGGCCGCGTCACCGCGCCGGGAGGGGCCCGACGTTGTGGGGCGAGCGCCGGGCCTAGTGAGGCGGGGCGGCCCTGCGAGGCGAGCATGAAGCCGGGCGAGGAGCGCGGAGGACGGGCGTCGCGAGGCGGGGCGCCCCGCCGGACGCCCTGCGGCGACTGCAAGCCCGCCCGTCGTGAGGCGAGCGCCCGGCCGGACGCCACGCGGTGACCGCAAGCCCGCGCATCGTGAGGCAGACGCCCGGCCGGATGCCACCGCGGTGACCGCAAGCCCGCGCGTCTTGAGGCGAGCGCAAGGCCCGAAGCCGTCAGGCGATCGCAAGTCCACGTGGCGGCGGTGCGCGGCATGGGCGTACCGGAGGTATCGCCGTGAAGGGTCCGCAAAGCCCCGTCCCCATACCCGATCCGCCGTGTTCGTCCGCTCGACGCCCGCTCTTCGCGCTCGGGGCCCAGGCTCGGGTGCCATGGCATCGACACCCGACGGACGGACACCCACCGGCGGACTCGTATCGGCATCGGCGGGGCAGTCGTCGGCGGCGGCCAAGGTCGTGCAGTTCGTCCCCCTGGGTGCGGTCGCCGTGCTGCTTCTGGACGCGGTCACCGACTTCTTCCCCGACGACCCGATCACGGGCGTCCTCACTCCGACGCGGCTGGTGCTGCTGCTCGGCCTGACCGCCATGGCCGTACCGGCGCCGGGCCGTCCACGCGCCCGGCTGCGGGACTTCCGTACCCGCCTCGACATACCCGTCGGCCTGCTGCTCGCCGCATCGGTTCTGGCCACCTACGGCGGCGGCCACCCCACCGCCCCGCTGCGCGGCCTGCTCACCGTGATCGCCTGCTACTACCTCGTCGTCGGCCTGCGCCGCACCCAGTCAGAGTCCTGGCGGGCCGTCGGCCTCCTCGCCCTGGCCGGGGTGGCCGCCGCCGGCACCAGCGCCTTCTCCCAGTTCACCAACGACACCCCGACCGGCTTCTGCCGCACCGGTTTGCTCACCGACATCGCCTGCGACGCGGGCGGCGACGACGTGCTCATCCGGGCCACCGGCACCTTCGCCAACCCCAACCTGCTGGCCGCCTTCCTCGTACTGCTCCTGCCGTTCACGCTGCTCGCCGCCGTCGCGGTCGACGAGCGCACGGCCCGTACGGCGATCGTCGTCCTGGGCGTCATCGGGTACGGGGCCATGCTCACCACCTTCTCGCGGGCCGGGTACGTCGCCGCGGCCGCCGGCCTCCTCGTGCTCGGCGCCGCCTACTGGTTCGTGCCCCGCATCGCCGACCGGACCGGGCGCCGTCTGGTCGCCGGGGTCGGCCTGGGCGGTCTGCTCGCCGCGGCCGCCGCGATCTGGCTCGCCTCCCGCGCCGGGAACTCCCTCGGCGTACGCGGCCAGGCCTGGCGCGCCGCCCTCGACATCGCCCCGCACAACCCCCTCGGCGTGGGTCTCGGCCGGTCGGGCGCCGTCATCACCGCCACCGCACCGGGCGACCGGGTCTTCGTCCACGCCCACAACCTCTGGCTCAACTGGCTCGTGGAGACCGGCCCGCTCGGTCTGCTCGCCATCGGCGCGGTGACCGTGATCGCCTGGACCTCCGCTGCCCGCGCCGCCCGCGCCAAGTCCGTCGTCGGCACGGTCGGCCTCGCGGCCCTGACCGGCTTCTTCCTGATGAGCATGCTCGACCACCCGGCCAACCTCGACCGCATCGACGTCCTGTTCTGGTGCGTGGTGGCGGTGGTCATGGCGGAGGCGCCCAGGAGTTGGCGACGGGGTGCCGAACTCCCTGCCGGCACCGTCCCCGCCCCGCAGAAGCGGCGCAGGCACGCCCCCGCCGCACCCGAGCCGGCCGGCCTGACCAACCGCTTCACCCTGCCGCCGAACCTGCCCGACAGGCCCTAGCCGCAAGGGCACCGAGCGGACCATGAACACATGTCCCCTAAGCTCCTCGCCATGAACGACGGGGAGACCGGCAGACGGGTCGTCGACGACCGCTTCGAGCTGGAGTCCAGGCTGGGCGGCGGCGGTATGGGCACGGTGTGGCGGGCCCGCGACCTGCTGCTGCACCGCAGTGTGGCGGTCAAGGAGGTCCGGCCCGCCGACCCGGACCTCGCCGAGTACGACCCGGAGAGCGCGCGGATGCTGCGCGAACGGGTGCTGCGCGAGGCCCGCGCCCTCGCCAGGGTGCAGCACCCCAACGTCGTGACGATCCATCACATCGTCGACGGCGGCGCGGGCACCTACCCGTGGATCGTCATGGAGCTGGTCGAGGGCGGCTCCCTCGCCGACCGGCTGGCCCGCGGCCCCATGAAACCCGCCGAGGCCGCCCGCGTAGGACGGGGCGTCCTCGACGCCCTGCGCGCGGCCCACGCCATGGGCGTCCAGCACCGCGACGTGAAACCCGCCAACGTCCTGCTGCGCCCCGACGGCCGCCCCGTGCTCACCGACTTCGGCATCGCCGCCATCCGCGAGTCCACCGCCCTGACCGCCACCGGTTCCATCATCGGCACGCCCGACTACATGGCCCCGGAACGCGTCACGGGCGGCGAGGGCGGCCCCGCGGCCGACCTGTGGTCGCTCGCGATGATGCTGTACGTCGCCGTCGAGGGCCACCATCCGCTCCAGCGCGGCACGACGCTGGCCACGCTGGCCGCCGTACTCCACGAGGACGTACCGCCGCCGAAGCAGGCCGGGCCGCTGACGCCCGTACTGGAACGAGTCCTGGTGCGCGACCCCGCGGCGCGGCCGGACGCACGGACCGTCGACGCGCTGCTGGCCGCGGCGGCGGAGGCGGTGGAGGACTCCGGTACGACGTCCTACCCCTTGGCGCCCCCGCGACCGCAGCCGCCGGCGCCACCCGCTCCCGACACGGTGGTGCCGCGGCCGGGGCGGCGGCGCGGGGCGGTGCTCGCGTCGGTGGTCGTGGGCGCCGTAATCGCAGGCGGGGCGACCTGGCTGGCGGTGTCGGGCGACGACGGGAACAAGGATTCGGGGGCTCCGGGGCCCAGCAGCCGGACCACGCAGGAGACCGGCTCCGCATCGGCGGATGCATCGACGGATGCGTCGACGACCGAGCCCTCGGGGTCACCGGTGCCCAGCGCGTCCTCGAAGCTCGCCACCGGCATGCTCACACCCAAGGGCATCCGGTCCGCGCTGAAGGCCATCGAGGACAAGACGGGCCGTAGCACCTTCGGCGATCTGAAGGTGTACCCCGGGTACGTGTCGGTCGACGCGATGGTCCCCGGCAGCAAGACGCGCTACGACAGTTACACCTACCGCACCTGGCAGGGCGTGGAGAAGGGGCCGCTGGGCGGCACCCTGATGGGCGGCAACGAGCCGGTGAGCCTCAAGGACTTCGACTGGGACAAAATACCCGCGCTGCTCGCCTTCGCCGAGAAGAAGCTGAAGGTCGAGAAGCCCGCGGACCCGTACTTGTGGCTGCAGCCGCCCAACACCACCTTCGACACACCCGTCGCCATCCGGATCTACCTCACCAACAACTACGGCGAGACCGGCTATCTGGACGCCACCCCCAAGGGCAGGGTGACCAAGGTCGTGCCGGCCGGCGCGTGACACGTTCCGCCGGATGCAGCAGCACCGGAGGCTGTGGCTCCGGGTGAGGGAAAGGCTGGGCCTGCACCTCAGCCCAGCCTCCCGGGAGACCCCATGCCCCACCGCTCCGCCCCCGCCCGTTCCCGCCTGGTCGCCGCCTGTCTCGCCGCGGTCTGCACCGCCGCCCTCGGCCCGGCCGCCACCAGCGCGGCCGCCACCCACGACGACGATCTCCAGCGCCAGGCCCAGCAGTTGGTGGACACTCCCGGCGGACCGCCCGGCGTCATCGCCGTGCTGAGACGGGACGGGGAGACCCGTGTCGTCCGTGCGGGCGTCGCGGACCTCACCACCGGCCGGCGCCCGCACATCGACGACCACATGCGCATCGCCAGCACGGCGAAGGCCTTCAGCGGGGCCGTCGCGCTGAGCCTGGTGGACCGGCACGCCCTGCGCCTCGACGACACCCTCGGCGAACGGCTGCCGCGGCTGCCCAAGGCCTGGCACGACGTCTCGCTCGGCCAACTCCTCGACCACACCAGCGGCCTGCCGGACTTCTCCGAGGCCACCGCGTTCCGCGCGGCCCTCGCGGCCGACCCGCGGCACCACTTCGACTCCCGCCGCCTGCTCGACTACGTGGCCGACCAGCCGCTGAGATTCACCCCGGGCAGCCGCTACCAGTACTCCAACTCGGACAACATCGCCGTCGCCCTCATGGCGGAGGCGGCCACCGGCACCCCGTACGAGAAACTGCTGCGCACGCTCGTCTACCGGCCCTTGGGCCTGCACGACACGAGCCTTCCCCAGGGCTACCGGATGCCCGAGCCCTATCTGCACGGCTACGACGTGACCCCGCCCGCGCCCCCGGCGGACGTCAGCGAGGTCTTCGGGGTCTCCGGGGCCTGGGCGTCCGGCGGGATCATCTCCACGCCCGCCGACATGACCCGCTTCATCCGCGGCTACGCGGGCGGCGCGCTCTACGGCAAGGACGTGGTGCACGCGCAGCGGAACTGGATCGACGGCGCCTCCCAGCCCCAGGGCCCCGGGCGCAACTCCGCCGGACTGGCCATCTTCCGCTACGACACCCGGTGCGGGGTCGTCCTGGGGCACACCGGCAACTTCCCCGGCTACACCCAGCTGATCGCCGCCACCCCCGACGGCCGCAGGTCGCTCACCTTCTCCGTCACCACCCAGATCAACGAGGGCCTCAAACCGAAGCTGTTGAAGAAGATGCGTGCCGTCGAGGAGAACTTCGTCTGCGCGCTCCTGCGGAAGCGGTGACCGCACGCGAGTGTGCGTGAGGAGCGCACACTCGCGAACCGGCCCGGCCACGGGGGAGGATGGGCGCGGCAAACGCTTTTGGTCAACCGATGTGGAGGAGCGGGCACATGCAGCACGAGCGAGCGGGTCAGCCTGCCGGACCCGAGGATCTCGTCGACGTCGCCCGGCTGGTCACCGCGTACTACGCGCTGCACCCGGACCCGTCCGACCCGGGCCAGCGGGTGGCCTTCGGTACGTCAGGACACCGCGGGTCGTCCCTGGCGACCGCGTTCAACGAGGACCACATCGCCGCGACCAGCCAGGCGATCTGCGAGTACCGCACCGAACAGGGCACCGACGGCCCGCTCTTCCTCGGCGCCGACACCCACGCCCTGTCCGAGCCGGCCCAGGTCACCGCCCTGGAGGTGTTCGCCGCCAACGGGGTCACCGTGCTCATCGACAGCGCGGACGGCTACACGCCCACCCCCGCGGTCTCGCACGCCATCCTCACCCACAACCGCGGCCGCACCTCCGGCCTCGCCGACGGCGTCGTCGTCACCCCGTCGCACAACCCGCCCGCCGACGGCGGCTTCAAGTACAACCCGCCCAGCGGCGGCCCGGCCGGCTCCGACGCCACCTCCTGGATCCAGGACCGCGCCAACGCCATCATCACGGGCGGCATGAAGGACGTACGGCGCGTCCCGTACGTCCGCGCGCTCGCCGCGGAGACCACCCGCCGGCACGACTTCCTCGGCGCGTACGTCGCCGACCTGCCGAACGTCCTCGACCTGGACGCGATCCGCACCGCGGGCGTCCGGATCGGCGCCGACCCGCTGGGCGGGGCCTCGGTCGCCTACTGGGGCCGGATCGCCGAACAGCACCGGCTCGACCTGACCGTCGTCAACCCCCTCGCCGACCCCACCTGGCGGTTCATGACCCTGGACTGGGACGGCAAGATCCGCATGGACTGCTCCTCGCCGTTCGCGATGGCCTCGCTCATCGAGCGGCGCGACCGCTTCCAGATCTCCACCGGCAACGACGCCGACGCCGACCGGCACGGCATCGTCACCCCGGACGCGGGGCTCATGAACCCCAACCACTACCTCGCGGCCGCCATCGCCTACCTTTACGCCCACCGCAAGGAGTGGCCCGCCGACGCGGGCATCGGCAAGACCCTCGTCTCGTCCGGGATGATCGACCGGGTCGCCGCGGACCTCGGGCGCCGGCTGGTCGAGGTGCCCGTCGGGTTCAAGTGGTTCGTGGACGGGCTGGTCGACGGGTCGATCGGCTTCGGCGGCGAGGAGTCGGCCGGCGCGTCCTTCCTGCGCCGGGACGGGTCGGTGTGGACCACCGACAAGGACGGCATCATCCTGGCGCTGCTCGCCTCCGAGATCACCGCGGTCACCGGGAAGACCCCGTCCGAGCACTACGCCGCCCTCACCGACCGCTTCGGCTCGCCCGCGTACGCGCGCATCGACGCTCCCGCCACTCGCGAGGAGAAGGCCCTGCTCGCCAAGCTCTCGCCCGCCCAGGTCACCGCCGACACCCTGGCCGGGGAGCCGGTCACGGGCGTGCTCACCGAGGCCCCTGGCAACGGCGCGGCCATCGGCGGCATCAAGGTGAGCACCGAGAACGCCTGGTTCGCGGCGCGGCCCTCCGGCACGGAGGACGTGTACAAGATCTACGCCGAGTCGTTCCGGGGCGCCGACCACCTGCGTCAGGTGCAGGAGGAGGCCAAGGACGTGGTCATGGCGGCCCTCGGCGGCTGAACCGGCGGGGCGGGCGTGTGGCCCCGGAGGGCGGCCCCAGGACCTGCGGACTCGGGGACAGCGGCGTGATGTCGCTATCATCCCTTTAAACGCATAATCTGGGGTTTTGCCCTGAAGGGGCCACGGCCCACGGCCCCGCCGGAGTGATCAATGTCCCTGATGCGCCCAACGGAGGACGGCGACGAGCTGCTCGCCCGCCTCGGGTCGCTGACCGCCCAGGCGCGCGAGCTGGCGGAGCTGCAGCGCTCGCGCGTCGAGCTCGCCGTCGCCCTGCAGCGCGGCATGCTGCCCAGGGACCTGCCCGCCGCCCCCGGCCTCCACCTGGCCGTCCGGTACGCGCCCGCCTACCACGGCCTCAACGTGGGCGGCGACTGGTACGACGCCTTCACGATGCCCGACGGCCGGATCGGACTGTCGATCGGCGACGTCCAGGGCCACAACATCGAGGCGGCCGCCTTCATGGGCCAGGTCCGGGTCACCCTCCGCGCGCTCGCCTCTGTCACGAGCGAACCCGGCGAGCTGCTCTCCCGCACCAACGACCTGCTGCTCTCCCTGGGCACCGACCTCTTCGCCACCTGCACCTTCATGCGGCTCGACCCGGCCACCGGGGTCCTGGAGAGCGCCCGCGCCGGGCACACCCCGCACATCTGGGCCACGCAGGACGGCCGGTCCGGCATCGCCGAGGACGAGGGCGGACCGCCGCTCGGCATCCAGCAGGGCATGGAGTACGCGGTGACCCGCCACCGGCTCACCACGGGCGGCGTCTTCGTCCTGCTCACGGACGGCGTCGTCGAGGGCCCGTCCCTGAGCGTCGACGAGGGCCTCGACCAGGTGGTACGCCTCGCCGGGATCGCGGCGGTCGCGGGCATGGAGGCGAGCTCGCTGGCGGCGGCCGTGATGAAGGTCGCGGAACGCGTCGGCCACGAGGACGACGCGGCGGTACTGGTGGTGGGTCACGACGGGCCGGCGGCTCGGCGATAGGGCGCGAGGACGGCCAAGGCGGACGCACGCTTCCCCGGGGGTTCGTCGGCCCTCGTCCAGCCCTTCCAGCCGGCCTCTCCCGTAAGCCACCCTCGGCCGCCCCGTCCCGCTCGCCTCGCCGACCGGCCCCCCTCGGTGTCTGATGGCAACTGTGGTGACCACCCAGGATCTGCGCAGGCCGGGCCTCTTCGCCCTGAGGACTCTGGCCGTCGCCGCCTGCTACTTCGCGGCCGGGCGGCTGGGGCTGCTGCGGCAGCTCGTGGTCGAGGGGGCCGTGGTCACACCCATCTGGCCGCCCACCGGCGTCGCGCTGACCTGTCTGCTGCTGTTCGGGCTCAGCTCCTGGCCCGGCATCGCGATCGGCTCCCTGCTCGTCGTCATGTCGATCACCACCCCGCAGCTCGCCGTGCTCGGCACCCTGCTGGGCAACACCCTCGCCCCGCTCGCCGCCTACTTCCTGCTCCGCAAGGTCGGCTTCCGCACCGACCTCGCGCGCCTGCGGGACGGTCTCGGCCTGGTCTTCCTCGGCGCCCTCGCCGCCATGCTGATCAGCGCCACCGCGGGCGCGGGCCTGCTCGTGCTCACCGGCAAGCTCGCCATGAGCGGCTTCTGGCTGGTCTGGTCGGCCTGGTGGGCGGGTGACGCGATGGGCGTCCTGATCGTCACGCCGGTCCTGCTGGCGCTGTCCGCGACGCGCCGGCCGCCGTATCCGCACCGCTGGAAGGAGGCGATCGGCCTGACCGTGGTGGCGTGCGGGCTGATACCCCTGGCCGCGCAAAGCTCCGTCAGCCTGCTGTTCCTCGTCTACCCGCTGCTCATCTGGGCGGCCCTGCGCTTCCAGCTCACCGGCAGCATGCTGTGCGCCCTGTTCGCCTCGGTCATGGCCACCATCGCGGCCACGGACCGCGTCGGCCCCTTCGCGCACCTCACCGGCGTCGAAGTGATGATCAAGCTCCAGGCCTTCAACGGCGCGATGGCCCTGACCGCCCTTCTGCTGTCCGCCGTGATCACGGAACAGCTCAACACCCGGCGCTCGGTGGAACAGGCCTGCCAGGAACTGGTCGAGGTCCTGGAACACCTCACCGCGGGGGAGTACCCGCAGGGCCGGCCGCCCCTGGACGCGGACGACCGCGGCTGACGTTCAGTCCCACAGCGGATAGGTCACCGTCGGCGGGTAGGTGTCCGGGCGAGTGCCGGTGAAGACGAGCGTCATGCGGGTGTAGTGGCGTACCTGCGGGCGCTTCTTCCAGGACCGCGGACGGTCCAGACGCACCTTGACGGCGTACGAGTGGAAGGTGCCCGCCGCGCAGTACGGCTTGCAGTCGTTGACGACGTTCACGCCTTGCGCGGTCGCCGAGTCCGCACCCCACTGCGACCACTTGAGCGAGGTCAGACGGCTGTTGCCGTCGCCGCAGGCGAGCATGAACGCCGACGGGCGCACTTCGGGGTGCCAGAAGCAGTCGACGAGCACCGGCGCCGGGGCTTGTTCCGCCACGGTCCGCGACGACTCCGGCCTCGCCGACGAGGGGGCGCCCGCGGCCGCCGCGAGCGACGCGGCCAGGCAGAGCGTTGCTGCTGTCGTGAGTGCGTGTGCGCGCATGTCCGCTCCCCGGCTGCGGTTTCTCTGCGATCGTCCCTGTACCGACGCTACGACCGGGCGGAGGCGAGCACCACTCGGGCGGAGCAATGCACGCCACCCCGCGGGCCGGTTCAGCCGCGGCTGCTCGTGGGCACCTGCGACGCGGGGGCGTCGGCGCGGCGCAGCTCGGCGAGGAGTTCGTTGCGCCCGTCCAGCAGCTCGGTGAGGATCCGGCGGGCGGCACGCAGGAGCTCGGCGACGTCACCGCCGGCCAGCGCGTAGCTGACGGTCGAGCCCTCCCGGATGGACACCACGATGCCGGCCCGGCGCAGGACCGCCAGCTGCTGCGAGAGGCTGGACGGCTCGATCTCGATGTCGGCGAGGAGGTCCCGTACCGGGACGGGCCCGTGCTGGAGCAGTTCCAGGACCCGGATGCGCACGGGGTGCCCGAGCATGCGGAAGAAGTCCGCCTTGGCCTGGTAGAGGGGGACTTGCATGAGTGCTCTCTCCCTGCCGTTCGGGTGTGGTGCCACGGTGCGGCGGCGCCCGGAGGTGCCGCCGCACGTGCCCTTCGTGAACCGATCCTGGTCGTCCGGGGCCGCGCCCAGGCACGTATTGGGATCATGCTGATGTGGTGACTTGAAGAAGTCTTCACATCGTGGGCGTACGAAGCCCCGGACCTCCGGGCGGCCTAGACCTCGAGCTTCTCCTCGACCCGCTTGAGCTGGTGGCGGGCCATCGCGAGGTTCGAGCGGTCCTTGTCCAGTACGAGGTAGAGGAACAGCCCGTTCCCGTTGCGGCCGGTCACCAGGCGGATCAGGTGGTACTGGTTGGCCAGCGTGATCAGGATGTCCTCGATCCGGCTCTTGAGCCCCAGCGTCTCCATCGTGCGCACCTTGGCCCGCACGACGTCCGTGTTGCCGGCCGAGGCGATCGTCAGATCGAGGTCCTTGCCCCCGCCCAGTGTGCCCAGGGCCATGCCGCTGGTGTAGTCGACGACCGCGGCCCCCAACGATCCCTCGACCCCCGTCATCATCTCCTTCAGCGACACTTCCACACTCGCCATGTGCGCCTCCCCTTGGTAGTCGGCTGTGGCGGACCGGCGGCCGCCGGCCTGTCCGATGCACGGGACCGTAGGCGGGCGGCCGGAGCGGCGGGAGCGTCTCTCTGGGACTGACACATGCTGGACGAAGACCGACGTTCGACGTTCGCTTGAGAGTCCGGAACTGGCCTGACGGGACCGGAAGTTGGCGTCGGTTTCCAGCCGTTGTGTTGTTGCATCCATGACAAGCAGGTGGATCGAGTGACAGTCTGCTGTCCGCGGACTTCACCGTGCATTCACAACTTGCACGATTCCTCCGCCTTTCTCGTTCCCTCTCTTCCCCCACCTCCACGGCCTTCGACCGGGGCCGTTCGCTGCAGAAGGAGAACGACTTGTCGCGGCAACACCCTTCCTCGCACCGCTCCAGATACACCCTTGCCCTCGCCCTCACGGCCATAAGTACCCTGCTGGCGACCGGAGTTCAGACCGGCACCGCCGGTGCGGCACCCGCCGCGCGCGGCCACGGAAAGATCCTCGCCACGCCGAGGTCGGGCGCGGCCCAGGTCCCGCTCACCCCGGCGCGCCGCGCAGCCCTCGTCGAGAACGCCACCGAGAAGGCCGCCGCCACCGCCCGGACCCTCGGTCTGGGCGCCAAGGAGAAGCTGGTCGTCAAGGACGTCGTACAGGACGCCGACGGTACGACCCACACCCGTTACGAGCGGACGTACGCCGGGATGCCGGTCCTCGGCGGCGACCTGGTCGTGCACACCGGGAAGGGCCGGACCACGAGCAGCAGGGCGACCGGCGCCACGCTCACCGTCCCGACCACCAGGCCGAAGGTCACCGCCGTCAGCGCGAAGAGCCGTGCGCTCACCGCCGCCAGGAAGGCCGGCGCGAAAGCCGCGGAGATCGACGGCGCGCCGCGCCGGGTCGTCTGGGCCGCCTCCGGGAAACCCGCCCTGGCGTGGGAGTCGGTGGTCGGTGGCTTCCAGGACGACGGGACACCCAGCGAACTGCACGTGATCACCGACGCCCGCACGGGGAAGGAACTCTTCCGCTACCAAGGCGTCGAAACCGGCACCGGCACCGGGCAGTTCAACGGAACCGTGCCGCTCGGCACCACGCTGTCCGGCTCGACCTACCAGCTCGTCGACGGCGACCGTGCGGGTCACCGTACCTACGACCTCAACCAGGGAACCTCCGGCACCGGCACCCTGTTCACCGATGACAACGATATCTGGGGCGACGGAACCCCGGCCGACCGCCAGACCGCGGGCGTGGACGTCGCGTTCGGCGCGGCGGCGACCTGGGACTACTACAAGGACGTCTTCGGCCGCAACGGCATCCGCAACGACGGGGTCGCCGCCTACAGCCGGGCCCACTACGGCAACAACTACGTCAACGCCTTCTGGTCCGACACCTGCTTCTGCATGACCTACGGCGACGGCTCCGGCAACACCCACCCGCTCACCGCTCTCGACGTCGCCGCGCACGAGATGAGCCACGGCGTCACCAGCGCCACCGCCGGCCTGACCTACTCCGGCGAGTCGGGCGGCCTCAACGAGGCGACCTCGGACATCTTCGCCGCCGCGGTCGAGTTCCACGCCGACCTGCCCGCCGACGTCCCCGACTACCTGGTCGGCGAGAAGATCGACATCAACGGCGACGGCACCCCGCTGCGCTACATGGACAAGCCGTCCAGGGACGGCACCTCCCGCGACTACTGGGACTCCTCGCTCGGCAACATCGACGTCCACTACTCCTCCGGCCCGGCGAACCACTTCTTCTACCTCCTGTCGGAGGGCAGCGGCGCGAAGACCGTCAACGGGGTCGCCTACGACAGCCCCACCCACGACGGCCTCCCGGTCACCGGCATCGGCATCGAGAACGCCCAGCGGATCTGGTACCGGGCCCTGACCACGTACATGACCTCCACCACGAACTACGCCGGCGCGCGCACCGCCACCCTCCAGGCGGCGGCCGACCTGTTCGGCGCCTACAGCCCCACCTACCTGGCCGTCTCCGACGCCTGGGCCGGCATCAACGTGGGCGAGCGCGTCGCGCCGGGCGTCAACATCGCGGCAACGGCCAATCAGACCAGCGGAGTCGGCGACCAGGTCTCCCTCCAGGTCGACGCCTACACGACCAACTCCGGCTCCGCGCTCACCTATTCGGCGACCGGCCTGCCGGACGGCCTGACCATCAGTCCCACGGGCCTCATCAGCGGCACACCGACCATCGCCGGCACGCAGGACGTGACGGTGACGGTCACCGACGACACCGGCTCGACCGCGAGCCGGTCCTTCACCTGGCGGGTGGCGAACCTGTACGCCAACGCCACCCGGGTCGACATCCCCGACAACGGAGCCGCGGTCGAGTCCCCGGTCACGGTCGCCGACCGCACCGGCAACGCCTCCGCCACCACCGAGGTCTATGTCAAGATCGTCCACACCTACCGCGGAGACCTCACCGTCGACCTCGTCGGCCCCAACGGCAAGGTCTACTCCCTGCTCAACCGAAGCGGCGGCTCGGCCGACAACGTCGACCAGACCTTCATCGTCGACGCCTCCGACCAGCCCGCCTCCGGCACCTGGAAACTCCGCGTCCAGGACCGGGCGGCGATCGACGTCGGCTACATCGAGAAGTGGTACCTGATTCCCTGACCCCCGCCCCCTGACGACGACCGCCGCCCGGCCACCTCGCGTGCGCCGGGCGGCGGTGCGTCAGGGTTGCCCGGCCGGGACGGCGGTGAGGATGACCGCATGGACGGAGGAGTCGCCGCGATCGCGGCGGGCGCGGTCGGTGTGCTGGGCGCGGGACTGGGCGGGCTGGCCGCCATCTTCGGCGCGAAGATCGGAGCGGACCGGAACGCGGCGGCCCTCCTGCACCAGATCCGCCATCAGTCGCATGCCGAGCGGGAGCAGTGGGTGCGCGGCCAACGCAGCACGGCGTACGCCGAGTTCCTCACCGCCTGGCACGAATACACCCTGGCCCGGGGGCGGTTCCACAGCGAACTCCCGCCGAGGTACGAGAACTGGAGGCGGGTGCAGGACCTCGGTGGACGCCTGTTCACCACCGTCTTCCGCATCCGGATCGTCGGCCCGCCGAGCGTGGCGGTCGTCGCCGAGGAGGCCCTCGCGGCCGTGACCGCCATGGACCTGCCGGAGGGCGCACGCGTCGAGTTCGACGAGGTCAACGCCCGCTACCGGGAGACCGACGACCCCGCCCTCCAGGAACGGATGGTGCGGATCGCCGAGCGGATCCTCTACCAGGGCTCGTGGGACGGGGCCACGGACGTGGAATCGGCGCGGCAGCGCTTCCTCGATGCCGCGACCGAGGAGCTCGGCGAGCTGACGATCACTCCGGAGGGGTGAGGGTGAACGTCGTCAGGACCGCCGCGTGGTCCGACGGCCAGTCGTTGCCGGCGACGTCGGGCCACGGGCGCGGGACGCCGGTGACGACCGTGCGGGCGTCGGTCACGTCGAGGCCGTGGCCGTTGTGGAGGACGTAGTCGATGCGGTCCTGGGGCTCCGGGCGGCTGTGATCGTCCTCGTGCACCGGGTGGATCGGGGACCACGTGTGGCCGGGGGCGCGCACCGGGTCGGGATGGGCCTCGCGGTAGGAATCGCGCAGGCCGGCCGCCTCGGCGGCCCTGGTCACCGGCCAGTCCACGTCGGGCCAGTCCAGGTGCGAGGGGCAGTTGAAGTCCCCGGTGAGGACCACGGGACGTCCGGCGCCGCCCGACTCGGCGATCCACCGCAGCGCCTCCCGCATCTGCTCCAGCCGTACGCCCTCGTGAGCGATCAGCTCGGCGGGCGGCAGGCCGTCGAAGGCGGCCTCGTACGGCCCGTACGGCGTGTAGTGGAGGTGGGCCGTCCACACGTCCACCTCGCGGAGGCCGTCGACAGTGATGCGCGCGCCCGCCGCCCCGTAGAAGCCGACACCGGGGTCGCCGAGGCCGGCCGTGATCGGGTGGCGGCTGATGATGCCGAGGTTCTCGCCGGCCTCGTGGTGGTACCAGCCCAGTGCCTCGGCGAGTTCCCGGGCCGCCGTGCCGGCCGTCTCCTGCAGGCCCACCACGTCGGCCTCGGTGTCCAGGATCACCTTGAGCTGCTTGGCGCGGTGGTCGTCGACCTTCGTACCGCCGTACCAGAGGTTCCAGCTCAGCACCCGCAGCCGGGGCCGGACCAGGTCCCGCAGCCGGGCCGGTGTCACCTCCTCCAGGCTGGGCACCACCGTCCGCCCGGGGGCCGGGGCGATGGGCGCGAGCGAGGGCACCGCCAGGACGGCGCACCCGGCGGCCTCGGCGGATGTGACGCCCGTGGGGGTGTCCTCCACGGCCACGCAGCGGGCCGGGTCGACACCGAGGGCCCGGCAGGCGGCGAGGTAGGGGTCCGGGTCGGGCTTGGTGGCCGGGGTGTCGTCCGCGGTGACCGACACCCGGAAGCGGTCCGCGCCGAGCACGGCCAGCACGCTGTCGGCGACCGCCCGGGGAGAGGCGGTGACCAGGGCGGTCGGTACGCCGTCGCGGGCGAGGGCGTCGAGGAGGGCGAGCGCGCCGGGGCGCGGCACGATGCCGGTGCGCACGCGCTCGGCGAACTCCCGGTGCAGCCGTGCGGCGAGGTCCCGCGCCCCGGTGAGCCCGCCGAGCCAGCCGGCGGTGTGCTCGACCGGCCGGCCGAGCACCTCCGGCTGATCGGCCTCGGCCAGCGGCCGGCCCAGCTCCGTCGCGACGTCCTGCACCGCCTCCCACCACAGGCGCTCGGTGTCGACGAGCGTGCCGTCCATGTCGAACAGGACTGCCTGGAGCGGGGGTTGGGTCACGGTCTCTGCCTTCGAGTGGGGGATCGGATGGGATACGAGTGTGGGGGTGTCAGGCGGGTCGTTCGGCGACCAGCACCGGCCGCTCGGGCAGCGACACCCGTACGGCGGTCCCGGCGCCCAGTGCGGCCGCCTCGTGGGTGGGCAGGTCGGCCTTCACCTCGGTGCCGTCGGCGAGGCGCACGGTCAGACGGGTGGCCGCGCCGAGGAACGCGGCGGCGATCACCCGCGCGTCGGCCGTGTCGTCCGCGGCGACCCGCACGGCCTCGGGCCGCACGAGCACGTCGACCTCGCCGTCCGCGGGAAGCGTCCCGTCGGCGGGCAGCCGCACACCGAGCACCTCCACCGTGTCACCGGACAGCCGCCCGGGGATCCGGCTCATCGTGCCGACGAACTCGGCGACGAAGGCGGTGGCGGGCCGGCCGTACAACTCGGCGGGTGCGGCGCACTGTTCGAGCCGTCCCGAGCGCATCACGGCGACCCGGTCGGCGACGGACAACGCCTCCTCCTGATCGTGTGTCACGAACAGTGTGGTGATGCCGAGTTCCTGCTGCAGACGGCGGATCTCCTCGCGCAGCGTCAGCCGCACCTTGGCGTCGAGCGCGGACAGCGGCTCGTCCAGGAGCAGGACACGCGGCCGCAGTGCGAGGGCGCGGGCGAGCGCGATGCGCTGCTGCTGGCCGCCGGAGAGCTGGTGCGGGAACCGGTCGCCCTTGTCGGCGAGACCGACCAGCTCCAGCAACTCGGCCGCGCGAGAACGGCGTTCGGCCGTCCCCACCTTGCGCATCCGCAGCCCGAAGGCCACGTTGTCGAGGGCGTTGAGATGCGGGAAGAGGCTGTACGACTGGAAGACCATCCCGGCGTCACGGCGGTGCGCCGGGACCCGGGTCACGTCCTCGCCGTCGACCAACACCTCGCCGGAGTCCGGGTGTTCGAACCCGGCGAGCATGCGCAGCGCGGTCGTCTTGCCGCACCCGGACGGGCCCAGCAGCGCCAGGAACTCACCCGGCCGCACGGTCAGGTCGAGGCCGTCAAGGGCGACGGTCGCCCCGAACTCCCGGCGCAGACCACGGAATTCGACGGTGGCGGCCTTGTCGACGGCCGTCTTCTCAGCGGTGGTGGCGGTCATGGTGGTCATCCCCGGGACGAAGCGGTACGGTCGCGCCCGCCGAGGCCGGCGAGCGCGAGGAGCAGGGCCCATGTGACGAGCAGGCTCAGCACGGACACGGCGACGGACAGCTGGGCCTGCGAACCGCCGACGCTGTAGATCCACACGGCGAACGGCTGGAAGCCGAGCAGCTGGGCCACGGTGAACTCGCCGAGCACCAGGGCGAGGGTGAGGAAGGACGCGTTGAGCAGGGCCCCGCGCAGGTTGGGCAGCACGGCCCGCAGCAGCGCCTGCGGCCAGCCGGCCCCGCAGCTGCGGGCGGCCTCCACGAGGGTGCGTACGTCGATGGCGCGCAGCCCGGAGTCCAGCGCCCGGTACACGAACGGCAGCGCCATCACCACGTAGGCGAGGACCAGCACGAACGGGAAGCTCGGGTTCTGGATCGCCACGAACGTCTCGAACAGCGGGGTGCGGGACAGGTACTCGGGGCCCCACTTGAGGACCGTGGCGATCCCGGCGACGAACGCGATCGGCGGGACGACCAGCGGCAGCGAGCACAGCACCTCCACCACCGGCCGCAGCCGGGGCGCGCCCAGCCGCAGCGCGACCATGGCGGGCACCATCAGCAGCAGGACCAGGGCGATCGTCGCGGCCGCCAGCTCCAGCGAGAGCAGCAGGCTGGAGCCGAAGCCCTCGGTGGAGACGATCTGCGAGTAGGCGTCGAAGGTGACGCCCTGGCCCGGCACGTCGACCGTGAAGACCACCGACGCGGCGAGCGGGACCAGGAAGTACAGGGCGGCGAGGCCGAGGACCACCCACCGCCACGGGTTCAGGCGTCGAGCCATCGCGCGCTCCGTCGTTGCAGGGGCAGGTACACGGCCATGACGAGCCCGGCGACCAGGACCATGTCGAGGCTCAGCGCGAGGGCCACGTTCTCCTGGCCGACGAGCACGTTGCCGGAGATGGCGTCGGCGATCTGCAGGGTGACCAGCGGCACCGAACTGCCCACCATGGCCGCGGCGGTGGCGTACGCGGCGAACGCGCTGCCGAACAGCAGCACGAAACCGCCGAGCAGCGAGGGCAGCAGCACCGGCAGGGCGACGTGTCGCCAGTACTGCAGGCCGGTGGCGCCGTTGTTCTGCGCCGCCTCACGCCACTGCGAGCGCAGCCCCTCCAGGGCCGGCGTGATGGTGAGCACCATCAGCGGGATCAGGAAGTACAGGTAGACGATGACCAGGCCCCAGAAGCTGTAGAGGTCCCAGCCCGCGTCCGTGAGGCCCAGATGCCGGGTCAGTACGCCCGCGTTGCCGAGCGTGGCCACGAACGCGAAGGCCAGCGGGATGCCGCCGAAGTTCGCGAGCACACCGGAGGCGGTGAGCGCGGCCTCGCGCAGCACCCGGAAACGGGAGGTCACGATCACCTGCGCGAGCGGCAGCCCGAGGAGCGTCCCGATGGCGGCGGAGACCGCGGACAGCTTGACGCTGCCCAGCAGCGCGGTCAGGTACGCGCCCTGCAACGAGGTCGTCAGGTTCGCGGTGCCGTACGAACTGGCGCCCGTGGCCTGGTCCTTGACGCTGAACGCGCCGTTCAGCATGGCGATCGCCGGGATCCCGAAGGCGATCGCGGTGAAGGCGAGGAGGGGGACGACGGCGAGAGCGCCGCCGGCGCGGGCCCGCCGCTTCGGGGAAGCGGCGGGCACCACATCGGCCCTCGTGAGGGTGGTCGTCATCCGGAGACGGCCTTCGCCCAGCCCTGCGCGATGACCGTCTTGGCCTTGCTCTGCTGGGCCTCGGTCGGGAAGGACGGCGTACCGGAGACCTGCGGGAGCTTCGCGGCGGCCGTCTTGTCGAGAGTGCCGGCCTTCTCCATCGCGGTCATCAGGGCCGGGCGGGCGTACCCCTTCAGCCACAGGTTCTGGCCCTCGGTGCTGTACAGGTACTCCTGCCACAGCCGGGCGGCCGCCGGGTGCGGGGCGTCCTTGTTGATGGCCTGGGAGTAGTACTGGGCGTACTGGCCGTCGGAGGGGATCGACACCTTCCAGTCCAGGCCCTTGGACTTGAACTCGTCGGCGTACCCGGCGTTGAGGTAGTCCCAGTCGATGCTGATCGGCGTCTCGCCCTTCTCGACGGTCGCCGGAGTCGACTCCACGGGCGTGTAGTTGCCGTTCTTCTTCAGCTTGGCGAAGAAGTCCAGGCCCGGCTGGATGTCGTCGAAGGAGCCACCGCTCGCGAGCGCCGCCGCGTACACACCGCCGAAGGCCGAACCCGACTTGGTCGGGTTGCCGTTGAGCGCGACCTGGCCCTTGTACTGCGGCTTGAGCAGGTCCGCGAAGGTCGTCGGGCAGGTCTTGACGCGCCCCGCGTCGCAGCCGATGGAGATGTAGCCGCCGTAGTCGTTGTACCAGCGGGCCTGCGGGTCCTTCTGACCGGTCGGGATGTCGGCGTACGAGGCCACCTTGTACGGCGCGAGCAGACCCTGCTGGGCGGCGCTGAGCGCGAAGGAGGAGCCGAGGTCCAGGACGTCGGGGGCGCGGTCCTGGCCCTTGCGGGAGGTGACGGCGTTGATCTCGTCCTGGCTGGAGCCGTCCGGGTTCTCCACCGTGATCTTGATGCCGTACTTCTTGGTGAAGCCGTCGATCAGGGCGCCGTAGTTCGCCCAGTCGCGGGGGAGCGCGATGGCGTGCAGCGTGCCCTCCTTCTTGGCGGCCTTCACCAGGGCGTCGAGGCCGCCGAAGTCGGCCGCGGAGGTGGCGGTCGCGGCGTTCTTGCCGTCGGCCGTCGTCGAGGCGTTGTCGGGAGCGGCGCCGCAGGCACTCAGGGCGAGTGCGGCAACGACGGCGAGGGAGCCGGTCAGGACGGCTGTTCTCGACTGGGACACGGTGACTCCAGGAGGGGCGCAGGGGACGCTCGAGGGTGACAACTTGTCTGAACAAGTTGGCCCCAGTAATGCTGCCTGTGGTGACGCGTTCGTAAACAGTGGCGAAATTGTGACCTCCCAATCCCTGCACAGTTCGGGGTAAGCGCAGTCGCCGACCGCTCTCGATTAGGGTGGTCACGCTGTGCACAGCGGCCGACTCGGAGGGAAACGGTGGCGACGCGACACGAGGAGATCGCCGACGAACTGCGGCGGGCGATCGACCGCGAGGAGTACGCGGTCGGCAGCAGGCTGCCCGCCGAGACCGAGCTCGCCGCGCACTACGGCGTCTCGCGCGGCACCGTTCGCCAGGCCGTCGCCGCGCTGACCACGGAGGGGCTCATCGGCTCCCGTCAGGGCGCCCGCCGGGTGGTCCTCGCGAGCCGCCGCAGCCAGAGCTTCGCCGAGCTGCGCAGCTTCGCCCAGTGGGCCCGCGCGATGGGCCGCGAGGCGACCGGGCACGTGGTGGCGCAGGAGTACCTGCCGGCCACCGCGCAGGACGCGGCCCGCCTCCAACTCCGCGAGGGCACCCAGGTGTTGCACGTCCTGCGTGTGCGTGGCCTGGACGGCGAACCGGTCCTGGTCGAGCGCACCGTGTACGCCGACTGGATCTCACCCGCGGTCGAGGTCATCGACCCCGACGCCGCGTCGGTCACCCAGCAGCTCTTCGACAGCACGGGCCTCGTCTTCGCGTACGGCGAGCACGTCATCGACGCGGTCGCGGCGAGCGCCCAGGACGCCGAACTCCTCGGCATCCGCCGCACCAGCCCCCTGCTGCGCGTCCGCCGTGTCACCACGACACGCGAGGGGCGCCCGGTGGAGTGGTCGGACGACCGCTACCGCTCGGACGCCGTGAGCTTCAGCGTGCACAACTCGACGGCCAACAACGCGCTCGCGCGCAAGACGGCGGAGTGAACTGCCGGGCGCCGGGCGCTTGGTAGGCTCCCCGGGCTGATCATGGCCACAACGGGGAGCGCTTTCATGCGGAACATGCCCGCCGCGGTGACCGCCGCTCTGACGTGTCTGCTGGCGGGAGCGGCCCTGTCGGGCTGCGGCGGCGACGGCGGCACCGAGGACCGGTCCGCCGAGGAACTGCTCGACGACGCCAACGACACCATGCGCGCGCTGAAGTCGGTGACGGTCGAGGTCACCAGCACCGCGACGAAGGGCGGCACGGCCACCACCCGGCTGGTGACCGACCTGGACAAGCGGTGCCGGGCCAGGACGAGTTGGTCCGAGGGCGGCACGCTGGAACAGATCCGCATCGGCGACACGGACTACGTCCGCCCGGACCGCGCCTACCTCCAGAAGTGGAACGGCGACACGAGCGTGAAGACAGAGCAGAGGTTCTGGTTCAAGTCGCCGGTCGAGGCGGGCCAGGACGGTGAGAACGGCCTCACCTCCTGCGAGCGCCCCTACGACTCCTTCGGCACGGCGACGAAGGGCGAGCCCACCCACGTCGATGGCAAGGAGGCCATCGCGCTCAAGGTCACCGACGAGGCCGACAAGGGCGGGACGTACACCTTCTACGTGGCGACGCAGGGCAGGCCGTACCTGCTGAAGACGGTCTACGAGGGCGGCGACTTCCACACCACCACGTCCTTCGGCGACTTCGACGAGACGCTGGACGTGCACGCACCGAAGGCGGCCGAGGTGCTGGACGCGGGCGATCTGGACCGCTGAGCTCAGGCGCGGGCGGGCCGCACCCCGGGAGGCAGCGGCGCGCCCCGGCGCCAGGGCCACACCCGCGCCGGCGGGGACACGCGGTCGCGCTCGTACGCCACGTGCGTGACGAACGCGTCGATCACCTGCGCCGCGCCCCGGTGCGGAGGCAGCGCCATCAGCACCGCGTCGTACCCGTCCGGCAACGGCGGCGCCACCACGGCGACTTCGTCCCCGGACCCCAGCCGCAGCACGACTCCGCGGAGTTGGTCCCTGTCCCCGGGCACGGTCCGCAGACGCGCGTGCAGCCGGTCCTGGGAGGGCGCGAACAGGCGTATGTGCGCCAGCAGCACCCCGTGCTTGTACTCCTCCCATCGGTCGAAGCCCAGCGCGCGCATCGGCGGCTCCCGCCACGGCCGCCGCGCGTCCAGGTGCTCCAGCAGGCGGCGCAGGAAGTCCCGGATCGACGGCTCGTCGTGCGGCTGCCAGGACAGGTCCTCGTCCCAGGTCCCGGCGGCGAGGACCGCTTCGATGCCCGCGTACTGCTCCTCCACCGTGAGGTCGTAGAAGGGGCGCTCCAGGACCATGCCGGCGATGTGCTCGACCTCCGCATCGCCCAACTCCCGGCTGAACTGCGTGCAGTACAGGACGGCGACGACCACTCCGAGACGCATTCAGTCTCCTTCGGCGAGGGTGTGCGCCACCGTGGCGCAGGCCAGGCGGGTGACGACGCGCAGCTCGTCCACGGGTGTGCCGGCTCGGCTCAGGACGGCGAGGGACTGGTTGACGGCGACGACGTAGAGGGCCAGTTCGTCGAGTACGTCGGGGGCGGCGCCGGCCAGCGCCCCGCGCACCCGGCGCCGTTGGGCCTCGACCAGGGCGCGCACATGGGCGCCGTTCTCCGCCCTCAGCGCCGGTGACTGGGCGGCGGACTGGGCGATGAGGCAGCCGTCCGGGACCGACGGGTCGGCGATCCGGGCCAGCGTCGCGCCGAAGAAGGCCTCCACGGCACGTACGGGGTCACCGGCGTGCGCCGCGAGGGCCGCCTCGTGCCGGGCCGCGTAGATCGAGGCATAGCGGTCCAGGCACCGGCGGAACAGCGCGTCCTTGTTGCCGAAGGCGCCGTACAGCGAACCCCGTCCGAGGCCGGTGGCGGAGCCCAGCGCGTCGAGCGAGGCGCCCTCGTACCCGTGCTGCCAGAACACCCGCATGGCCTGGTCCAGGGCCGTCCCGACGTCGAACTGCTTCCGGCCGGACATGCCGCTCACCCTCCCGCTCCTGGATCGATCGGTCCAAGTATGCGCCCACCATCTTTGACCGATCGATCCAGGATGGCTAGCGTGATGCCCGCCCGTCGCGGCCGACGAAACGAGGATGAGGATGATGGTGACCAACGCCGCAAACGGCCCGTCCGTCCCCGAGGGCCGGGGGTCCGTCGCGCAGGCGCCACGTCTCCCGGAGGGGTTCGGCCGGACCTTCACCAGTCGTTACGTCGACATCGGCGACGTCCCTCTGCACGCCGTCACCGGCGGAGACGGCCCCGCCCTGCTGCTCCACGCCGGCTGGCCCCAGACCTGGTACGCCTGGCGGCTGCTCATGCCCGCGCTCGCCCGGGACTTCCGCGTCGTCGCGCTCGACGCACGCGGCGTCGGGGAGTCCGGCAAGCCGGCCGACGGCTACGACACCGGCACGCTCGCGAGCGACGCGGTGGCGCTCATGGCGGCGCTCGGGCACGAGCGGTTCTCGATGGTCGGGCACGACGTGGGCATGTGGGTCGGCTACGCCCTCGCCGCCGACCACCCGGCCCGCATCGACCGCCTCGCGGTCGCCGAGGCGGCCATCCCCGGTCTGTCCCCGTCGCCGCCGCTCCTCAGCAGCCGCGAGACCAACGACCGCCTCTGGCACTTCGCCTTCAACCGGCTCTCCGGTCTCAACGAAGAACTCGTCCGCGGCCGTGAAGACCTCTTCTTCGGCCACCAGTTCGCCACCAAGGCGGCGAAGCCGCTGCCGGATCACGCGGTACGGCACTACGTCGACACCCTCGCCGAGGACCCGGCCGCGCTGCGCTCGAGCTTCGCGTTCTACCGCGCGCTCGACACCACCGTCGCGCAGAACGAGCGGCGTCGGGCCCGGCGGCTGGAGCTGCCCGTTCTGGCGATCGGGGGAGGGGAGAACCTGGGCGAGGGCGTCGGCGCGACGATGCGGCTCGCCGCGGACGACGTCGAGACGGTGGTCATTCCCGGCTGCGGGCACTACCCCGCGGAGGAGACGCCCGACGAGATGCTCACCGCGCTCAGGTCATTCCTGATTCCGGGCGGTCTCAACTGCACTCCGGACGGCCTCAATTGAACTCCGGGCGCTGCAGGAGCTCGGTGACGTGTTCGCGCACCACGTCCCAGGCCGCGTCGTGCAGCGTGCCGACGGCGGTGTCGCGCAGGGCGCCGATCGCCTGGTCGGGCCCGGCGTCACAGGGGGTGCTGTCCGCGAGCACCTCGTACCCGTCGCGCACGGCGACGCGCAGCAGACGGTTCCCGTCCCCGAGGTCGTGCACCGCGGCGGCGACGACGAGCGGCGGCGGGCCGCCGGCGTCGCCCTCCAGCTTGCGGTAGCTGCTCGCGACCGGGTCGCTCCAGCGCAGGCTGAGCAACAGGTGGTGCTTGGCGAGGAGTTCGGCGAGGTCGGTCTCGAAGACCCGGTCCCGCTCCAGCACGGTGGCACGCGCGTCCAGCACCAGCGCGGCCGGGAGCAGACAGCGCAGCGTGCTGCCGACGATGTTGCCGCCGACGGTGGCGGTCCGGCGTACCGCACCGGTCCCCACCGAGCCGGCCGCCCGTCGCAGCACCTCGGGCACGCGGTCGTCTATCCGGTGCAGCACCACGGCGGAGCCGAGCGCGCCCGACGCGATGACATTGGCCTCCGGCAGGTTGCGGAGCGACACGGCCTGCTCGGGGAATCCGTCCCGTTGCCAGCCGGCCCACACGAGCGTGGCCCCGCCGATGGGCACCGCTCCCTCGGCCAGGCACTCCTGTGCTTCGGACACGGACTCGGGAAGACGCAACAGCACGGGAGCGGACCTGCTTTCTGTACGACTTGGAGCCGGCTTCCTCGACGACTTGGAACTGAGCTGCACCATGTCCGGCCGACGACCGGTCACATGGCGCATTTTCCCCAGCGTGGTGGAGGCGCACACAGGGCTCACTGCGGCACGGTGCGCGCCCACGGAGCGTGACGAGGGCTCGCGAGCCGACGCGCGCACCACCCGGACGCGGTCCGCCGGGTCGTCGTACCGGCGAAAAGGCATGATTGGGGCATCGTGCGAAGCGGCGGCCGTAGAGTTGAGGAGCCCGGATGACCTACTACGACCTCGGTGGCCACACCCGGCGCGTGACGACCTCGTCCGCCGAGGCGCAGAGCTGGTTCGACCGGGGCCTGAACTGGACGTACGCCTTCAACCACGAGGAGGCCGTCCGCTGCTTCGAGGCGGCCGCCGCGGCGGACCCCGACTGCGCCATGGCCGACTGGGGCATCGCCTACGCGCTGGGCCCCAACTACAACAAGCCCTGGGAGTTCTTCGACGAGCAGGACCTGTCGCGGACCGTCGAGCGCACCCACGCCGCCGTCGAACGCGCCCACGCCAAGGCGGCCGGCGCCACGCCCGTCGAGCAGGCCCTCATCGGCGCACTGCGCGCCCGCTACCCGCAGGAACAGGCCCCCGCCGTCGAGACCTGCGCCGTCTGGAACACCGCCTACGCCGACAGCATGCGGGCCGTCCACCAACTGGCGCCCGACGACCTCGACGTGGCCACCCTCTACGCGGACGCCATGATGAACCTGACCCCTTGGCAGCTGTGGGACATCCGCACCGGCACCCCGGCGCCCGGCTCGCGCACCACCGAGGCCAGGGCCGTGCTGGAGCGGGCGCTCGGCACGGAAGCGGGCGCGGTCCACCCGGGCCTGCTCCACCTGTACATCCACCTGATGGAGATGTCCCCGACCCCCGAGGCCGCCCTGCCCGCCGGCGACCGGCTGCGCGGCCTCGTACCGGACGCGGGACACCTCCAGCACATGCCCTCGCACCTGGAGGTCCTCTGCGGCGACTACCGCCGGGTGATCAGCGACAACACCGACGCGATCGAGGCCGACGAGAAGTACCACGCCCGGGCCGGGGCGATGAACTTCTACACCCTCTACCGGTGTCACAACCTCCACTTCAAGATCTACGGCGCCATGTTCCTCGGCCGCTTCCAGGAGGCGATCGACACGGTGGGCCGGCTCGAAGCGGCCGTGCCCGAGGAACTGCTGCGCGTGCAGAGCCCGCCCATGGCGGACTGGCTGGAGGGCTTCCTCGCCATGCGGGTGCACGCGCTCATCCGCTTCGGCCGCTGGGACGACGTCCTGCGCCTGTCGATGCCCGAGGACCAGCGCCTCTACTGCGTCACCACGGCGATGCTGCACTACGCGCGCGGAGTCGCGCTCTCCGCCACGGGCCGCGTCGACGAGGCCGACACCGAGCGCGAGCTGTTCCGGGCGGCGGTCGAGCGTGTGCCGGAGACGCGGATGCTGTTCAACAACACCTGCGCCGACATCCTGGCGATCGCCGCCGCGATGCTCGACGGCGAGCTGGAGTACCGCAGGGGCCGGCACGAGGAGGCGTTCGCGGCCCTGCGCCGGTCGATCGAGCTGGACGACGGCCTCCCGTACGACGAACCCTGGGGCTGGATGCAGCCCACCCGGCACGCCTACGGAGCGCTTCTCCTCGAACAGGGCCGGGTCGCCGAGGCGGAGGCGGTCTACCGCGCCGACCTCGGGCTCGACGGCACCCTCCCGCGCGCCCAGCAGCACCCGGCCAACGTCTGGGCCCTGCACGGCTTCCACGAATGCCTCGTACGGCTCGGCAAGGAGGGCGAGGCCGGGATCGTGGCCCAGCAGCTGAAGATCGCCACGGCACTGGCGGACGTACCGGTCGAGGCGTCCTGTTTCTGCCGGCTGGAGACCGCCGCGAAGTCCGCGCCCGGGGACGGGTGTTGCTCCGGCGGCGCCTGAGTCAGGGTGTGAGCAGCCGGTCCTGCTCGACCAGGGGCGTACCGTCGTGCCACGGCAGGGGCTTGCCGAAGCGCACCAACTCGCCGTACAGGGCCGGGTCCACGTGGTCGGCGAGGACCAGGTCGAGGACGGGGCCGGCGGCGCGGTCGGGGGACTGGGCGTGGCCGTAGTCGCTGAACCAGGGGCGGGACGTGGCCGTGTCGACCA
This sequence comes from Streptomyces sp. NPDC047081, assembly GCF_040643775.1. Lineage (NCBI taxonomy): Bacteria > Bacillati > Actinomycetota > Actinomycetes > Kitasatosporales > Streptomycetaceae > Streptomyces > Streptomyces sp. NPDC047081. Next base: position 130,106 of record NZ_JBEYUY010000010.1, on the reverse strand, counting down.
TCCCGGGGCAGACCGAGGCGATCAGGGTGCCCTCGGCGAGGTCCCGCTCCCGGCGCTCGGCGGCGACCGCGCGCACGGCCGCGACCTGGGCGACCTTCGAGGGCACGTTGAGCCAGCGAGGCCAACCCGCCTCCTCGGACGTCCTGTTGTGGACGGCGCTGCGCCAGGACTCGACGGCGTACTCGACCTGCTCCAGGTCCGCCCCGTCGAAGAGGTGGTGCAGCCGGGGGTCGAGATGGCCGAGGGTACCCAGGCTGCTGGCCACCACGAGGAGCCGGCCGCCCGGGCGCAGGACGGGACCGAAGGAGCGCAGGACAGCGTGGGTGGCGGTGTTGGAGACGTCGATGAACTCGTCGGCGCGCGCCGCCTGCGACTCGTCGGGGAGCACGCGGGCGACCGCGTTGGAGATCACCACGTCCACCCCGCCGTGCCGTGCGGTGAGCTCGTCGGCGAGCCGTGCGATGGCGTCCGTGTCGGTGACGTCCAGTACCCGTCCCTCGACCCGGCTGCGTGTTCCGGGCAGTCGGGCCACCTCACGGGCGGCGTCGGCGACCCGCCGCGGGTCGCGGCCGGTGAGCAGGACCAGGTCCTCGGGATCCATCCGGGCCGCGAGCCCCTCGACGAGGGCTCGGCCCAGACCCTGGTTGGCGCCCGTCACGAGGGCGATGCGTGATGAGGTCATGCAGACAACGCTAGGAACGTCCCGTGCCATGAGTCCAACGAGAACCCGGCACAGCTATCATGCGGAATCGTCATGGACTTCACCGACGTGTCCCTCACCGCACTACGGGTCTTCCGCGCGGTCGCCGAGCAGTCCACCTTCACCGCGGCCGCCGCCTCGCTGGGCTACACCCAGTCCGCGGTGTCCCGGCAGATCGCCGCGATCGAACGAGCGGCCGGTACGGAACTGCTGGAGCGGCGGCGGGACGGCGCGCGTCTCACCCCGGCCGGGCACATCGTGCTGCGGCGCGCCAAGTCGGTGCTCGACGAGATCGACGCGGCCGCGCGGGAGTTGTCCGGCCGGCCCGGGCAGGCCGGGACCGTCCGGCTGGGCTGGTTCCCGAGCGCCGGCGCCGTACTGCTGCCCAGGGCGCTGGCCCGGCTGAGGGAGACGGACCCCGCCCTCCGGGTCGTCACCCGGGAGGGCAGCACCCCGGCGCTCGTACGTGCGTTGCGGGCCGGGAGCCTGGACCTCGCGCTGCTGGCGTCGGCGCCGCCGTTCCGGCCGCCGGACGCCGAATCGCCGCCGCTGGCCCTGCGCACGCTCGGCGAACGCGCCCTGTGCCTCGCCCTGCCCGCCGCCCACCCGCTCGCGCGCGGCGAGTTCGTCGACGTGGCCGACCTGCGCGGGCAGCGCTGGATCGCCGGTTCCACGTCCGGTGAGGACCGGCTGATGGGCGTATGGCCCGGCCTCGACGAACGGCCCGAGATCGCCCACACCGCGCGTGACTGGCTCGCGAAACTGCACCTGGTCGCCGCCGGTCTCGGCCTGACCACCGTGCCCGCCACCCTCGCCCCCGCCGCACCGGCGGGCGTACGCATCCTGCCGGTCCGCGGCGGACCCCAGGAACAGCGACGCCTCCTGCTGGCCCGCATGCCCCAGCCGCCGGCCGAACCGGTCGCCCGCGTCGCCGCGGCCCTGCGCGCGGCGGCCCTCGACACCGGCACACCGCCGTGACCGTCCGCGTGCTTGGAATCTCGGGCCGTTGAAAGGCGAGGTAGGGCTGACCGGCTCCGGCATGTCCGCGCAGTCGAGACTCAGCGCCGCCGATCACGCCGCCGGGCAGCAGCCGGCGTAGGCTCCCCGACCGCCGCGCTGTCGGGCAGCCGTCGGTAGATCCGCTGCCGCCGCTCCACCGGCTCGAAGCTGCCGTGGCCGTACGCCACCAGCGTCTCCGCCCGGCCGAGGAAGAGGAACCCCCCGTTCCGCAGGGCGAAGCGGAACCCGTCGAGTACACCGGCCTGGGTCGTCCTGTCGAAGTACATGAGCGTGTTGCGGCAGACCAGCAGGTCGACCCCGGACAGCGGCACGTCGCGCATGATGTCGTGCCGGCCGAACACCACGGAGTACCGCAGACCGGAACGGATCCGGAACTGGTCGCCGTGCGGGACGAGGTAGGTGTCCCGCAGCCGCGAGGGCATCGCGGTCACCGCCCTGTCGGGGTACACCCCGCTCCGGGCGACGTGGAGCGCGTCCGGGTCCACGTCCGTGGCGAAGATCCTGACGCGGGGCAGAACGGGTCCCCGGCCGAGCGCCTCCGCGAACAGGATGGCCAGCGAGTACGCCTCCTCGCCGCGGGCGCAGCCGGCGCTCCACACGCGGACGTCCCTGTTGGGAACGCTCTTTTCCAGCAGTTCCGGAACGATCTCCTGGCGCAGGTAGTCCCAGGCCCGCGGGTCGCGGAAGAAGGAGGTGGTGCCGATCAGCAGCGTGCGCAGGAGCCGGTCGCACTCGCCGGGGCCGGCCGCGAGCCGCTGCCGGTACGCGGTGTAGGAGGTGATGCCGAGCACGGCCATCCGGCGGCCGACACACCGTTGCAGCACGCCGTGCTTGTAACCGGTGAACGTGAAGCCGCGTGCCTGGCGCAGCAGGTCGAGGATTCTGCCCCACTCGTCCGGCAGGCGGTCGGACTCCGTGACGCGCCGCGCATCACCCATGGCTGCACCTCGGCATCTGCTCGGACCCGCCTGGAGGCGACGGTCCAAGCCCACGGGTACCCGAAATCCATGCCTCGCTCACCCCTGGGCCGAGTCGGGACTGCCGGCGTCCGGCTAGGGAGGGCCGGAAGCGACCAGGGCCCACACGGTCTTGCCGTGTCCGCCGCGCTGGTGCACACCCCAGGTGCGGGCGACGGCGTCGACCAGCCGCAGTCCGCGCCCGCTCTCCTCCTCCCAGGAGGGCACGGTCCGCAGCGCCGGCAGCGTCGGGCTCTCGTCGGAGACCTCGATGAAGCAGGAGTCGTCCGCCAGCGCGGTCACCGCGATCTCGAACTCCTGCGACGGCGCGGGCGCGTGCCGCACCACGTTCGCCGCGAGCTCGGAGACGAGCAGCACGACCTCCTCGGTGACCTCGTCGTCGGGTTTGTGCCCCCACGCCGTGAGATGGTGCCGCACGCGCCGCCGGGCACAGGCCACCGAGGTCGGATGGCGGGGCAGTCTGAAGGCGTCGCGTCTCAGCACAGGTGCTCCTTGCCGTCTGCATGGATCGAACACAAATGGAAGCGCACCCTGACGGGGTGTCGGCACTTCGGCCCGCCCGGCACGTGCCATCACGCCAAGCCCGATCCGGCCGGAAGTCGCCGCTGCCGTCTCATCAGGCAGTACGGCATCGAATCGGCACGCGGGCCAGGAGTGGCCGGCGCGGGGATGCCCGCAGGTCGCGGACGATTTCCCGGCCACCGGAGTGCTCGTTCGACGGGACCGCCCACGCTGTCAACCCGCACGTCTGACCAGTCGGACACCTGCCCGCGACCGGCAGAAAGGCCGAACTCCGACGGCGCGCGCCATCGCAACGGAGGGGCGCTTCGGGGGCGTACACGGTGGTACGGGGGAGCAGGCCATGCTGGTGGCGCCGTTCCGGCCGGACCGGGATCATGGACGCCGGGATGCCGCACCGGCAGGCCGTGACGACCATGGAGGGGGAGGCAGGGCGCACCGCCCGTCGCAGCATGGACGTGACCCGTACGACGAGCGAGGCGGAGCCGCACGGCTCCGGCGGAGAGCTGGGCGTGGCTCGGGGCCTGGCCCGGCTCGCGCTGCTGTGCCTTGCCGGGGCCGTCGCCTTCGTGGCGACCGCCGGACAGTGGGCGGTGCTGGTGCTCGGTCTGGTCGGGCTCGGTCTGGCCGGTGCGGGTCTTTGGTGGGCGCTCGCGCACCGGGGCGTGCCGCGCCTCTTCGGTGCCCTGCTGGCCGTGGCCGCGCCGGTGGCCGTTCTCGTGCTGTACGCGGTGTCCGGCCTGTGGGTGGTGGCCATGGCGGCGCTCGCGTCCTGGACCGCAGCGCTCGCCTGCGCCAGAAGCGCCCTGCGCCGCCTGCGCAAGCCGCACGGAATGCACTCCCGCTCGGCCCGGCCGCCGCGCCGGCCCGTGATCATCATGAACCCCCGGTCGGGTGGCGGGAAGGTCGGCCGGCACGACCTGGTGGAGCGGGCCGAGGCCCTCGGCGCCCGCGTGATCCTCCTGGACCTCGACACCAACCCCGACCCCGTTGAGCTGGCCCGGCAGGCGGTGGCCGAAGGAGCGGACCTGCTCGGAGTGGCCGGTGGCGACGGCACACAGGCCCTGGTGGCCGGGGTGGCCGCCGAGCACGGGCTGCCGTTCATGGTCGTGACCGCCGGGACCCGCAACCACTTCGCCATGGACCTGGGCCTCGACCGGGAGAACCCCGCCAGCAGCCTGGACGCGCTCACCGACGGGGTGGAACTCCGCATCGACCTCGGCGACGTCTCCGGGCGGCCGTTCGTCAACACGGTCTCGTTCGGGACGTACGCGGAGATCGTGCAGAGTCCCGACTACCGCGACGCCAAGGCGGCCACCGCCCTTGACCAACTCCCGGACCTCCTCGCGGGCGACGCCGGCACCACCCTCGAAGTCCGCGCGGACGACAAGGAGTTGCACGCACCGCAGGCCCTTCTCGTCAGCAACAACCCGTACGCGCGCGCCGACCCCCTCGCCGGCGGGCGCCGACCGCGGCTCGACGGCGGCAGACTCGGCGTGATCGCCGTCCGCGTCGAGGGCGCTGCGCAGGCCGCCGAAGTGGTCCTGCTCGGCGAACGGGCGGCCGGGATAACGTCCTTGACGTCCCGTCAGGTCGTCGTGGAGGCCGAGGAGGAGCTCATCGCGGTGGCCGTCGACGGCGAGGCGCTCACCCTGCCGCCGCCGGTCGTCTGCACGGTGCGGCCCGGCGCACTCCGGGTGCGGGTGCCCAGACACCGGCCCGGCGCGCCCTACGTCGCCCCCTCCGTCGACTGGCGGCGCGTGGTCCGCCTCGCGCTCGGCCGCACCCCCGTTCCTACCGAGAAGAAGCAGGAGCACAGCGATGCCTGACCGACTGCCGCCCGAACACCCGGCGGAGCGAGGCCTGTTGCGCGACCTCGCCGCCCTCGACCAGGCGCTCTACGAGGCCGTCACGGTCACCAGGACACCCACGCTGGACGACGCCCTGCGCCGGCTGTCCGCGGCGGCCGACCACTCCAAGATCTCCTTCGCGATCGCCGGCCTGCTGGCCCTGCGCCCCGGCCGCTCGCGCCGCGCCGCCGCGCTCGGTGTCGGGGCGGTGGCCGTGGCCTCGGCCACCGCGAACCTCCTCGGCAAGCGCCTGCTGCGCCGACCGCGCCCGCACCGCGCCGAGGACTCGCCGTTCCCGGGACGGCACGTACCCATGCCCGCGTCCGCGTCCTTCCCCTCCGGCCACACCGCCTCGGCGGTAGCCTTCGCCGCGGCCGTGGGGCCCGCCTTCCCGGCCGCCACGGTCCCGCTCGGCCTGCTGGCCTGCGCGGTGGGCTACTCCCGCATCCACACCGGCGTGCACTACCCGGGCGACGTCATCGCCGGCGCGGTCCTGGGCACGGGCGCGGCGGCCGCGGTACTCGCCGCGGCGAGCTGGGACGGCTGACGGGGGTTGTGCCGGGTACAACCTGCGGGCGCCTGAGGAGTCTTAGCTTGGGGCGGCGGGGAACAGGGCGCCGGATCGGTGATGGGGAAGCTGCGGAACAATCTGCCGGCCGGGAGACACGGGCCGAGGGGGGACATGTACTCCGAGCATCAGGTCGCTTACTTCCTGCGGGAGTTGGCGGACCCGGAAGCGGGCCCGGGGCGGCGTGAGGCTGCGGTCAAGGGCCTGGGCAGGATCGGCCGACCCGAGCACAGCGCTCATCTCGTACGGGCCACACGCGACCCCGAACCCGCGGTGCGGGCTGCCGCGGCCCAGGCCCTCGGCCGGATCGGCGACCGGGACGCGGGCGCACAGACGCTCCCGGCACTCATGGCCGACGAGGACCCGATCGTGCGGCGCAGGGCTTCGCGCGCCGCGATCCGGCTGGCCCTGGACGGCGAGGCGGCGACCGAGGCGTTCCGGCAACTGCTGCGCGACCCCGACCACCACCTGCGGATCAACGCACTGGAGGCGCTCAGAACGCTGGGCACTCCGGGCGACATCCCCGCGTTGGTCCGACTCCTCGGCGACCCGGACCCGGCGGTATGGGGCCGCGCCGACGGTCTGGTCCGTAAACACAAGCGCGATCCGGCCGTGGAGGCCGAAGTGGTCCGGGCGGCACGGGAGGGCACAGGCCCCGCCCGCGCCCGTGCCCTGGACATGCTCCCCGCGCGCTGCAACGCACGGCTCCACGACTCGCTGCTCGACGCACTGCGCGACGAGTGCCCGCAGGTGCGGATCGCCGCGGCGCGGCGGCTCGCGCGCACCGGCGAAGACTCGGCCGCCGACGCCTTGGCGACCGCCCTCGCGGACGAGCGGGACCCCGAAGCAGCCGGATGGCTGCTGAACCTGCTCGGCCGGCTCGGCGACCGACGCGTCACCGGCCTCGCCGCGCGCTGGCTCCACCACGCGGAGGCCGGCCCCGCCGCCGCTCACGCCCTCGGCGCCGTCGACACCCCCGAGGCCGCCGCGCGGCTGCGCGCCGTGCTCGACGACCGCACTCTCTCCGGCCCCACCCGGGCGGCCGCCGCCATGGCCGTCGGGGAGTCGGGCGCCCGGCACGCCGTATGGCTGCTGCTTCCTCTCCTCGACGACGCCGACCCCGCGCTCCGAGCAGGTGCGATGGAGGGGCTGAGTGCCCTGGTCCGCGGTGGGTTGCGTCCCTGGGAGCGCCCTGCGGTGGTCAGGTCGCTGGTCACGCATCTCTCGTCCGTCCCGGACAACGTGTGGCGGACCCGCAACGTCCTGGCCCATCTGCCCCAAGCCCTCCCCGCCGTACGAGACCTCGCGGATCGGACACCGTCGACGGAGGTCCGGGCCGCTGCCCTCTCGCTCCTCGACCCGCGCGCCCCCGGAGACAGGAACGCCCGCGAGGACGTGCGCCGCCTCCTCGACGGCCTCGAAGACCCGCACGAGAGCGTCCGCTATCAGGCGGCCCTCGGTCTGAAGCGCTGGGTGAAAGCCTCCGGAACGCCGCCGCCGGAGAGCGCGGGAGTGCGCGAACGCCTGCTCACGTTCACCACGGAGGGGTCACCTCGCCTCCAGCAGGCCGCGGCCGGGCTGCTCGAGGCTCTGGCGGAGGTTGGTCGGTAAATATCCGCTCTCGGCCTCAATTGGGTAAAGCGAGGGCAGGTTCACAGCACCGGCTGGCAGGCTGTTCGACGTCGAGAGGTGGGGAAGGGGCCCTTGGTGGCTCCTGAGCGCAGGGACGCCTTGGAGCACGCCATGGCCGCAACAAAGCCGCAGCGCAGCCACACCGTGCTGGCCTGGCTGCCGGTCGCGGTGATGGCGACCGTGGCCGTGGGCGACGTCCTCACCGGGCCCGGCCTCGGATTCCTGCCGCTGGCCTCGCTGGGGCCCGCCTTCGCCGGACTCGTCGGCGGCTGGCGCCGTACCGCCGTGTTCGGTGCCGCCGCCCTGCTGCTGTGTGTGGCACTCGGCCTGTACGACGGGCTGTTCCAGGAGCGCCGGGGCTTCATGGCGATGGTGTCCGTGGTCGGGGTGACCGGCGCGGGCATCGCGGCCGCCGTGATGCGCGGGCGCCGGGAGGCCGAGCTGGCCAATGTGCGGTCGATCGCGGAGGTCGCGCAGCGGGTGCTGCTGCGGCCGGTGCCGCTGACCGCGGGGCCCCTGCAGGCGGCGGTGTCGTACACCTCGGCCGTCGCGGAGGCCCGCATCGGCGGCGACCTGTACGAGGTGGTCGCCTCGCCGCACGGGGTGCGGGTGATCGTCGGCGATGTGCAGGGCAAGGGCCTCGCCGCCGTCGAGACGGCCGCCGTGGTGCTCGGCGCCTTCCGCGAGGCGGCGCACGAGGAGCCCGACCTGGTGCGGCTGGGCGAGCGGCTGGAGCGCAGCGTGGACCGGGTGCTGGAGGGGGAGAAGTTCGTCACCGCGATCCTCGCCGAGGTGGGCGCCGACCACAAGGTCGTCTTCCTCAACTACGGGCACCCGCCGCCGATGGTCGTGCACGAGGACGGCACCGCCGACTTCCCCCTGCCGCCCGCCTACGCGCTGCCGCTGGGCCTGGGCACATACGGGGACTGCAGCCCGAAGCCCTTCCCCGTCGGCTTCGCCCCGGGCGAGCAACTGCTGCTGTACACCGACGGCGTGAGCGAGGCACGCGACGACCGCGGCACCTTCTACCCGCTCGGCGAGCGCGCGTACCTCCTCAAGGAGGCCGACGCCCAGAGCGCCCTGGACAGCCTGCGCGAGGACGTCGTCCGGCACGCCGCCGGCCCGCCGCACGACGACGCGGCGATGCTCCTGCTCCGCTACCACAGCCACGCCCCGGAGGAGTGCGCGGCCGTCGGATGAGCTGCGGATTCCGACCGCGACAAGGTCTGCTGGTGTTCGCCGGGCCCAATTCCCCTGCCCTGCAACGGAGTTCGTAGAAAGCGCGCTCTGGCGGTACCCGACTCTCTGGGCTACCGTCGGTAACCCCTGGTCGTCACGGTGGCACCGGGCGCATCTCCGGTCCCTCCGTCCTCTTCGGGAGGCAGCCCATGCAGAACGCTTCGGTCCCGGCCGCGATCACCCGGCGCCACGCCCTGACGGCGGCCGGGGGAGTCCTCGCCGCGGCGACCCTCGCCCAGACGGCGCCCGCCTTCGCCACGGAGGCGCAGGACGCGGACGCCATCGTGGTGGGCCACGGACTCGCCGGGCTCGTGGCCACCGCCGAACTGGCGGCCGCGGGACGGAAGGTGCTGCTTCTCGACCAGGAACCCGAGGCGAGCCTGGGCGGGCAGGCGTACTGGTCCTTCGGCGGGCTGTTCTTCGTCGACTCCGACGAACAGCGCCTGATGGGCGTCAAGGACTCCCACGACCTCGCCTGGCAGGACTGGCTCGGCACGGCGGGCTTCGACCGGGGTGTCGACGACCCCTCCGGCCAGGACCACTGGGCCTACAAGTGGGCCGAGGCGTACGTGGACTTCGCGTCCGGCGAGAAGCGTTCCTGGCTCTCCGGGCTCGGCGTGCAGTGGTTCCCGATCGTCGGCTGGGCCGAACGCGGCGGCGGCCTCGCCGACGGCCACGGCAACTCGGTGCCCCGCTTCCACGTCACCTGGGGCACCGGCCCCGCCGTCGTCGAACCCTTCGAGAAGAAGGTCCGTGCGGCGGTCGCGGCCGGGAAGGTCACCTTCAGGTTCCGCCACCGCGTCGACGGCATCGTCACGACGAACGGCACCGTCACCGGCGTACGCGGCGCGATCCTGGAGCCCAGCGACGCGGCCCGCGGCAAGCCCAGCTCCCGTACCGTCGTCGGCGAGTTCGAACTGCGCGCCCCGGTCGTGGTCGTCACCTCGGGCGGCATCGGCGCCAACCACGATCTCGTGCGGCAGAACTGGCCGGCCCGTCTCGGCACCCCGCCGAAGTTCATGGTCACCGGCGTGCCCGCGCACGTGGACGGGCGGATGCTCGCGATCACCGAGCAGGCCGGCGGACGCATCGTCAACCCCGACCGCATGTGGCACTACACCGAGGGCCTCAGGAACTACGACCCGATCTGGCCGAACCACGGCATCCGCATCCTGCCCGGCCCGTCCTCGATGTGGTTCGACGCCACGGGCAAGCGCTTCAGCACGCCCGACATCCCGGGTTACGACACCCTGCACACCCTCGGCTCGATCACCGCCTCCGGCTACGACTACTCCTGGTTCGTGACCACCCAGAAGATCCTCGCCAAGGAGTTCGCGCTCTCCGGCTCGGAACAGAACCCCGACCTCACCAACAAGGACGTCTGGCAGCTCCTCTCGCGGATCTGGCAGACCCCGGAGCCGATCGAGAAGTTCAAGAAGAACGGCGTCGACTTCGTCGTCGCGACCACCCTGTCCGAGCTCGTGCGCGGGATGAACAAGCTCACCGGCGACAACCTGATCGAACTCGACGACCTGCAACGCCAGATCGAGGCGCGCGACCGCGAGATCGACAACCCGTACACCAAGGACGTCCAGGTCATGGGCATCCGCAACGCGCTCACCTACGTCGGCGACTCCCTCAGCCGCACCGCCTCGGCCCACAAGATCATGGACTCCGGCGCCGGACCGCTGATCGCCGTACGCCTCAACGTCCTCACCCGCAAGACCCTCGGCGGCCTCCAGACCGACCTGTCGGGCCGCGTCCTCGACGCCACGGGTACGCCGGTGCCCGGTCTGTACGCGGCCGGTGAGGTCGCCGGCTTCGGCGGAGGCGGGGTGCACGGGTACCGGTCCCTGGAGGGCACCTTCCTGGGCGGCTGCCTCTTCTCCGGGCGTGCGGCGGGCCGCGCCGCCGCGGAGGCGACGGCGACCTGAGCGAGGCCGCCGGTCAGGTCACGTCGGCCACCGAGAAGACCCCCGGCCCGCTGACCCCGTACAGCACCCGGCCCACCAGCAGCGGTGGCGTCCCGCTCGGGGAGAGCTCCTCGAACGAGGTGCCCTCCGTGTCGAAGGACGGCGCCGTACGGCCGATCTCCCTGCCCGTGCGCGGGTCCAGGGCGATGACGCTGGTGTCCGGCAGATTCACGTACAACCGCCCGTCGTGCAGGGACGGTTCGCTGAACACGCGCAGGTCGCGGGAGCTGGTCCACAGTGGTTTGCCGCGCTTGAGGTCGAGGGCGAGCAGCGTCTCGTTGCCGTAGTCGAAGATGTACATGGTGTCGCCGCGCACGAGCGGCGGCGCCTCCGGTTCGACGCTCCAGGGGAAGTCGATACGGCGGGTCTTCCCGCTGGTGAGGTCCTGGATGAAGAAGGCGGCCGAGACGCCGGTGTTGTCCTCCCAGCGCGCGTAGTACGCGGTGCCGTCGTGGACCGTGGCCAGCCACAGATCGCCCTTCGGCGGAGTGACCTGGCCGAGGGTTCTGCCCGAGCGGGCGTCGATCCGCGCGATCCGGCCGGTGCCGCCGCGCAGATCGGCGTACAGCACTCCGGCCGAGCCCTCGTAGAAGGGCTGGGCCGACTTCGAGGCCAGCGTTCGCCGCCACAACTCCTTGCCCGTGCGGGGCTCGTACGCCGCATAGTTCGCGCCGTCGTCCGCCTCCGGGAGCGTGAGCTTGTCCAGGCGTACGAGCAGTACGCCGCCCAGTGCGTCGAACTCCCCGACGGGGCCGTCCAGATGCCACAGCCGCTTGCCGGTCCGGCCGTCGAAGGCGTCCACTCCCTCGTTGCGGTCGGCGCTGTTGACGTACACCACATCGTCGAGCACGACGGGTTTGTTCAGCGAGAAACTGTCGACCTTCTTGTCGCTCATCGGCTTGGTCCAGTCGACCTGCCCGGTCGCGGAGCTCAGCCGCATCAGCGCGACCGTGGGGGAGGAGCAGAACACGCCGAGGGCATCCGGGGTGCAGGACGAGCCCATGCCCATGCTCATCGGGTCGTCCTTGTCGGGCTTGAGCGCGTTGTGCCAGGGCTTCCAGCCCGCCGGTACGGCCGAAGCCCCGGTCGCCCGGACGCCGGCCCGGCCCGGGCTCGCCGCCGGGGCGTCGTCGAGGTTGACCCCGATGACCGTGCCCGCGAGGCCCAGCAGGGCCGCGCCGGCCACCGCGAGCCACACCTTCTTCCCCCGCGGCCTGCTCTTCTCCGCTGCGGGCGGCAGGGTCGTCGCCGTCTCCGTGACCACGGGCGCCGGGCTGTCCGCCGGCTCTTCGTCGGTCACGTCCTCCGGCAGGGCGGCCAGCGTCTCCAGCACCTCGGCCGAGGTCGGCCGCGCGGTCGGCTCCTTCGCGAGGCACAGGGACACCAACGGCCGCAGGGGCTGCGGCAGTCGGCCGAGCTCGGGCTCGCTGTGCACGGTGTTGTACGCGGCGAGATAGGCGTTCTCCGCCTCGAAGGGGCTGCGCCCGGTGGCCGCGTACACGAGAACCGCGCCCAGCGAGAAGACGTCCACGGCAGGACCGACATCGCGGGGGCTGCTGAACTGCTCCGGCGCCATGAACGGCGGCGAGCCCATCACGATGCCGGTCTGGGTACGGACGTCGCTGCTCGCCGCGCGCGAGATGCCGAAGTCGATGACCCGCACCGCCCCGTCCTCGCCGCCCCCCTCAAGGAGCAGCACATTGCCGGGCTTGAGATCCCGGTGGACCACGTCCGCGCGGTGGATCTCCCGCAGTGCCTCGGCGAGTTCGGTGCCGAGGCGGCGCAGGGAGGGCCAGTCCAGCGGGCCCTCCTCGGTCACCCGCTCGGCCAGGGTGTGACCGGGCACGTACGCGGTGGCCATCCACGGCCGCTCCGCGTCCGGGTCGGCGTCGAGGACCGGCGCGGTGAACGCTCCGCTCACCCGCCGGGCCGCCGCGATCTCCTGCCGGAACCTGGACCGGAAGTCGTCGTTCTCCGCGTACTTCGCGTGCACGACCTTCACCGCGACGGCCCGCCCCGACACCGACCGGCCGAGGTAGACGACGCCCATGCCGCCGGTGCCGATGCGCGCTTCGATCCGGTATCCGCCGACGGTCCGCGGATCGTTCTCGCGCAGGGTCACCGTGTCTCCTTCACCGGGTGTGGCCTGGACGGATGCGATCGGCCTTTGTGACATGGACCGTTCACTCTACTGTCCGTCCGGCGACCCGGCGCCGGGTCAGCCCAGGGTGAACCAGGTGCTGCGGGACTTCTGCCACTCCGGGTGGGTTCGACTCCCAGCCGCCCGCGTCGGTCGTCGGCAGGTCCAGCACCTTCACCGGCTGGTGCCCGGCCACCGCGTCCCAGGAGTACGGGGCGTACGGGTCGCTGTTGTCGTCCGCGGCCCACGAACCGGCAAGGATCAGATACTGGTTGAGGGAGTTGCGGCGGAGGTCGCGGATCGACAGCCCGTCGAGGTCCAGCTCGATGGGCGTACCAAAGGTGGCGGCGGTGCCGGAGAACGGTGAGAGCCGAACGCCAACGGTCGGGAGCGGAAGGCCGACGTCCATCCGAACAGCTGCCCAAGGGTGACCATCTTCGGCTGCGGGGAGGGTCAGTCCGCGTGGTCGGGGGCGATGCGGTCGAGCAGACGCAGAAGGGCCTGCCAGGCCAGGTCGTACGCCTCGTCGTCCTGGAGGTCGGATCCGTGGTCCTCGCCGCGAAGTTGGCGGCCGGCGCGCTCGCGGACGTCGGCGGGCGGGAGGATGAGCGGGGCGCCCGCGGCCTGGGCGGTGACCTGGATCTCGCAGGCCTTCTCCAGGTAGTACATGCGCAGGAATGCCTGACCGGGCGTCTCGCCGACGGTGAGCAGCCCGTGGTTGCGCAGGACGAGCGCGCTGTGGTCGCCGAGGTCGGCGACCAGGCGGCGCTGCTCGTCCAGGTTGAGGGCGACGCCCTCGTAGTCGTGGTAGCCGAGGCGGCCGTGGAACTCCAGGGACATCTGATTGACCGGCAGCAGTCCGTCCCGCTGGGCGGCCACGGCACAGCCCGCCCTGGTGTGGGTGTGCAGCACGCAGTGCGCGTCGGAGCGGGCCGCGTGGATCGCGCTGTGGATGACGAACCCCGCCGGGTTGACCGGGTACGGCGTCGGCTCGACCGGGTTGCCCTGCAGGTCGATCTTGACGAGGTTCGAGGCGGTGATCTCCTCGAAGAGGAGACCGTAGGGGTTGATCAGGAAGTGGTGGTCGGGGCCGGGCAGCCGCAGCGAGATGTGCGTGAAGATCAGGTCGGTCATGCGGAAGTGCGCGACGAGCCGGTAGACGGCGGCCAGTTCACGGCGCAGACGCTGCTCTTCGGCGACGGGGTGAGGGGCTGTGGTCGCGGTCGTGACGGTCATGGGCGACGGCTCCTGGGGTCGGGTTCCCGGCAACCGTAGGCGCGTCCGCCGTGCCACCCCAGTGTCGGATCCATCTCATATCCTGGTGACAAAGGGATGAATCATCCCGCCGCACGGGATCCGAGGAACAGCTCATGCCGTCGACCTCGCTGGCACCGGACACGCCCACCGTGTTGCTGAGCACCCTGCTCGCCGACCCCGGCCTCGGGCTGGAACAGATCGCGGGCCCCCGCGAGGACCGACTGGTCGGCCTGATCGGCACCACGGAACTGGAGGACCCTGCGCCCTACCTCCTCGGCGGCGAGTTGCTGCTCATCGCGGGCGTCCGCCTCCCGCGGACGGACCAGGCCGTCGATGCCTACGTGCGCCGTCTCGTCCAGGCGGGCATCGCGGCACTCGGTTTCGGCGTCGCGCCCGTGCACGACGAGGTCCCGCCGGCCCTGAGCTCGGCCTGCGACCGGCACGGGCTGCCCCTGCTTCGTATCCCGCCCGACACCCCCTTCGTCGCCGTCAACCACGCCGCCCACCAGGCGATGGCCGAGGCCCGGCACCGGGAGTTGCGCGAGATCGCCGAGGCCCAGGCCGCTCTGGCCACCGCCGCGGCACGCCCCGACGCGCTCAAGGCGGTACTGCACCGGCTCGCCTCGCATCTGGGCGCGTGGACGGTCCTGTTGGACCCGCACGGGCGGGAGCTCCTCGCCGCCGGGACGCGTCCGGCCGAGCCAGCGGTCGAGCACCTGCACGCGCTCGCCACCGAGACCATGACCCGCGTACGACCGGGCAGGCGCGGTGGGCGGCCGCAAGCGCCGACGGCGGCGGCCGAGCACCACGCCGAGTTCCATCTGACGGTGCACACCCTCCCGGCCGGGACGACCGACGGCCTCTTCGTCCTCGGCATCGCCGCCGCTCGCGCGCCCACGGCAGTGCACCGCTCCGTCACCGGCACCGCCCTCGTCCTGCTCTCCCTGCTCACCACGCCCCGGCACGCCCTGGGCACCGACACGCACTCGGCCGCCGCCCTGGTCCGCCTGATGCTCGGCCACGACCCGGTCGAGGTGGCTCCGCTGCTGGCATCCACGGCACGGACCACGGACACCTGGACCGTCATCCACGGCCGCCTCTCGTCTCCGAATGCCGGAGCTGCGAGCCGCCCCGGCGCCGATCCGGCCCAACTCGCCGCCCTCGGTACCGCGTTGGGCACGCCGTACCTCGACGTCGACGGCCTCCGTCTACGGGGACTGCTGCCGGCCGGCGCCGCACTGCCCGACCTCGTGCCGGTCGCCCGGCTGGGCTGGACCCTCGGCCTCAGCGCACCCGTCGCCGCCGCGGACCTGGCGATCGCCGACCGGCAGGCCGACCGCATGCTGCGCCACGCCATCGCCGCCGGCGCGCCCTGGGCCCGGCACCGCGAGCAGGAACTGAGCCTGCACTCCCTGGTCGGCGTGGATGACGCCGTGGCGCTGGCCCGGGCCCGCTTCGCCCCGCTCGCCGACACCCCCGCACCCGGGCCGGCCGTGCTGCTGGAGACACTGCGCGCCTGGCTCGCCCAGCACGGCAACTGGGACCGCACGGCCGCCGCGCTGGAACTGCACCGCAACACGGTCCGGCGCCGGATCGCGAAGACGGCCGAGCTGCTCGACGCCGACCTCGACGATCTCGACGTACGGATGGAACTCTGGTTCGCCCTGCGGTGGTTGCCGGGGGAACGACCCGGCAGGGGAGAGGGCGTCGATGAGTGAAGCAGTGAGCGGGGCACGGCCGAGGGGGCTGTTCGTCGGCCTGTGCACGGTGGACGTCATCCAGCTCGTGGACCATGTGCCGGGCCCCAACGAGAAACTGACGGCCCGTGAGCAGACCGTCGCCGCGGGTGGCCCGGCGGCCAACGCGGCCGTCGCCTTCGCGCACCTCGGCGGGACGGCCCGGCTGCTGACGGCGATCGGATCGCACCCACTGGGCCTCGCCGCCACAGCGGACCTCGACCGGTTCGGCGTGAACGTCCGTGATCTGGCAGCGGATTCGGCCGAGCCGCCCGCCGTGTCGTCCATCCTGGTCACCGCGTCGAGCGGCGAGCGCGCGGTCGCCTCGACCAACGCGACGGCCCACCGGCTCGCGCCGCCCGACGACCTGGAGACCCAGGTCGCCGCCTGCGACATCGTCGAGTTCGACGGCCACCACAGGGAATTGGCATCGGCGGCAGCCCGGGCCGCACGTGCGACGGGACGAACGACCCTGCTGGATGCGGGCAGTTGGAAGGACGGCGCAGAAGACTTGTTGGCGTCGATCGACGTCGCCGTCTGCTCGGCCGACTTTCACCCGCCCGGCACGAGCACTCCGGCGGAGACGCTGCGGTTCCTGCGCCGGCACGGGGTGGCGTGGGCCGCGGTCAGCCGGGGAGGGGAGCCCATCGTCTGGGAGGGGCCGGACGGGGGCGGCGGCACGGTGGAGGTGCCTTCGGTCCCGGTGGTGGACACGCTGGGCGCGGGTGACTTTCTGCACGGTGCGCTCGCTCATCACCTCGCCGCGCAGGGGAAGTCGACGTCCGACGGCTTCGCGGCGGCGCTGCGGGGAGCGGCCGAGGTGGCGGCGCGGGCGTGTGCCTCGTTCGGAACCCGGGCCTGGATGCGACCCTGACACATCGGATCTCTCCAGCTCCATTGACGCGGCCTGGCCCCATCCCTATGTTGCAACGCGGGATAGCTCCGATGAATCACAGAGCCGCCTGGAGGCAACGTGTCCTGCCCCGCCGCATCCGAACCGTCCAGACGCACCGTCCTCGCCACCGGATCCGCCCTCGGCGGAGCACTTCTGACAGCGGGTCTGGCCACCCCGGCGACGGCGGCCGAGGAGCCTGCCGCCGTAAGTACGTCCGCCGACCCCTGGCGTACCGTCCTCGCCGACGCCGACCTCGTCTGGCAGCGCATGCCGACGGCCTGGTACGAGGGCCCGTTCCTCGGCAACGGCTTCCTGGGCTCCGGCATCTACGCAGAGCCCGGCGCGACCTCGACCGCCGTCCGCTTCAACGTCCAGCACTCCGAAGTGCAGGACCACCGCCCCGAGTTCGGCTCCCTGTTCGGGCTGGCCCGGCTGCCGATCGGATACTTCACACTGGAGCCGGTCGGCGCGATCACCGCCCTCGACTGGCGACTGTCCCTGCACGACGCCGAGTTGACCGGCACGCTCACCACCGAGAAGGGCACCCTCGCCCTGCGTGCCCTGGTCCACAACGACCGCTCGGTCCTCGCCGTCGAGGTCACTCCGAGCGAGGGCGAGCGCGACTTCCGCTGGGTGTTCCACCCGGCCGACGCGATCAGCCCCCGGGCCGGCTTCAAACCACTGCCCGACGGCTACCAGGGCAACCCGCCCGCCGAGGTCACCGACCACGACGGGGTGCACGCCGCCGTACAGCCCCTGCTGTCGGGCGGGCAGCACGTCACCGCATGGCAGGAGCGGTCCAGGAGCCGCACCAGGACGCTCTACGCGCATGTCGCGCACTCGTACCCGCAGACCACGGCCCTGAACCGGGCCCTCAAGGCCATCCGCGCCGCCGCCGCGCTGCCGTACTCCGCCCTCGCGGGCACCCACCGCACCTGGTGGCACGCCTACTACCGCAAGAGCTTCCTCTCGCTCCCCGACGCCCGTATCCAGCGCTTCTACTGGATCCAGCTCTACAAGGCCGCCTCCGCCGCCCGCCGCGACGCCCCCGTGATGGCGACCAGCGGCCCCTGGCTGGAGCCCACGCCATGGCCCAACACCTGGTGGAACCTCAACGCCCAACTGGAGTACTGGCTCATCCACGGCTCCAACCACCTCGAACTCGACGCGATCACCAGGGCGTTGAGCGAGTACCGGGACAACCTCGCCAAGGAGGTCGCCCAGCCCTACCGCGCCGACTCGCTCGGCATCCCGCGCACCACCGACCCCCACCTGGTCAACGGCGCGGCCGGCACCCTCACCGGCTACGGCGTCGGCATCCCCGGCCAGGACCCGCCCACCCCCGAAGTAGGCGACCTGACCTGGGCGTTGCACAACGTCTGGCTCAGCTACCGCCACACCATGGACGAGTCGATCCTCCGGGACGTCCTCTTCCCCCTCCTCCGCAAGGCGATCAACTACTACCTGCACTTCCTGGAGCCCGGCCCGGACGGCAGACTCCACCTGCCCGCCACCTTCTCCCCGGAGTACGGCGGCAACTCCCGCGACTGCAACTACGACCTGATGCTCCTGACCTGGGGCTGCACCACCCTGATCCAGACCGCCGAACTCCTCGGCATCGACGACCCGTTGGCTCCCCGCTGGCGTGAGGTCCTCGCGAAACGGGTGGCGTACCCCACGGACGCGAACGGCTTCATGATCGGCGCGGACATCCCCTTCGCGAAGTCGCACCGCCACTACTCGCACCTGCTCGCCGTCTACCCGCTGTACGAGGTGACCGGCCGCACACCCGACGAACGCGCCCTCATCGAGAAGTCCCTCGCCCACTGGGTCGGCTTCGAAGGCGCCCTCCAGGGCTACACCTTCACCGGAGCCGCCTCCATGTCCGCGCTGCTCGGCAAGGGCGAGGACGCGCTCACCTACCTCGGCCAGCTGATGACCCGTTTCATCCAGCCCAACACCATGTACAAGGAGTCCGGCCCGGTCATCGAGACACCCCTCTCGGCCGCCCAGTCGCTCCACGACATGCTCTGCCAGTCCTGGGGCGGCATCATCCGCGTCTTCCCCGCACTGCCCGCCGCCTGGACCGACGCCGCCGTCCACGACTTCCGCACCCAGGGTGCCTTCCTGCTCAGCGCCCGCCGCGAGGGCGGCACCACCCGCTGGGTACGCCTGCTCAGCGAGGCGGGCGCACCTTGCGTCGTACGGCACGGCATCCCCGGGCCGATCCAGGTACGGGACGGCCACGGCCGCCCCCTGCACTACACGGACGCCGGCGACGGTGCGATCGAAGTCACGCTGCGGAAGGGCGACTCGGCCCTGATCACCGCCAAGGGCGACCGGCCCGACCTCACCGTCGCGCCCGTACGCCCGAACGGGGACGCGCCGCGCTGGGGGTTGCCGGTCGGCTGAGCATGACGTGCGGACGGGCCCGACCGAGGGTCAGATGAGGACATGCAAAGATCCATATCTCCGGGGCGCGGTCGCCCGGGCCTGCGGCTGACCGCGGCCCTGACCGGCCTCCTCGCCGTCCTGTCCGTCCTCTCGGCCACCCCGGCCTCCGCCGGCGAGTCCATACCCGAGCGCGGCAGCGCCTACATGGGCATCGGCGTGATGGCCCACGACGGGGTCGACGGCCGGCCCGACGCCGTGCCCCCGGCGGCAAGGGCCGTCCAGACCGAGGGCGTCGACGTCTCCAGCTACCAGCGCGACGTCGCCTGGTCCACCCTGTGGGGCAGCGGGGTCAGGTGGGCGTACACGAAGGCCACCGAGGGCACGTCCTACACGAATCCGTACTTCGACGGGCAGTACGACGGCGCCTACGACGTCGGCCTGGTCCGCGGCGCCTACCACTTCGCCGCCCCCGACTCCAGCAGCGGCACCGCGCAGGCCGACTACTTCGTCGACCACGGCGGCGCCTGGTCCGCCGACGGCCGTACGCTGCCGGGCGCCCTCGACATCGAGTGGAACCCCTACGGCGACTCCTGCTACGGCCTCTCCCGCAGCGGCATGGTCGGCTGGATCCGGGACTTCCTCAACCGCTACAAGGCGCGCACCGGCCGCGCGGCCGTGATCTACACGTCCACCTCATGGTGGACCAGCTGCACCGGCGGCTACACCGGATTCGGCACGACCAACCCCCTCTGGGTCGCCCGGTACGCCTCCTCGGTCGGGACGCTTCCGGCGGGCTGGTCGTCGTACACCATGTGGCAGTACACCTCGTCCGGCCAGACGGTCGGCGACCACGACCGCTACAACGGCACCGCCGACGGGCTGAAGGACTTCGCGGCCGACTGACGGGCGGCATGCCCCCGCACGTCGTGGGGAGCCCTTGGTTCAGGAGGTCTCGCGGTACGTCGAGCGCCGACATCCCGCCCGGGCCGCCCGGGCCGTGCGGGGTCAGGGGGGTGTGAGGGTGTCGAGCTGTGCGGCGAGGTCGGGGTGGGTGCGGGTCAGGTGGGGGCGGGTGGCGTGGAGGGGGTCGATGAGCTCCGCGGGATCGTCGTGGGCGAGGGCCGCGTGGAGTTGGCTGAGCGGGGTGCGGGCGGCTTCCGGCAGGTCGGTGAGGGCCGTGATCTGGCCGGCGACGCGGCGCAGGTCGGCCGCGTTGCGGCGGGCCCAGGCGACGGTGGTGCGTTCGGCGGCGCGGCGTTCGCGGGTGGCCTGGACGCGTTGTTCACCGGTGGTTCCGGCCGGGCCGGGACGTCCGCGCAGGTAGCGGCGCTCGGCGGCCTGGCGGCTGGCGACCCCGAGGGGGTGGGCGAGGTCGGCCCAGCTGGCTCCCGCGTCCCGGGCTGTCTCGATCAGGCCGGTCTCCCAACCGGCGAGCCGCTCGCGCACCTGCCGGAGCAGCAGGAGGGAGGCCAGGGCCTGGTCCGGGCCGACCTCGTGAGCCCCGGGGGTGCCGGGAACCGCTTGCCGGGCGGCGCGCAGGGCATCGTCTATGGCCTCCAGGGCCGCCGCGGCGGCGAAGAAGGATGCCGGGCTGTTCGCGTCGGCACTGGATGAAGCCGGCTGGTCGGCCGGGGTCATGGGGCACCTCCCTCGGGTTGTCATCCTCCGGACGACATCATGTTTGTCATCCAATGGATGACATGCTACAACAGTTTCAGTGAGGCGCATTGGCAGCAACTGCCCGAACCCTCTGGAGGTGTTTTCCGATGTTGATGCGCACTGACCCCTTCCGTGAGCTCGACCGGCTGGCGCAGCAGCTGGTGGGCCCCGGCACCTGGTCGCGGCCGTCCCCGATGCCCATGGACGCCTACCGCGAGGGTGACCAGTACGTGGTGGCCTTCGACATCCCCGGCGTCACCGCGGACGCGATCGACATCGACGTCGAACGGAACATGCTGACCGTCAAGGCCGAGCGCCGGCCGGTGGCGAAGGCCGACGACGTGCAGATGGAGCTGTCCGAGCGGCCGCTGGGCGTCTTCTCCCGCCAGCTGGTGCTGGCCGACACGCTGGACACCGAGCACATCCAGGCCGACTACGACGCGGGCGTGCTCACCGTGCGCATTCCGATCGCGGAGCGCGCCAAGCCCCGCAAGATCGCCATCGGCGTCGGGTCCGGCCGCAAGGAGATCTCCGGCTGAGCCGGACCGCCGAGGGCTCGAAGGCGGAGGACGGGTACCTGTTCCCCCTCCTGCCCGTCCTCCGCACCCCGAGAGCAAGGAGAAGGGTGCGGCCGAGGCGACCGCGCGACGAGAGACGTTCCTCGACGACATGAAGGAATGCGGCGAATACGGCGCCCTGCGGGGAGCCGATCGCGCGGCCGGCGTCGGCTCGCCCTGCTCCACGAGATCCTGCGCCGGCTCTCCTCCGGCTACGGCCTGCTCTTCGGCCGGCCTCGGCCCACGTGACCACCCACCCACGGTGACCGCACACCGGCACCACGACCCTGGTGACAGAAAGGCAACCACCGCAGTGATGTCCGACCGACCCGCACCGTTCCAGCAGCCCTACGACAGGGCTTACGAGCAGATGCTGGAGAAGGTCCGATACGACGGCGCCTACCCGACCCGTGAGAAGGCCGAGGAAGCCGTCCGCCTGGTCCTCGCGGGACTGGGACGCCAGCTGACCGGCGACGAACGCGTAGAACTGGCCGCTCGCCTGCCCTTCGAGGCCGCACGCATCCTCACCGCCCAGGTCCCCGCCACCCAGCAGCTGACCGGCTGGGCCTTCGTCAAGGACCTCGCCGCCCGCAGCGGCGCCTCGCAGGCCACGACGCGATGGGACACGGGTTCCGTCTTCTCCGCCGTCGCCGCCTGTGCGGGCCCCGACCTGCTGACCCGCATCCTGCGCCAACTCCCCTCCGGCTACGCGCTGTTGTTCGGACGCGCTGAACTCACCCCCGCCGCGTAATCAGCGGCGAGCGTGCGGCGGGGCGGACAGCGACAGCCACTGCCGCGTCCGCCCCGCCGCAGGAACGACGTGATGGATCAGGCCCGCGGGTGCAGCCTGTAGGAGACGAACATGACGGAGCACGACCAGGAGGCGCTTTCGCCGTTCGACGCGGAGACCCCTGGGCCGGAGGAACTTGCTCGCAAGATCGGCCAGTTGCAGCGGGAGATCGGCCAGCTTCGGGAAGCCGTGGTCTCGCACGCGGTGATCGACCAGGCCATCGGCGTCGTCGTATCCCTCGGTGGCCTGCCTCCCGGCCAGGGTTTTGACGTGCTGCGGACGGTCTCCCAGAAGACGAACATCAAACTGCGGGAGGTCGCGGAAGCGATTGTCGGCTGGCCCGCCAGCAAGGAGCTGTCCGACGACATCCGGCAGGCGCTGGAGACCGCGCTGTCTCAGGCGGGCTCCGACTGAACACGCGCACGAGCCGACCATGGGCACCCCATCGCTGTCCCAGCCCTCCACCATCACGCGACTCAACTTCACAGCTGGTACGGGTCGGTGTGGTGTCCGGCCATCGGGCCAGGTCAGCGAGCCGACCGCTCTCAACCGCCAGGCTCCTCCGATCCTCCCAATGGCCGGCGGGGAGCCAGGGAAGGGCAGCCGCCGCCGTCACCGGGGTTGGCCCACCCGGCCGGCTCGGCTCGCCGTCGCGGCAGACGTTCCTGATGTAGTGGTCGATCCACTTGGAACGGTTGCTCCAGTAAGGTGGAGGCGGAAACGGTCAGGCGCTGGCACGACAGGAAGAGCAGCTTCATGAGCAGGGCGCAGACAGCTCGGAAGAAGCGTGCGAACGGAGTGGAATCGCGGCAGCGCATCCTCGACGCCGCGGTGGCCATCGCAGGCGAGCGGGGCTACGAAGGCACCTCCATCGCCGCGGTCAGCGCCAAGTGCGGACTGCCCGCCAGCTCCATCTACTGGCACTTCAAGGACAAGGACGACCTGATCGCCGCCGTCATCGAACGCAGCTTCGAGACCTGGCTGGCGGCCTTCGAGCTGCCCGGCGAGGACTCGGGGACACCTTTGGAGCGGGTCACGGCCATGGCCGGGAACGTGGCCAAGTCACTGGTCGACGCACCCGACTTCCTGCGTCTGGGCCTCATGCTCGCCCTGGAGCGCCGTCCCACCGAGCCTCGGGGCCGGACCGTGTTCCTCCAGGTCCGTGACATCGCGAGCCAGAAGATCAGCGAGGTCGTCCGAACCCTGATCCCAGAGCTGGACGAGGGCGCCGTGCGCGTCATCACCACCTACGTCGTCGCCGGTGCCGACGGCCTGTTCGTCCAGCGGGAGATCAACGGCGACGCGGTCGACCTGAAGGCGATGTTCGAGCTGCACGCCCAGCTCGTCCACGAGGCGGCCACCCGGATGGCGGCCCGTGGATCCCAGCTGGTTCAGCCCGTGGCCGACTGAAGAAGGGACGTCAGGTCCGGGAATCCGGCGTGTTCGCCTTCGTTCAGCTCGGCCCAGACCGTCTTGCCCTGCCTGGCGTGGCGGGTTCCCCAGTGCTCGGCGAGCTGGGCGACGAGCAGGAGACCGCGCCCGCCCTCGTCGAAGGTGCGGGCCCGGCGCAGATGGGGAGTGGTGCTGCCGGCGTCGGACACCTCGCACAGGAGGCCCCGGTCGTGGATGAGCCGCAAGCGGATGGGGGGTCGGCCGTAGCGGATGGCGTTGGTGACCAGTTCGCTGATCACGAGCTCGGCGGTGAAGTCGAGTTCCTCCAGCCCCCACGCGGTCAGTTGCCGCACAGCACTCGAACGCGCTCCCGAGACGGCCGCCGGGTCGGCGTCCACGTCCCACGCCGCGACCTGGCCGTCCCCGAGGGTGCGGGTGCGGGCCAGCAGCAGGGCCACGTCGTCATGGGGCCGGTCGGCGGGCAGCAGGGCTTGGAGCACGGTGTCGCAGGCGGTCTCCAGCGAGGCGGCGGGTTGCGCGAGGGCCTGGCGCAGGAGGGTGACGCCTGCCTCTACGTCGTGATCGCGGGCCTCGATCAGGCCGTCGGTGTACAGGGCGAGCAGGCTGCCTTCGGGCAGGTCGATCTCCGCCGCCTCGAAGGGCAGGCCGCCCAGGCCAAGTGGCGGCCCGGGTGGCAGATCGAGGAGGTCGACGGCGCCGTCGCGGCTCACCACGGCGGGAAGCACGTGGCCGGCCCGGGCCAGGGAGCAGCGACCGGCCACGGGGTCGTACACGGCGTACAGGCATGTGGCGCCGATGTCCCCGACCGTCTCCTCCGCGTCCGGGTCGCCCGAAGCTTCGGCGGACAGGCGGATGACGACGTCGTCCAGGTGCGTCAGGAGCTCGTCGGGTGGCAGGTCGATGTCGGCGAGCGTGCGGACCGCGGTCCGCAGGCGTCCCATCGTGGCGGCGGCGTGGATGCCGTGGCCGACCACGTCGCCGACCACCAGGGCGACCCGGGCCCCGGACAGCGGGATCACGTCGTACCAGTCGCCGCCGACGCCGACCCGGGCGCCGGCGGGCAGGTAGCGGCAGGCGACCTCGACGGCCGACTGCTCCGCCGTACGTCGTGGGAGCAGGCTGCGCTGCAGGGTGAGCGCTGTGGCCTGGGCGTGTGTGTAGTGGCGGGCGTTGTCGACGGCCACCGCCGCCCTCGCCGAGATTTCCTGGGCGAGGAGGAGATCCTCGTCGTTGAAGCGGCCGGGAAGGTCGGCGAGGTAGGGAGTCCGGTGGCGGGAGAACCGGGCGACGCCGAGGGTCGTACCCCGCGCGGTCAGCGGCACCACCATCGTCGACAGGTTGCCGTCCTCGTACCGGGAGGGCTGCCCGGTGGCCAGGGCACGGGCCGCGGGGGATCCCGCCGGGCAGGTGTGGAGTTCCTGCACGTCGGCTGCCTGGTCGGGGACGCCTTCCGCCACCGTCCCCTGGGCCATCCGGCGCAGTACGGGCGGGCCCGGCGCGGATGTGTCGTGGCCATGGACCACGGAGTCGAGCAGGTCGACGGTGACGGAGTCGGCGATGCGGCCGGCGGCGAGGTCCGCCAGCTCCTGGGTGGTGCGAGCGATGTCCAGGGTGGTTCCGATCCGCAGGCCGGCCTCGTTGACCACCGACAGCCGCCACTGAAGTCGACGGTCCCGTTCCTCCTGGAAGGCCAGGACGCCCTGTTCGGAGGCGCGGTCGACGTATCCGGTGGCCATCTCGATCATCCGGCGTGACGTCGCGCTGATCAGCTCGCCGTCGTCGGTCAGCCGCGGTACCTCCGCGAGGAGTCTGTCGAGGACGACCCCCTGGCCGAGCCGGTGCGCCCGTAGCATCGCAGTGACGGGCGTACCGTGCCGGGCCAGCCGACGCGCGCGTTCCACGTCGCCCGGCGGTGGTTCGATGGCGTTCGGCTCGATGCCCAGTTCCAGTCCGGTCAGCACGCCGACGACGTGTTCCGCGATGTTCTCGGAGGTCATCCGGGCGAGGTCCGGGGCGATCCAGAGCTCCGGAACCTCACGCCGAAGGCATCGCGCCACCTCCGCGATCAGCTCGTCCGCCCTCGGTGCGAGCTCACGCGCGACACGGGCCATGAGGCCGTCGGCCGTGACGTCCACACAGTCGACGGTACGCCGTGCGGCAGGCCCGGGTCATCGGCGCGCCTTCGGGCGATGTCAGCCCACGGAGACCGCCACACACGCGTACGCCAGCGCCGCCACGGCCAGAACGACGGCGGGCAGTGCCCGCACAGGCGGGTCGCCGTGCCGCAGGTGGACCACCGCCGCCGCGGCCATCAGCAGCGCCAGCCCGATCGCGGCCGCCACTCCGAGCGGACCCGCGGCCGGTCCGAGCAGCAGCCCGGCGACCCCGGCGACCTCCAGGGCGCCGATGACGCGGTACTGGCCGGGTGTCATGCCGAGGTGAGCCGCCGCCTGGCGCATGATCGGCGCCGCGGCGATCTTCGCGAGGCCCAGGGGCAGGAAGACGACAGCCAGGACGATGGCGAGCGTGATCTGCGCGGCGCTCATGCCGACCGGTTCCGGCGCTCGGCGCCCAACCGGGCGAAGTGGTCGATGAGGCCGGGCTCGTCCACGGCGGCCGGGTTGACGACCTGCTCGACCGGGGCGCCCTGGAGCAGGCGCTTGACCGGGACTTCCAGTTTCTTGCCGGTACGGGTGTGCGGGATGCCCGGCACCTCGATGATCTCGTCGGGTACGTGGCGGGGCGAGGCGCCGGTGCGGATGGCCTCGCGGATGCGGTCGCGCAGGGCGTCGTCCAGGGTCGTACCGGCGGCGGGGACCACGAACAGCGGCATCCAGTAGCCGCCGTCCGGTTCCTCCGCGCCGATGACCAGGGCCTCGGCGATCTCCGGGAGGCGTTCGACGACGTCGTGGATGTCGGCGCTGCCCAGCCGTACGCCGTTGCGGTTCAGCGTGGAGTCGGAGCGGCCGTGCACGATGACCGAGCCGTGGCCCGTGAGGGTGATCCAGTCGCCGTGCCGCCACACGCCCTCGTACACCGAGAAGTAGGCGTCGCGGTAGCGGGTGCCGTCCGGGTCGTTCCAGAAGTACAGCGGCATCGACGGCATGGGCCGGGTGACGACCAGCTCACCGACCTGGTCCACCACCGGCATGCCCTCGGCGTCGTACGCCGCCAGCGCCACGCCCAGATGCGGGGCCGACAACTCCCCGGCCCAGACAGGGGTGTTGGGCGCGCTGCCCGCGAAGCCGGACACGACGTCCGTGCCGCCGCTGATCGAGGCCAGCAGCACGCGGTCGCCGACGTGGTCCCGAACCCAGGGGTAGGCGGAGGCCGGCAGCGCGGAGCCGGTACAGCCGACCACTCGGATCGACGAGAGGTCGTGCGCGGAGGGGTCGATGCCGAACTTGGCCATGCCCAGGAGGTACTGGGGGCTGGTGCCGAAGACGGTCACCCGGTGTCGGGCGGCCAGTTCCCACAGCACGTCGAGCTTGGCGAAGGGGGCCGGGCTGCCGTCGTACGTGCATGTCGTGGCACCCGTCAGCAGGGTGGAGACGACCAGGTTCCACATCATCCAGTGGGTGGTGGTGTACCAGAGGAGGCGGTCGCCGGGGCCGAGGTCGGAGTGCAGGGCGAGGGTCTTGAGGTGTTCCAGCAGGACACCGCCGTGGCCGTGCACGATGCCCTTGGGCAGCCCGGTCGTACCGGAGGAGAACACGACCCACAGGGGATGGTCGAACGGCACGGCGGTGAAGGCGAGTTCCTCGGTGCGGGTGGCCGCGTCCTCCCACGGGATCACCAGGGACGGGTAGTTGCCCTCGGGCCAGGGCAGACCGACATGGTCGACGAGCAGTGTCGCTTTCAACGTCGGCAGGGACCCGGCGAGTTCGAGGACGGCCTCGCGACGGTCGTGGGTGGTGCCGTTGAACAGGTAGCCGTCGGCCGCGATCAGCACGGTGGGTTCCAGCTGGCCGAACCGGTCGGCTGCGGCCTTCGGCGCGTAGTCCTGACCGCACACCGACCACACGGCGCCCAGGCTCGCCGCGGCGAGGAACGCGACGATGGCGTGCGGGGTGTTGGGGAGGTAGCCGACGACCCGGTCGCCCTGGCCCACGCCCAGGTCGCGCAGGGTCGCGGCGACGGACGCGACCAGCAGGCGCAACCGCTCGCCCGTCAGCTGGTAGCCGGAGCCGTTCTCGTCCAGTGCGATGATCGCGGGCCGGTCGTCGGCGAGGTTGCGCAGGGCGTGGTGGGCGTAGTTGAGGGTGGCGCCGGTGAACCAGCGGGCGCCGGGCATCCGTTCCTCGGCCAGCACCTGCTCGTACGGGGTGTCCGCGTCGATGTCGAAGTACTCCCACACCGCCGCCCAGAAGCCCTCCAGGTCGGTGACCGACCACTGGTGCAGGGCGGCGTAGTCGGTGCCGCCCCTGCCGACGTGGCGGGCGAAGTCCATGATGTGGCTGTGGGCGACGGCCTGCGGATCGGGCGTCGTGAAGGGGTACGGCCTGGTCATCGTGCGGCGCTCCTCAGCAGGCTCTGCTCGGCGGTCCGGGGGGAAGGGTGGGGGCTGCGCGTGGTGTGCAGAAGGGACGCCCAGGCCGCGGTGTCCGTGAAATCGCGGCCGTCGGCCGGGACGACGTCCAGGACGACGCGGTCGGGGCGCAGCAGGACGGCGTCCGCCCGGCCGGCGCGCAGCCAGGCGGCCAGGGTGCCGTCGTCGCCGAGGCCGGCCACGGAGACCGTCTGGATGCCGAGGCCCTGCGCGAGCGCGGTCAGCGAAGGCGAGGGGTCGGCCGTGGTCAGGATCGTGAAGGAGTCGCCGAGCAGTTCGTCGAGACGGGTGGGCCGTCCGTCGACGTCCACCCAGGGCTGCGGACACATCGTGCCCGCCAGGCTCCGGCGGATACCGCGCCGCACGAGCGGTCCCGCGGTCAGGGGCGGGCTGAGGTCGCGGCCGGCCCGTTCGGTCAGACCGGGTATGCGGCATGCCGCGGACAGCACCCTGCGGCGGATCGCGGCGGCGCCGTCCTGGCCGCCGGTCATGGCCCAGCCCATGATGACCGCGAGGCGCACCACATGCCGGGCGTGCGGTCTGCGTTCGCTCTCGTAGGTGTCCAACAGCCGTTCGTCCGCGCCCTGTCGCAGGACGCGGGCGAGTTTCCAGGTGAGGTTGTGGGCGTCCCGCAGCCCCGAGCACAGTCCCTGTCCGACGAACGGCGGGGTGAGGTGCGCGGCGTCCCCGAGCAGGAAGACCCGTCCGCTGCGCCAGCGGTCGGCGACGCGGGCCCGGAAGGTGTACTCCGTCTCGCGGACGACCTCGAAGTCCCCGTCGTACGAGGCCGGCAGCCACGGGGCGACCAGCTCGCGGACCGTCTCCTGCCCGTCCCGGAGCCGGAACTCCCACCGGTAGCGGGTGTCGTCGACCCGCATGAAGGTGCCCGGCCGCTCCGGGTCGCAGACCTGGTCGACGCCCTCCCAGCAGCGGACGGGACCGGTCGTCTCGGCGTCGATGACCGTCCAGCGTTCCTCGAAGTGCAGGTCCTCCCAGATGCCGCCGATCGCCTCCCGGGAGAGGCTGTTGGCGCCGTCGCAGCCGAGCACCGCATCGGCCCACAGCTCGTGGTCGCCGGTGTCGTCGCGGTAGGTCACCCGGACCGGGCCCGCGCTGTCCGGGCCGACTCCGGTGACCTCCACACCACCGCGCAGTTCGCACTCCGGGCGCTTCGCCAGGGCGTCGCGCAGCACGCGTTCCAGCTCGGGCTGGTCGAACATGCTGGACTGCGGATAGCCGTGGTGGCCCTGCTGGGAGCGCCGGAACTCGGCCATCACGCGGTGCCGGGCGTCCAGCAGCCGCAGCCCGCCCGCCGGGCGGGAGATCGCGGTGAACTCCTCGCCGACGCCCGCGGCCTGAAGGATCCGATGGATCTCGTCGTCGTTGGCTACGGCGCGCGGGAGGGGATAGATGTGCCGGTGGCGTTCAAGGACAACACTGCGGATCCCGCGCCGGGCCAGGAGGAGGGCGGCGGTCACGCCCACCGGCCCGGCGCCGACGATCACGACGGGCACACGTGCGGCTTCGTCGACGGTCATGTGCGGCTCACCTCGGGTCCTAGTTCGCGTCGGTGACGGGCGTGCGCTGCTCGCCGAGGTCGATGCGGCCGTCCGGCGTCGCGATCGTCGCCGTGATCACGTCCCCGGTGCGCAGGTAGTGCGGGTTCTTCGCCTGGCTCTTGAAGAACGCCTTCCACTTCACGGCGGGCGGCAGCAGCGAGCCGATCTTCTCGACGGCCTTCGGCGGGGCTTTGAGCGCCGTACCACCGGGGGTGCCGGTCAGCAGCAGGTCACCGGCGTCCAGGGTCTGGAAGCGGGCCAGCAGGGTCAGCGCCTGCGCCGGGCGGACGATCATGTCGGCCAGGGTGCGGTCCTGACGCAGCTCGCCGTTGACGCTCAACTTCAGCCGCAGATCGAGGAGATGGGCGAAGTCCTCCGGCTCAAGGAGCGTGAGGTGGGGCCCGGTGGGCGTGAACGTGGGGTACGACTTGCTCTCGTAGAACTGCGTCTTGGTCAGCTGGACGTCACGGGCGCTGACGTCATTGGTGACGACGAGCCCGGCGACGTACGAGGGCAGGTCCCGCTCCTCGACGACGGTGCCGACGGGCAGCGGCGCGCCCATGACGAGCCCGAGCTCGATCTCGTAGTCGAGGAATTTCACGTGCGCGGGGCGGACGATGGTCTCGCCGGGGCCGCTGACCGAGCCGGACGCCTTGCGGAAGAACGCGGGCGGGATGTCGCCGGTGAAGCCCGAATCGCGGGCGTGGCTGCGGTAGTTGACCATCTGGGCGACAACCCGGCACGGCGTGGTGACCGGCGAGAGGGCGACCAGGTCGGCGACGGGCGTACCCGCTTCGTCCGAGAGGGCCGCTTCTCGTACGGCGTCGCGGTCGGCGAGCAGCTCGGCGGTGGTTGCGGCCTTGGTGTCGACGGGGACGGCCCGGTCGCCGCGGACGACCCACCAGCCGTCGGCGGTACGCAGGACATTGGTGCTCATCGCATTGCCTTTGTGAGGGAGTCGGGGGTTCAGGAGTTGGCGGCCTTGAGCAGGCCGAGCAGACGTGCGGGGTCCATCTCGTTGTCGCCGCGCAGGGCCTGGACGACGTCGCGGACCCGCTGCGGGGAGGGGCTCGCCCCCAGGAAGTCGCGGGTGGCGGGCGGCCCCCACTGGGCCAGTCCGCTGGTCGACATCGGCGCCCAGCCGGGTTCGAGGTCACAGGAGAACAGGTCGCCGTCGGCGAAGTGCTCCAGCATGAAGTGGTCGGGGTCGCGCCAGTAGTCGAAGAGCTGGCTGCCCTGGATGTGCCGGCCGATGCCCCAACTGCGCTTGTAACCGCGCTCCTTGAGGTACTCGCCGCCGGTCGCGATCGAGTCCAGGTCGGTGACCTGGTACGCGGAGTGGACGTAGCCGGTGCCGGGTCCCAGGTGCATGGCGAGCGTGTGATGGTCGGCCGGCACGCTGCCGAGGTCGCAGCGGATGAACGCCATCGTGGGCCCGCGGCCCCGCTGCCCGTCCAGGAACAGGAAGTCGGACACGATCATGCCGAGGGTGTCCAGATACCAGTCCAGAGCGCGGGCGAACACCCTTGTCTCCAGCACCACATGGCCCAGCCGCTGGATACGGGACGGTTCCCGCGGCGGGCGCTGGGTGGTGTTCGTACGGCGGTGATCGGTACCGAAGTTGAGCAGCAGCGGCTGCTGCTCCGGCAGTGCGGGCAGCCGCTCGCCGCAGTGCACCACGCGCACCGGGAAGCCCGAAGGGTCAAGCAGGTCGACCACCTTGCCGCCGCCCGGCACGTCCGCGTCCCGAACGTCCCGGCCCGTCGCGCGGGCCAGCCGGTCCAGGTCGGCCCGCTCGGCGGCGCGGAAGGCGGGGCCGATGAAACGCGAGGTGCGCCCGCGCCGGATCACCATGCAGGGCGGGCCGGCGAAGGTGCCGCGCAGCCACAGCTCGCGCTCGGTGCGGGCGGCGACCTGGAAGCCGAAGTCCCGGGCGAAGACCTCGGCCCGGTCCAGGTCGGGCTTCTCGAACTCCAGCCAGGCCAGGTCGGCGACCTTGATGACGGGGTTCCGGGAGCGCCCGGGGTGTTCGCCCCGCAGGGCGCCCTGCTCGCTGTGAAGGTCCTGGTGGGCCGTGATGACGTCGGCCCCGTGGACACGGGTTTCAGACATGGTGCCCTCCGAGCAACATTGCCGTAATGAGGAAATCATCAAGTTTGACAGTCTCGTCGTCAAGGTGTTCGCGAGAGGAAATGATGAATTCATCAGGACTGCGATCGCGATCGCTACGCGGCTAGACTGCGCGCATGCCTACGTCAGCCCCGCCCAGCAACCGGTTCGAGCGGCGCCGCGCCGAGACCCGGAAGGCGCTCATCCGTGCGGCCCGGCAGATACTGGCCGAGACCGGGGACACCAGCGCCAGCATCCAGACGATCGCCGAGCGCGCCGACGTGGGCTTCGGCTCCTTCTACAACCACTTCGACTCCAAGACGGAGCTGTTCGAAGCGGCCGTGGTGGACGCGCTGGAGGAGTTCGGCCAGAACTTCGACGAGCGCCTGGCCGGGATCGACGACCCGGCGGAACTCGTCGCCGCCGGCTTCCGGCTGAGCGCCCGCATGGCCGACTCCCACCCGGAGCTGATGCAGGTCCTGCGCCGTGGTGGTCTCGGCCACATCCATTCCGACAACGGTCTCGCCCGGCGGGCCCTGCGCGACCTCCAGGTCGGAATGGCCTCCGGCCGCTTCACCGCCGTCGACCCCACGGTCGCCCTGTCCGCGCTGGGCGGCACCCTGCTGTCCCTGGTGGAGCTGCGATTCGCCCGTCCCGAGGTGGACGGCGACGAGGCCGCCGTGAACCTCGCCGAGATGGTCCTGCGCATGCTGGGCCTGCCGGCGGACGACGCCCACGAGGTCGCCCGGCGCCCCTTGCCCGACCTCGACTGACCTCAAGCGGACGACGAGTCCGGGCGGAAGGTGACCGAGCGGCCCGTGAAGCGGGCGTCGATCCCCTCCCCGGTGGTCGTGACCGAGCGAAGGTGCAGCCCTTCGGGAACGTTCTGGAGCGGAATGGGCTCGTCCAGGGCCTTGTCGAGCAGTGATTTCAGCGGGGGGAGCAGTTCACCCTGCTCCGCCCGTACGTCCGTGAAGGCGATGCGGTTGCCGCTCGCCGCCGATACGGCCGCGCTCACGGTCACGTCGCCGACGAGCGGCAGACTCGCGGTCGCGTCGACCCGGCCCGACCCGTCGCCCTGCGACACCTGCACGCCGAGCGCGCTCGACACGTCCGCGTACGACAGATGTGCGGTCGCCTGGACGCTGCGGGCATGTGCCTCGTCGGCGCTCCCCGAGGTCCTGAGCCCCTCCATCCCGACCGTCAGCTTCGTCACCGGCAGGGGCCGGGTCGTGCCGTTCGCCGGGATGTCGTGGGCGGTCAGGTCGACGTGGTCCAGACGGCCCTTTGCGAGCTGGGTCAGCACGGGGAAGCCGCTGACGTGCACCGATGGACGATCGGCGGTTCCCATTCCGTCCTGGAAGGCCTTGGCCGTGCGGTTCTCCGCGCGAGCCGCGGCGATCCGGTCGACTGCGACGGCGCCGATCAGCAAGGCCGCCAGGGACGCGGCCACGATGATCAGGCGTCGCCTGGTCCGGGTCGGGGGGCTCGCGTACAGGGAGCCGTCGCCGTAGTAGGGCTCGCCGACGTACTCCTCGTCGGGGTGGGACTGGTACATGGTTCTCCTCTTCGGGTGGTGCTCGGGGAAGTGCGCCTACGCGGCGTCGCCCGCGGGCCGGACGAGCCCGTGGACACATCTCGCGGCGCTGTCGGCGTCCACGCCCATCGCGATCAGGGCTGCGGTCGCGGTGCTGGTGCCGTCGTCGCTCCAGACCCCGCTGTTCACGCAGTCCAGAAGCCCCAGCAGGTGTGCCTCCAGCGCCCGGGTCAGCACGGCCGGCGGCGCGCAGGTCTGGAAGACCCGCTGCCGCCGGCCCCGGGAGATGATCGCCTCCGCCGTCTCGCGTGCGGGGGCGAGGACTTCGGTGACCCGTTCGGGGCCGAGGTCCTGGGGGGCGAGGCGGAGCAGGATGCGGTAGCGGTCGCCGACGGGCCACACGGCGAGGACGAAGCGGGCCAGCTCCGTGACGGCGTCCGCAACGGGTGCCCGCGGGGCCGCGAGCGCCTGCCGCAACGCTTGCGCGGCGTCCTCCGCCAGCCCCTCCATGAGCGCGGCCCGGCCGTTGAAGTGGCCGTAGACCGTACGCCGTACGACGCCTGCCGCCTCGGCGATGTCGCTGAGGCTGCTGTCGGGGTCGCGCCCCAGTTGCTGTCGGGCCGCTTCGAGGATGCGGGCCCGGGTGAGCAGGGTTCGGCTGCGTTCCGGGGTGGCTGTGACGGGTGCGTGGGCCATGTCGGACCTCCGGTCGACGGGGGAGGGCGACTCGATAGTTGCACATCGACGGGCAATAAACTAGTCTGCACATCAGTGGGCAATTAGCTGCCCCTGGCGTCGGGCCTCCTCCTGGCCTCACCGGCGCCACTCCCACCGATCCGCACCCCGAAGCCACCGCTTCACCTCCTGCCGAGGAGCCCGACCATGCCGCTCTTTGCGAAGACACCCGTCGAGAAGATGACCGAGCCCTATCCGCGCCGCTGGTGGGCGCTGCTGGTGCTCTGCCTGAGCCTGCTGATCGTGGTCATGGCGAACACGTCGTTGATCGTGGCCGCCCCCGACATGACCAAGGACCTGGGCCTGAGCAGCAGTGACCTGCAGTGGGTCATCGACGGCTACACCGTCCCCTACGCCGCGCTGATGCTCGTGCTCGGCGCGATAGGCGACAAGTACAGCCGCCGGGGCGCGCTCGTCCTGGGCCTGCTGATCTTCATCGGCGGTTCGGTGATGGGCGGCCTGGTCGACGAGACGAACCTCGTCATCGTCGCCCGCGCGATCATGGGCGTCGGCGCCGCCGTCGTCATGCCCGCCACCCTCTCCCTGCTGGTCGCGATCTTCCCGCGCGCCGAGCGCGCCAAGGCGATCACCGCCTGGTCCGCGACCTCCGGTCTCGCCATCGCCGCCGGTCCGCTGGCCGCCGGATGGCTGCTGGAGGACCACGCCTGGGGCTCGACCTTCCTGATGAACGTCCCCATCGCCGTCCTCGGCGTCGTCGGCGCGCTGCTGCTGGTGCCGCCGTCGAAGGCGGAGGGCATGGGCCGGATCGACTACGTCGGCGGTCTGCTGTCGATCGTGTCGGTCGGCTGCCTGGTCTACGCGACCATCGAGGGCCCGCACTTCGGCTGGGGCGTCGGCCCGATCACCGCGGCCATCGTCGCCGGGGTGGGCCTGCTGGCCTTCGTGGCCTGGGAGTTGAAGCACCCCAACCCCATGCTGAACGTGCGCAAGTTCACCGAGCGGCCCTTCAGCGGCTCGATGATGGCGGTGCTGTTCTTCTTCTTCGGCACCTTCGGCTCGATCTACTACTCCACCCAGTTCCTGCAGTTCGTCCTCGGTTACGACGCCCTGGAAACCGGTATCCGCCTGCTGCCGCTGGCCGGCGCGGTCTTCGTCGGCGCCGCGGTCACCGGCAAGCTCGCCCCGAAGCTGGGCGTGAAGGTGGTGGTCGGCACCGGCATGGTCATCGGCACGGCGGGCGTCTTCCTGCTCACCCGGATCGAGTCGGGCTCGACGTACACCGACTTCCTCACGCCCCTGCTGCTGCTCGGCTTCGCCATCGGCCTGAGCCTGTCCCCGGCCACCGACACCATCATGGGCTCCTTCCCGGAGGACGAGCTGGGCGTCGGCGGCGGCGCCAACGACACCGCGCTGGAACTCGGCTGCGCCCTGGGCATCGCCATCCTCGGCTCGCTGCTCGCCACGTCCTACAAGGACAAGCTGACCGACCTGGTCGGCGGCCACCTCCCGGCCGCGGCCCTGGACACCGCCAAGGACTCCGTCGGCGGGGGCATCGCGGTCGCCGAGCAGGTCGCCAAGAACCCCCAGGGCGGCGCCGAGCAGGCCCAGACCCTGCTGGGAGCGGTGCACGAGTCCTTCGCCCACGCCATCGCCCACACCAGTCTCATCGGCGCCGTCATCATGGCCGCCGGAACCCTGATCGTCATCGCCGTCCTGCCCGGCCGCAAGCACACGGCCAAGCACGGTGCGGAGGAAGCGGCGCAGCCGACCGAGGAGCAGACCGAGACCGTGGACGCCTGAGCCGCGTACACCGGAGGCCGGAACCCCGATTCCGGCTTCCGCCACCCCCAGGACGGGCCGTGCCTTGAGCGGCGCACGGCCCCGGGACGGCGCCGGGAGGGGACACCTGGCGCCGTCCCCCTCTTCTTTTTGTCATCCGCTTCCTTTTGTCATCCGCGCGGGGCGGGCCAGGAGTTGAGGGGCAGCGGCCCACGGTCGATGACGGTGCGGATGCAGAAGGTGCTGCGGGCGTCGCGGACGGGGCCGATGGCCAGGATCTGATCGGTGAGGACTTTCTCGAAGGTGAGCAGGTCGGGGACGGCGAGTTCGACGAGGAAGTCGGCGTCGCCGGAGACCACATGGCAGGCGACCACGTGCTCGATCGCCTTGAGCGCCTCTTCGACCACCTGGGCGGTGGTGCGGGAGTGCTCGACCTTGAGGGAGAGGAAAACCGTCAGCCCGAGGCCGAGCCGCTCGCGGTCCAGGTCGGCCCGGTAGCCGGCCAGCACCCCGTCCTCCTCCAGCGCCTTGGTGCGGCGCAGACAGGACGAGGGGGAGAGGCGTACGGCCTCGGCCAGGTCGACGTTGGGGGTGCGGCCGTGGCGCTGGAGGTGGTCCAGGATCGCCCGGTCGATGCGGTCATACAGGGGGCGTGGCATGAAATGCAGCGTAACGCCGGTATCGACGAATGATCGTGCGCCGGGACGCCGTACAGGCACGCACTACGCCATCGCGTGCCGGGCTCGGCGGCGCATTCTGGTCACGCGCCGCGGGCCGCCGAGCCGGTCCGATGCCGCCTCCGTACCCCCTCCCACGTACATCGGACCGCCTCATGCACCCCTTGCCCTTGGAACCCGACCGCGCCGCGATGGACGAAATGGGCCGGCTCGTCCTGGACCGTGTCGTCGACCGCACCGACAACCTCGCGGCCCGCCCCGCGGCCAGTCCCCTGTCCCCGCGAGCCGAGGCCGAGCTCGTGGAGTCGTTCCTCGCGCCGCCACCCGCCCGGGGCGGTGACCTGAAGGCCCTGCTCGCGCGGCTGGACGAGGCCGCCGACTGTGCTCTGGAGACCGCCGGGCCCGGCCACCTGGCGTACATTCCGGGCAGCGGTCTGTACACGGCCGCGCTCGCCGAGTTCTACAACCGCGCCGTCAACCGCTACGGCGGCCTGGCCTCGGTGGCCCCGGCGCTCGCCGCGCTGGAGGAGAGCGTGATCCGGTGGATGGCCCGCGAGGTCTGCGGCCTGCCGGAGGGCAGCGGGGGCCTGCTGACCAGCGGCGGCTCGATGGCGACCTTCTCCGCGACGGTCGCCGCCCGCCACCAACGGCTCGGCGAGGACCTCGCGGACGGCACCGTCTACACCACTGCCTTCGCCCACCACTCCGTCGCCAAGGCCGCCCGCCTCGCCGGGATCCGCGCGGCGCACATACGGACCGTGCCGCACACCCCGGACCTGCGGATGGATCCCGAGGCCGCCGCCGCGATGATCCGCGCCGACCGGGACGCGGGGCTGCGGCCGTTCCTGCTGGTGGCCACCGCCGGCACCACCGACACCGGCACCGTCGACCCGCTGCCGCAGCTGGCCGACCTTGCCCGCCGCGAGGACGTCTGGTTCCACGTCGACGCGGCCTACGGAGGCTTCTTCCGCCTCACCGCACGCGGCAGGGAACGCCTGGCCGGGATCGAGGAGGCCGACTCGGTCACCCTGGACCCGCACAAAACCCTGTTCATGCCCTTCGGCACCGGTGCCCTGGTCGTCCGCGACCTTGCCGCCCTGCACGCCGCGCACGAGGGCACCGGCAGCTACCTCCAGGACATGGCGGCCACGGGGGTCCCGGACTCGGGTCACCTCGGGCCCGAGCTGACCCATGAGATCCGCGGTGTGCGGGCCTGGCTTCCCCTGCACCTGCACGGGGAGGACGCCTTCCGCGAGGCGCTGGACGAAAAGCTCGACCTGGCCGAACACGTCCACGACACCCTGTCCGGCGTCGCCGAGCTGGAGGTCCCGCAGCGCCCGGACCTGTCCACCGTGATCTTCCGCATCCGCCCCGCCGACGACAGCCCGGCGGCCGCCGAACGAGCCGACGAGGCCAGTCGCCGTCTGCTGGAGCGGATCAACGGCCACCGGCGCGTCGTGCTCTCCAGCACCGTCGTCGACGGCCGTTACACCCTGCGCGTCTGCGTGGTCTCCCACCGCACCCACCACGACCGCGTCACCGAGGCACTGCAGATCATCACCGCCGAGGCCGAGCGCCACGCCACCACGTAGCGAACCCCGGCTCGCAATCACCGAGTTGACCGAGACGTCATCGGATGTCGGGTCGCTGCTCGCCGAAGTGCCGGCTACGTCGCACTAGCCGTCGGTCGTCGCCCCTGGAGTCGTCGCCGTGTCGTCGGCCGGTGTCCCGTCGCCCGACGACGTGTCCTGGGCCTCCTCGGTGACGACGGCCACCGTGCTGCCCGCCTCGACCTCGCTCCCGGCGCCCGGGGTGCTCGACGTGACGACGGCGTCGGAGACTTGGGAGTACCCGGAGGCGACGGTCACCTGGAGGCCGAGTCCGCCCAGCTCGTTCTGGACCTCGGCAAGGGTCTTGCCGACGATGTCCGTCGGGATCTGCACGGTCTGCACCGACTTGGCGAGCTGGACGTCGACCGAGGTGCCGGGCTTGACCTCCTCTCCCGCGGTGGCGCTCTGCTGGACGACGGTCCCGGCCTCGGCGCTGCTCTCCACCTCGGTCGTGTCGCCCAGTTCGAGGTCGTGCTCGGCGAGCAGCTTGCGGGCCTCGCTCAGGGTGCTGCCGGTGAGGTCGGGAACCGTGGCCTTCTCGGCCTCCTTGGCCACCGTGAGGGTGATCTCGGTGCCCTTCTCGACGCTCTCGCCGCCGGTCGGATCCTGCTCCAGGACGGTCCCGGCGTCCTCGGTGGACACCTTGTGCCGGAGCTTCACCTTGAAGCCCTTGTCCTCCAGGATGCGGGACGCGTCGTCCTCGTCCTTGTCCGTGACGTCCGGCACCTCGACCTTCGGCGCACCGGTGGAGACGGTGACCGACACCGCCTCTCCCTTGTCGAGCCGGCCGTCCAGTGGGGTCTGCTCGCAGATGTGCCCCCTGGGCTGGTCCGCGCAGGGCTCCTTCTTGGTGACGGTGAGCGTGAGCCCGACGTTGTCCGCCGTACGGCGGGCCTCCTCCAGGGTCTGGCCGACGAGATCGGGTACGCCCGCCTTGCCGTCGTCGGCCGCACCGCGCCCGAACATGAACCAGCCGAGCACGAGCGCCACGACGACGACCGCGACACCCGTCCCGATCAGCGCGGCACTGCCTCTGCGGCGGCCCCTCTCCGCCGGGTCATCGCTGTCGGGCTCCTCGCCGCCGTCGAACGCCCGGTCCGGGAGGGTCTGCGACCCGAGGTACGCCTCGACGTCGGCGAGCATCTCCTGCGCGGACTGGTAGCGGTACGCGGGGTCCTTCGACAGTGCCCGCAGGACGATCGCGTCGACCTGCGGGCCGACCTCGGGGTTGTAGAGGCTCGGCGGTCGCGGTTCCTCCTGGACGTGCTGATACATCACCGCCATCGGCGATTCACCGGTGAACGGCGTGCGGAAGGTGAGCAGTTCGTACAGGAGACAGCCCACCGAGTACAGGTCGGAGCGGGCGTCAATGGCGTGTCCCATCGCCTGTTCCGGGGAGAGGTACTGGGCGGTGCCGATCACCAGGGAGGTCTGGGTCATGCCGACGTCCCGAATGTCCCGGGCGATGCCGAAGTCCATGACCTTGACCTGGCCGGACCAAGTCACCATGACGTTGGCCGGCTTGATGTCCCGGTGCACGATGCCGTGCTGGTGGGAATGGGCGAGCGCCTCCAGGACGCCGGCCGTCATCTCCAAGGCGCGTTCGACGGTCAGCGGCGGTCCGGAGTACAGGGCCTCGCGCAGAGTCGTGCCGTCGACGTACTCCATCACGAGATACGGCAACTGCGCCCCGTACGAGAAGTGTTCGCCCGTGTCGTAGACCGCGGCGATGGCCGGGTGGTTGAGCGAGGCGGTGGACTGTGCCTCCCGCCGGAACCGCTCCTGGAGTGTCGGATCGTGGGCGAGGTCGGTGCGCGGAGTCTTCACCGCGACGCTGCGGTCGAGCCGGAGATCGTGCGCGAGATGCACCTCGGCCATGCCTCCGGAGCCGAGGAGCAGCCGCAGTTCGTACCTGTCGCCGAGGACCGCCACCGGCGCAGGGTGGGAGAAGGCCAGATCGTCTGGTCCGCCGAAGTTCATGGCCAAGATAATTGCACATTCAGGGGTAAGTAAAGGGCTGAGGGTGGACATGGAAAGACCCCGATGCTTGGCACCGGGGTCACGGCGTACTTCGCGCGGGCAGCCTCAGCTCTCCGCGGCCACCTCGTCCACGACGGCCCGCGCCCGCTTCTCCGGCACCCCGGCCGCGATGAGCGAGGTGATGGCCACCCGGGTGCCGTCGTCCTCCAGTGCGCCGGTGTTGACCTCTTCCAGCAGGGCGACCGTCATCGCCTCCAGACCGGCGCTCAGTACCGACGCGGGCAGCTGGGAGTGGAAGACGCCATCCCGCTGTCCTTGCTCCACAATGGCCGTGGCCCGTACCCGGGCCGGTTTGAGGATCTCCGCGACACGCTCCATGCCCAGGTCGCGCCGGGCCAGTGCCAGGAGCATCCGGTAGCGATCGCCCACGGGCCAGAGCGACAACGAGAAGTGAGCGAGCGCCCGGTCGGCCGGTTGCGTCGCGTCCGCTGCGACCGCAACGGCGGCCTGGAGCGCCTCCGCGGCCTCCTCCGCCAGTGCGTCCAAGAGCGCGGCCCGACCGGGGAAGTGTCCGAACAGTGTGCGCCTTACGACACCGGAGGCGCGGGCGAGCTCCTCAAGGGTGATGTCGGGATTCCGCCCCAGCTCCTGACGGGCGGTGGCCAGGATACGTGCTCGGTTGGACCGTGCGTTGCGTCGCTGGGGCACACGGCCGACGGTCTGGGACACGAAGGGAACCTCGGAGAAGCAGGAACGGAGAACGGACTTCTCCATTCTGGCACGTGGGCGGGGCCCGACCGATCGCGGCCGCATCCGGGATCGGCCGGGCCACGGTCAGGCGGGAAGCTCCTTGATGTCGGCGGGCTCCTGCGGCTCGATGCCGTTGAAGCGGTGCCGGAAGTCACTGGAGGCGGGGTACGCGGCGCGGCGCGAGCGCATGATCGAGCCCAGTGGGCGGTGAGCCTCCAGGGCGTGCCAGGGGCTGAAGGAGAGGACGTCGTCGGCGTAGCGGCGCCGGGCGTCGCTGTAGGCGTCCTGGGCCGGCAGGTGCAGTACCGCCACCGTCGCGTGCGGTGAAAGCTCCTCGGGCCACAGGACCGAGGCGTCCTCCACCGGCATCCGGTCGATGTCCGTGCACAGCTGGGCGCGGAGGTCGTACTCGGCGCCGTTGTCTGCGAAGAAGTCGATGACCAGGTCGCGCAGGGCCGACTCGCCGGCCTTCTTGTCGACGTGGCTGCCGGTGAGGGCCCTGACGTTCGCCGAGCGGGGCGCGGCGGACATCTTCGCGACGTGGTCGCCGTAGCGCAGCGCGGCCATGGAGTGGAAGGTCTCGCCGAGGATGTGGTCGTTGGCGGCGGCCAAGGTCTCGACGGCGGGCGGGAGCGGACGTCCGACCCGGGTCAGGGCCTTGGCGGCCACGCGGGCGGCCGCGCCGGTCAGCTGGAGCTGCTGGTCGCTCTGGCGAGGCTGTTTCTCCAGCAGGCCCTGGAGTTTGGCGTACTCGGCGATGTTGCCGAAGGGCAGGGTGGGGTGGTTGACGAGGAGGAAGTCCTGGGTGGTGAAGCCGTCGTCGAGAGCGCGGGCTCCGGGGGCGCCGATCACCTTCATCGCGAGGCCGCGCTGGACGGGCACCTGGTCGGAGCGCAGGTCGCCGGGGGCGGACGAGAAGCGGACGACCACCGGATAGGTGGCCGGTTCCGCGAAGAGGCCCTGGGCGAGGTGGGCGGGGAGATCGGGCTGGACGCGCAGCTCCCCGGCGAGGACGCCATGGCTCTTGGCGTGGGCGTCGCGCAGGCCGTGCCGGTGTTTGTCGGCGACCTGCTGGTTGGCCTTGCCCATGGCCGCGACGACCTGGCGGACGAGTTCGTCCTCGTTCGGGAAGGGCTGTTCGAGGTCGGGGCTGTAACGGACGTACGAGGTCATGGGGAAGGCCTCCGCGCGAGGTGGGGGTTCAGTTGCTGCTGAGCCAGCGGATGGCGGACAGGCTCGGCATGAAGAAGTACTCGCCGCCGAGCAGGGTGTTGAAGGACTGGATGTTCTGCACCCGGCGGGGCGGGGTGCCCGGCACGGTGAAGTAGGCGCCCTTGTCCTGGAGCGAGATCATCGGGTCCTTCTCCTTGCCCAGGCCCATGAAGTTGCCGGAGCCGACCCATTCGCTCTGGAGGAACTCGACGTTGTCGATGGCGCGGGCGCCGAGGGCGATGAAGTCCAGGCCGCGCGGCCGACCGTCGTCCTTGAGGCGGTCGGGGGGCAGGGGAGTGCCGTAGGAAGTGCCGCGCCGGATGATCCGGCGGATGTTGACGTCGGTGAGGACCGTGAGCTTGGTGTCGCGCGGGTTCATCCGCCGGATGTGGGAGCCCAGCGGGGTGCGCAGTCCGCGTGGGTCGGCGGAGTAGTCGAAGTCGTTGATCCGGTTCGGGTCCTCGCCGATCGCGGGCGTGTCGCGCTCGGGGGACAGCGCGAGGGGCGCGCCGCTGCGCCAGCGGCCGACCAACTTGGCGGCCAGCAGCTCACGTTCGGCCTCGGTGGAGGCGTTGTCGTGCAGCCACTTGTTGAAGGCGGAGACGTGGGAGTGGTACTTGCGGAAGACGACGTACGTACCGTTGCGGCCCAGGACGTCCGGAGCCGGTACGGGCAGCGGCACACCGGTCTCGCTCGGGTAGCCGAGGACGAACTCACCGGCCTTGATGGGCCGTCCGTCGCCGGGCAGGGGTTCGGCGCCACTGCCCTCGACCACCGGCTGGCTGAAGCCGTCCCGGTAGCCGAAGACGTTGAACCCGTCGGCCGCGAAGTCCTGGTGCGACAGCAGCCGTACGCCCGTGACCTCGCCCAACTCCTTTTCGTACGCGGCGACGTCGGCCCGCCAGTCGTCCTCGCTCGCGGCATAGACCGTGACGGCCACGTGCACGCGCGGGGTGCCGAAGGGGAACTCCCAGCGCCCCGGCGCGTTCACGCCGGTGTCCCGCAGCCGCTCGGCGCGGGCCGCCATCCCGGCGCGGAAGTTGGCCGGGAAGGAGGCCAGTGAGGTCTCCGGCAGACCCAGCGCGACCAGTCCCTGGTAGCTGAGGGCGAGGGCCAGCCAGGACGGCCGCGGTTCGTCCCAGCGTGCCGCCGAGGTCACCCGCGGGGCCAGCCGGCGCAGCAGTTCCCTGCCCGCGGCCGGTTCGGTGATCTCCAGGATCGCGTGGGTGCCGAAGTAGGGCTCGGGCCGGGCCCGCAGCAGGGTCGCCTGGATGTCGTCGAGGTCCAGGGTGGGCGGGCGGCGCAGCCGCCGGAACAGCGGGGAAGGCATGGTGCGCCTGCCTTCAGTTGAGGTCCGACAGGAAACGCTGCACGGCGGCCTCCTGCCGCTTGAGCCGGTGGCCCTCCGCGACGGTGAGGTTGGGGTGGGCGACGAACCACGCCTCGGCAGGGATCTGGTACTTGACGATGAAGTCCTTCACGTCCGGCGAGGTGATGCCGGGCCAGCCCTCGACGTTGCTGAACAGGTAGTCCATGAACTCGGGGATCTTGGTGGCGAAGTCGTCGATGTACGGGTCCCACTCGCCGTCGAAGGCGGTCGCGAACAGCAGCTTCGTGTCGTTGTCGAGGAACACGAACCGCATGTTGTGCAGGGTGCCGACCTGCCCGGCGCCCGCCAGGTTCCCGCCGACCAGGCCGAAGAACTTCCGCAGCCGCGCGGCGCCGTTCGGCTTCAGCGGCAGGATCGTCGTCAGCTCGGACACCTCGCCGCTCTTGGCGCCGATCCGGCCGGCGGTGGTGACGGCGTGTTCGGCCATCTCCTCCTTGTCGGCGAGGATCTCGGCGGCCTTGAGCTTGAGGGCGATCTTGGCGTCCGAGAGTGCGGCGTCCACCTTCTCGCGGACGGCCTCGGGGAACTGCTGGAACTTCGCATGCAGGGCGTGTTCGCTCATGGCGCCTCTCCTTGGGGTCACTTTCTGACTGTCTCCGCATAACTGATTACATCATCAGCTCGCTGTTTCCGGCTTGTCAACGCGCCGCTCGCATGACCCACGCCACTATGAGACAGATTGACTCGTAGCATCTCTGTGAGTCACGCTGTCTCACAAATATCTCTCGAAGGAGCTTCAGATGGCGGATCACTTCTCCGGACCGCGCATCCTCTTCGACCCCGCGTCCGACGTCGCCGACGTCTTCGCGTTCCCCAGCCCCGACCGGCCCGGCTGCCTGGTGCTCGTCCTCGACGTGTTCCCGGCCGCCGCCCCCACCGCGCTGTTCTCCGACGCGATCACCTACCGCTTGCGGGTACGGCCGGTCGCCCCGGCGGCCGAACGGGCCGCGTTCACCGTCGGTGAGACCGAGTACGGCCTCGACTTCACGTTTGCCGCACCCGGCCAGATCCCCGGCAGCGACGAACCGATTCAGATAGGCACCTGCGCGACGCCGAGCGGCGAGCAGGTCCTCTTCCAGGTCGGCAACGAGAAGCCCACCGAGGCCGAAGGGCTGAGGATCTT
Source organism: Streptomyces sp. NPDC047081 (assembly GCF_040643775.1). NCBI lineage: Bacteria > Bacillati > Actinomycetota > Actinomycetes > Kitasatosporales > Streptomycetaceae > Streptomyces > Streptomyces sp. NPDC047081. The sequence continues at coordinate 85,816 of NZ_JBEYUY010000010.1, read as the reverse complement.
CGCCGGACCGCGACTCGACCCGTTCTTCATCGACCTCGCGGGCGTCCTGGCCGCCGACGCCACACAGAAGCTGGCCTTCCGGCCCGGCGCGGACAACGTCCTTGAGGGGATGAACGTGCTGAGCATCGTCGTCGAGGTCGACCCCGAGGTGGTGTTCGGCCTGGACTGCGGCCCCCTGCTCGGCGTCGTCGGCGAGACCGTGACCTCCGGCGGCCGTCCGGTCCGGCTGGAGCGCATGGGCCGCCCCGAGATCAAGAACGTCGTCCTGGCGAGCAAGAGCTACGACCCCGTCAACAGCGACCTGGAGATCCGCGACCTCTACAACGAGGAGGACGCCTTCGCCGTACGGCCGGACTACGCCGGGGCCTACCGGGCGCGATTCGACGCCAATCTCGCCTTCTTCGACCGCCTCGACGGCGAGCGTGTCTGGCCGCGGGACGAGCGCGGCACCCACCCGCTGACGGAACTCCTCCTGGCCGACTTCCTGGTCGTCGACGTCTCGAAGCCGTTCGCCGAGGACAGCTGCTTCGAGATCGAGACCGCTCTGCTCGCCGGGCGCCCCCACGCGACCTGCGGCGGCCGGGCGCCCAACGACGACATCGTGGACACCCTCTACACCCTCCTGGTCAACGGCGTCGACGGCCCGCGCGTCAGCGACGGCGTCGACCACGCGACCCGGCCGGCCACGCACGAGTTCCCGTACCTCGTGGGCCCCAACCCGAACCCGCCGGACCTCATGGCAGTGATGACCGCGCTGCTCACCCCGCCGGAGCCGGAGGGCGAAGCGGCATGACGGACCTGCCCGTACGCACCTTCGTGCGCACCGACCGGGAACCCGTCACGACCGACGGCACCCTGGCCCTGGTGAACCTGTCGGCCCAGATCGACGGCGTGGCGGCGCCCGTACGCCGGGCGGGCTCCACCGCGCCACTTGCCGTCGCACGACAGGCGGCCCTGGTCGACCTCCTGACACTGCGCGGACACCTCTTGGGCCGCGTCGCCGACTACGAGCAGGCCGCGCAGCTCTCCGAACAGATGGTGTGGAACGCACCCGACGACAGGGCCGCCCTGCTGGCCCGGGCCCGGACCCGGGCGACCCTGCACCGGTTCGCCGAGGCCATGGCCGACCTCGACGCGGCGGGCCGGGCCGGCGCGGCGCAGGCCACCCTCGACGCGGAACGCGCGGCGATCCTCCAGGCGGTCGGTTGCCATGCCGAAGCCCATCTTCTGCTGCGGAGCGCTACCCCTCATCAGTCCGGCTTCACGATGCTGTCGGCGCTGGCCGTTCTCCGGGCGGAGCGGGGCGAGACCACCGAGGCGGAGCACGCGTTCGACGAGGCGCGCGCCGCCCACCGGGGCGTCTCGCCCTTCCCGCTTGCCCAACTGGACTTCCGGCGCGGGGTGATGTGGCTGCGCGAAGGAGATCTGCCCGCCGCTCGGTCCTGGTTCGACACGGCACTGCGCCGGGTTCCGGGCTACGCACCGGCGACCGGCCATCTCGCCGAGGTCGACCTCCTCCTGGGCGACCCCGAGACCTCTGCCGCCCGCCTGCGCCCGCTGGTGGAGACGAGCGACGACCCCGAGTACGCCGCCCACCTCGCCCTCGCCCTGCGAGCGGTCGGCCGCCACCAGGAGGCGCAGCCGTGGCGGGACCGAGCGGCGGCACGCTACGAGGAACTGGTGACGCGTCACCCGGAGGCGTACGCCGATCACGCCGCCGACTTCTGGCTCATGGTCGGAGGCGATGTCGACCGGGGGCTCCAACTCGCCCTCCAGACCCTGGTGATGCGCCAGACGAGCCGTTCATCCGCCCTGGTCCGGCGTGCCCGCGAGGCGAGCGACCGGCCGGTCGGCGACATCTCCAGGCCCCGGCAACCTGCGACTAGCATGTGAGGCAAGCTGTCTCACACGAAAGGTGCCGTATGCCGGAGGAGCGAGCCGATCCACGCCAGGTGCGCAGCCGGGAGGCCATGGTGGCCGCGGCCACCTCGCTGCTCACCGAGGGCGGTCTGGAGGCCGTCACCCACCAGGCGGTGGCCGCCCGCGCCGGGGTCGGCCGGGCCACGGTCTACCGGCACTGGCCCGACCTGCTCGGTGTGCGTCTTGCGGCACTTGAGGCCGGCATGCCGCCCTTGTCACCGGCGCCCGAGGACGTACAAGCAGCGTCCGGTGCCGAGCCGCGCGCTGAGCTGGTCCACTACCTGCGACAGCTCGGCGAGCGGCTCGATGACGCCCAGGCCGGGGCCGTACTAGCCGCGGTGCTGGGCGGGGCGCAGCACGACAACGGGATGCAGCACCTCCGTCAGACCCTCCTGACGCAGATCGTCGACGCCCTCCGCCCCGCCGTCACTTCGGCCGTCGACCGGGGCCGCCTGCGCGACGACGTCACGGCCGAGCAGTTCGCCATGACCACTGTCGGCCCGCTCGTCTACCAGCGTTTCCTCGTGGGTGCCCGGCTCGGTCACGACACGGTGGACGCGGTGGTGGACGCGGCGCTGCGGGCGTGGGCGCCGTAACGATCCGGCCGTGCGTTTCAAGCAGTGGCCCGCGCCGAACCGGCGCGGATGACCGGCACGCTCCGCTCCACGGTGTAGGCGTGGACAGCGGTCAGCACCGTCCCCTGGTCGGCGACGATTCCGCCGACTTGCTCGGACTTGAGCAGATCCTCCATGGCAGGACGGCTGTCGGCTCCCACCACGACGCTCGCGTGATAGCGGCGGAAGGCCGGGTTGTCGTGACAGACGCCGAGAGTGGGATGCACCAACCGCGACCACGGCAAGAAGGTGTACGTCCGCAGGTCCTGTGCGCCGGCCTCCTGGAGCGCCGACCCGATGCGGTCGTGGACGAATCGCCGGAAGGTGCGGCCGCTCAGTCCTCGACGGCGACGCAGCAGCAGAACCGTGCGATGGCCTACTGCGTCGTCGTGCCCGTCGGTCCACCAGCGGCCTCCGCCGGGGCCGGTGACCTGTCCCAGGACCCGTTCGAAGACGTTCTGTTCGTCCAGGTAGACCTCTCGCATGTGCATCGGCATGCCCAGCGCGGCGGCCGTGCTCCCGAAGCGGACCTCGGCCACGCCGTCACAGCGCCAGCCGGGCGGGATCATCGTGCCCACCGTGGGGGACGACGGCCAGTAGCCGTGATCGGTGGGCGAGAAGTGCCGCTGCACGTACTCGGCCATGTTGGGCAGCCGCCCCGCGATCTCCGCGTGCCGCCCGGACCAGTACCCGAGGGCTGACTCCCGGGGCAGGTCCGCGCGCAACCAGACCGGGGACATGAAGGAAGTGGTCTTCTCAGGTCGGCTCATGTCTTCTCCTGTACGGATCCTGGACGGACTGGCGGCGGGCGCCCCGGATGCGGTCGACGATGTACAGCGGCTCGGTGGGCGCGGTGTCCCTGCGCCAGGCGACGTGCTGGTCGGGTCGTACGAGGACCAGGTCCCGTTCGTAGAGGGCGCGGGCGTGCGGATCGCGCACGTCGACGACCTCCAGGGGGACGCCGCGTTCGGCGGCGGCGTCGGTGAGCGCGGTGACGTCGTGGTCGGCGAAGCGCAGCAGGGTGAAGCCAGGGGAGTGGAAGAGGTCGAACAGCGCGGTGCCGTCGGCCAGCAGCACGCTCGGCGGCCGCGCGCCCGGCCAGGTGCTGGGCACGTACTCGTCCATCGTCTGGCGGGGCGCCCGCGCGCCGGGGGCCGTGTCGGGGCAGACGACGGGTGAGGTGTCGTAGCGGTAGCCGAGTTCGATGCCGAGGGCCTCGTTCTCCAGGTTCCCCAGGTCGAGGATCTCGCGGCCGAGGCGCTGCCGGGTGCGGGCGCGGAGCCAGCGCTCGCCGTGCAGTTCGGCCCTGTTGGCGGTCATGACGGCGGCCCGTACGAGGGCGTGCCGGGCGGCGGCCTGCCGGTTGCGCAGCGCAACGGCCCGCCGCTCGTGCTCGTAGGCCTCCAGGAGTCGGGGACCGCCCCAGCCCTGCAGTACGGCGGCGAGCGCCCAGCCCAGGCCGATGGCATCGCCGACGCCGGTGTTCATGCCGTAACCGCCGGTCGGCGTCACCTGGTGGACGGCGTCGCCCGCGAGCCAGACCCGGCCGCGGCCGAAGGAGTCGGCGACGGTCAGGCGCGGTGTCCAGGCGTTGGCGACCAGCACGTCCGCCTCGAAGCGGCAGCCGAGGCGTTCGAAGAGGAACTCACGCGGGTCGATGCGGTCGGCGTCGGCGCCCATGCCCAGCGGGGCGTGGAAGGTGAAGGTGTCGCCGTCGTTCTGCGAGATCAGCGTCCAGCCGTCCGGGGACTGGAGGTGCCAGACGCTGCCGAACCGGCCCAGGACCGCCGGGTCCTTCGTGGTGAAGTGCACCAGGTAGAAGCGGCCGTCCGCCGGTCGTTCGCCCCGTTCCCGGAAGGCGCGGGCGAGGGCCGCAAGCGTGCGGGGCAGGCCGATCTCCTTGACGACCAGCTTGCGCAGGTCGATCTCGTCCAGGCCGATGCCGAGCTGTCGGCGGGTGCGGCTGCCGGCGCCGTCGCAGCCGGCGAGGTAGCGGGCGCGGACCGTGCGGCGGCTCGTGCCGTCGGCGGAGAGCAGGTGGGCGGTGACGCCGTCGGCGTCCTGCTCGAAGTTCTCCAGCCCCCACCCGTACTGCACGGTCACGTGCTTTGCCCGGTCCTGCAGCAGGTCTCGCAGCGACGGTTCGAGGATGACCTGGGAGACCCGCATCCAGGGCTCCAGGGGCCCTGTGCCGTCGTTGCGCTCGCGGTTCTTCTCGCGCATGTCGTCGACGCTGGGGTACTCGAACGACGCCAGTTCCCAGCCGGCCGCGTTCGTCGCCCACGTCACCTTCGTACGGCGGTCGCCGGGGATGGCGACCTTGCGCAGGTCGTCGGCGATGCCGAGGCGGCGGTACAGCTCCATGCTGCGGCCGTTGGTGACGTCCATCTTCGGATGCCGGGTGGTGGAGGGGTTCCGCTCCACCAGCAAGGTCGGCACCCCGTGCTGCTCCAGCTCCAGGGCCAGGGTCAGGCCGACCGGGCCCGCCCCGACCACGAGCACCGCGGTCTGCTCGACCGTCGGCGCCCCGATACCCAGGGATCTCGCGAGTCGTTTCCGATGGGGCGGTTGGGCCATGTCCGCAGCTCCCTGAGTCGTCGACGTTGACGTACGGCGTGATCCGCCCGTCCGGGAGGGGGCAGCGGCGGGACCGGGCAACAGCATTCGACACAGTGTCGAGTAAGTCAACGCCTCGTCGGGAATATGGTTGGTACGCTCCCGCCATGGACTCCGCAATCGAGCCGTCGCCCGCACCGTCGACGAGGGGACGCAGGGCGCGCGGCTTCAGTGGGGACGACCGGGAACGGGCGATCCTCGCCACCGCGGAGCGGCTCCTGGGCGAGCGGCCGCTGTCCGAGATCTCCGTGGACCAGCTGGCCAAGGGCGCGGGCATCTCCCGGCCGACCTTCTACTTCTACTTCACGTCCAAGGAGCAGGTCCTGCTGGCCCTGTTCGACCGAGTCGTCGAACAGGCCCGGTCCAACCGCGGTGACGCACTCCAACGCCTCGCAGAGGACGAGGAGCAGGGTTGGCGCGACGCCATCGGCCCCTTCTGCGCGACCTTCGCCGACCACCGTGCGATCACCTCCGCCGCGGCGGCCGCGCAGTACACCAGCGCCGCCGTCAGGGAACTGTGGTCGCAGGTCATGGAGAGGTTCGTGGTGGAGGTGACGGAGGCGATCGAGTCCGAGCGCCGGCGAGGGGCGGCCCCTGACGGCATCCCGGCCCGCGACCTGGCCACCGTGCTGAACTCCATGGTCGAGCGGTCCCTGTTCAGCACCTTTGCCGACACGGCCCCGGCCGTGCCCGAGGAGCGCCTGCTGGACACGCTCGTCTCGGTCTTCATGGGCGCGATCTACGGGCGGGCCTAGGAGCTAGTGTGCCCGTCATGCACGCCCCCGCCCCCTCTCCGTCCTCACCCGCCACCCCGCGCAGAGCCCGCGAACTCGGCCTGGCCGTCGGCGACTTGCCGACGGGCCCGCACAACGCCCTCACCGATGTGCCCGGCATCCGGGTCGGACACACCACGCTGGTCCGTCCGCCGCGCGTGCACAGCGGGGTGACCGCGATCGTGCCCGCAGGGGTCGGTCCCGGCAGCCCGCTGCCGGCGGGCGTGTTCGCGGGCAACGGCTACGGCAAGCTGCTCGGCACCACCCAGATCGCGGAACTCGGCGCGATCGAGACCCCGGTCCTGCTCACCTCGACCCTGTCCGCCTTCCGCGTCGCGGACGCGCTCGTCGGCTGGATCCTGGAGCGGCCCGAGGGAGCGGGCGTACGGAGTCTGAATCCGGTGGTGGGGGAGTGCAACGACGGGCTGCTGTCGGACATCCGGTCACGTCCGGTGTACGAGGAGCACGTGCGCGCCGCTCTCGACTCCGCGTCGGACGGGCCGGTCGCCGAGGGGGCGGCCGGTGCGGGGACGGGCACGGTCGCCCTCGGGTTCAAGGCCGGCATCGGCACGTCGTCACGGTGTGTGCAGGTCGCGGATCGGGAGACGACCCTCGGGGTCCTGGTGCAGGCGAACTTCGGCGGCACACTGCGGGTCCTCGGGCGTACGGTCACCCCGTCCGACGTCGGTCTTCCCGCGCCGGAGGCCGCTCCCGACGACGGGTCCTGCATGGTCGTCGTCGCCACGGACGCCCCGCTGGACGCCCGCCAGCTGACCCGCCTCGCCCGCCGTGCCGTCTACGCGCTGGGCAGGGTCGGCGCCGCGTACGCGCACGGCAGCGGCGACTATGGCCTCGCCTTCGGCACCCGGCGCCTCGGCACACCGGCCGGACCCGCCGTCGTACCGGACGACTCGCTCGACGCGCTCTTCGTCGCCGTGCTCGACGCCGTGGAGGAAGCCGTCCTCAACTCGCTGCTCACCGCCACGGCCACGACGGGCCCGCGCGGGGACACCCGTCATCCGCTGCCCGCGGAAGCGCTGCTCGCCCTGCTGAAGTGACAGCAGTCCGTCGGGGATGCCCCGCGTCCGTGGGGCATCCCCGGGCGTGTCATCAGACCTTGCCGTCGGACCGCTTGCGGCGGAGGGTGAAGGTCTCGAAGACCGACAGCTCGCCGTGCGGCTTGTTGACGTTGTAGTAGGTCACATGCATACGGGTGGTGTCACCGGCGTGGCGGCCCGGGTCGACCGTGAACGCGGCGAAGCCATAGGGGTGTTCGACGTCCCGGACGCCGGACCAGACCGCCTGCTCCTTGGTGTAGGTCGAGGTGCGCTTGCCGTTGGCGCCGGGCGTCGCCGACACCGAGGTGATCACCTTGGCCGAGCCGTCGGTGAAGAACTTCTGGTTCGTGGTGCCGGAGACGCCACCGCCGCCGAGGACCATGTGCACGGTGCCGAGGCCGGTGTCGATGGAGTCGGTGGCCTGTGAGACCGGGTTCGGGGTAAGGGTCTCGCTGCCGGTCACGACACCGCGGACGGCCAGCGAGCGCTCGTAGTTGTGCTCGTGGCCGCAGACCACCAGGTCCACGCCGTACCGGTCGAACAGCGGGCCGTACTTCTGGCGCAGGCCCAGGTCGGCGCCGTTCGCGTCCGAGGAGCTGATCATCACCTGGTGCATGGCGACGACGATCCAGTCGATGTCGCGGGAGGCCCGCGCCGCCCGCAACTCCTTCTCCAGGAAGGCGAGCTGGCGTCCGCCGGAGTAGCCGCTGATGTAGATGTCGCCGCCGTCCTGGAGGCAGTTGTCGTCGTTCTGCAGCACGATCACCCGGACCGAACCGGCCGTGAACGCGTACCACAGCCCGGCGAGCTCGGCGTCGGTCTCGGTGGACGGCAGGGTGAAGTAGCTCTGGTAGGCGCCGAGTCCGAGCGGTCCGTTGGCCTTCTCGATCTCGTGGTTGCCGGCCGCCGGCATCCACGGGCGGAAGCGCGCCGAACGGCTGTTGTTGGCGAAGAAGTTGTTCCAGGTGCGGACCCGGTCGACGTCGAGGTTGGCGTAGCACAGGTCGCCGTTGAGGAGGTGGAAGAGCGGCGCGACCTGCTCGATGCCGGTGACGATGTCCTTCGTCGCCGGGGTGGAGTTGGCGTCCAGCGCCACCGTGCCGTCGGCCGCCCAGGTCACCTGCGGGGCGGACTGGTCGCCGAAGCTGGTGAAGGTGAACGGCTGCCGGCCGCGCGGCGCCGTACGGAAGGCGCCGCCGTCGGGGGTGGTCCCCTCGTGCCCGGCGAAGTAGAGGTAATCGGTGTTGGGTGCCAGCCGGTTGAGGGCCGCGTGGTGGACGTACACGGTCCGGCTGGAGGTGCCGTCCACGTAGGTCACGGTCCGGGCCTTCGCGCTGGAGCCGAAGCCGTGCTCCAGGGTGCCGTAGTGGACCACGGGTCTGTTCACCGGCTGGTCGGTGATCCACGAGACCGTCATCTGGCTGCTCGGATCGGCCCCGAAGGTCAGATGCAGCCCCTGGACGGGCGGTGCGCCCGCCGAGTCCGGGGTGATGTGGAAGGCCGGTGCGCCGAGCGGCGCGGCCTGCGCCGGACCCGCTGCCAGCACCGGGGTGATGGCCGCCCCGGCTCCCGCGGTGCCGAGCAGGCCGAGCGCGTGACGCCGGCTGACCCCCTTGCCCACCCCTTCGGAAGACCCCTGTGAAGCCTCGTCCGTTGTCCCTGCCTGTGCGGTCATGGTCCCCTCCCTGACGAGCGGTTGAGCTGTCGACGGGGGCACCCTGGCGTTGCGCGGCGGACTCCGGGTGAACAGTGCGTTTCCAGCAGGCCGTTGAGTCACAAGGGGCTGGTCAAGACGGCGTTTCTTGCCGATGCCTTTGCCCGCGGCCGACCGGCCGTTGACACCCCGCCGTCGCCGACGAGCGCGTGTGGGGACTCGGTGTCACGCTGAATTCGTACGAGGTACAGCGATTCGTACGCCGTCCAAAAAGGGCATCGCCGTGATCACCACCGACTTCGCACCCGGTTCACCCTGCTGGCTCGACCTCGGCGCTCCGGACGTCCGGGCCGCCGCGGCCTTCTACGGCACCGTGCTCGGCTGGGACTACGAGTCCATGGGGGCGAGCGAGGACATGGAAGGCGGGATGTTCAAGAAGGACGGCAAGGTCGTCGCCGGACTCGGGAAGCTGACCGAGGAGGGCGCGCGCCCCGCCTGGATGATCTACTACAGCGTCACCGACGCCGACGCCACCACGCGGATCGTGCAGCGGCTGGGCGGCACCGTGCGGGCGGCGCCGCAGGACCTCGGCGAGTGGGGACGGATGGCGCAGTACAGCGACCCCCTGGGCGGCCAGTTCGCCGTCTGGCAGCCGGGCACGACCAAGGGCGCCGAACTGGTGGACCAGCCGGGCTCCCTGTCCTGGACCGAGCTGTACACGACCGACGCCACGGCCGCGAAGGAGTTCTACGGCGGTGTCCTCGGCTGGCAGTTCGGTGACATGGAACTACCGGGCGGCGGGGGGACGTACACCCTGATCACCCCGGCCGGACTGGGCGAGGACCGTATGCAGGGCGGGCTCATGGAGCTCACCGCCAAGGACCTCTCCCTGACCGACGGACGGCCGTACTGGCACCCGGTCTTCGCGGTCGCCGACTGCGACGCCGCCGTCGCCCAGGTCACCGGCAACGGCGGCAGCGTGCAGATGGGGCCGGCGGACGCGGAGGGCGTGGGCAGGCTCGCCGTCTGCCTCGACCCGTGGCACGCGGACTTCGTGGTGCTCACCCCGGCCCAGGGCTGAGACCAGAGCACCCACGCGGATCAGGACCAGCCGAAACGGCGGTCCACCACCGCCGCGAACTCCTCCAGCGTCAGCATCGAGTCGCCGTTCGCGTCGGCCGCGTCGAACAGGGCGGAGGAGTCGTCGGCGTCTCCCAGGGCCCAGAACGGCAGATCCCCCGACGCGGCGAGCGTCGGCCCCTTCGACCGCAGGGCGATGATCACCTCGTCGCGGGTCAGAGTGCCGTTGTGGTCGAGGTCGAGCGCCTCGAACAGCTTGCGGGCCTTGTCACTCATCGTGTCCCCCTAGTCCTCATAAACAAGAACGCCTCGTCCGTCACACCGGTTCCCTAGCGGGCCCGGGCTACCAGGAGCGCGACGTCGTCGTGGTCGTCGGGATGGCGCAGACCGTAGAGCAGCAGATCGCAGGTCTCCTCCAGCGGGCGGTGGGGCTCGTCGAGGAAGCTCAGCAGGAGGTTCAGCCGGTCGTCGATCGGGTGGTGACGGGTCTCCACGAGACCGTCGGTGTACAGGACCAGCAGGTCGCCCGGATCGAGTCGGGCCGTGGTGGTCTCGAAGGCGATGCCACCCACGCCCAGCGGCGCCCCGGGCGGCAGGTCGAGCAGCTCGGCCGCGTGTTCCGGGCCGGCCAGGGCGGGCGGCATGTGACCGGCGTTGGCGATGCGGCACAGCCGCGTACGCGGGTCGTACACCGCGTACAGGCAGGTCACAATGTAGTGCTCCAGATCGCAGGTGATCTTGTCGAGGTGCTGGAGCACGGCGTCCGGCTCGAGGTCGAGGTCCGCGTAGGCGCAGGTGGCGGTGCGCAGCCGGCCCATGGTGGCGGCCGCGTCGATGCCGTTGCCCATGACGTCGCCGACGACCAGCGCGGTCTTCTCGTCGGACAGCGGGATGACGTCGTACCAGTCGCCGCCGACCTCGCTGGTGGCCTGCGCGGGCTGGTAGCGGGAGGCGAGTTCGAGGCCCGCGTGCTCGGGCGGGTGGTCGGGCAGCAGGCTGCGCTGGAGGGTGAGCGCGGTGTTGCGCACGCTCTGGAACCAGCGGGCGTTGTCGATGGCCACCGCCGCGCGGCCCGCCAGTTCGGCGGCGAGTACGACGTCGTCCTCGTCGAACGGCAGCGGATTGCGGGTGCGCTTGAGGTCGAGGGCGCCGAGCACCTCGCCGTGCGCGATCAGCGGCACCGCGAGATACGAGTGCACCCCGGCCCGCGCCAGCAGCGAACCGGCCTCCGCGTCCCGGGCGATGCGCGGCAGATCCTGGTCGCCGACATGCCGTACCAGCACCGGTCTGCCGGTGTGGACGCACAGCGTGACCAGGCGGTCCCCGTCGTAGGCCGCGAGCCCGCCGGGTGGGTCGGCGGCGCGCAGTGCCACGGTGGGATGGGCGGCCTTGAGCGCGAGGGCGCGGAAGAGCTCCGGGCCGTCGTCCGGTCGGCGCGATCTTCGGCAGGCCAGCGCGGAGTCGAGGACGTCCACGGCGACCACGTCGGCGAGCGCGGGCACGGCGATCTCGGCCAGTTCCCGGGCGGTCTCCTCCACCTCCAGCGTGGTGCCGACCCGTACGGAGGCGTCGGCGATGAGGGCGAGCCTGCGCCGGGCCCGGTCCGCCTCGGAGGCCGCGCGGTGGCGTTCGGTGACGTCGACGACCGAGGTGGCCGCGCCCAGGATCCGCCCGCCGGGGTCCTCCAGGCGGTAGAAGGACAGCGACCAGGCGTGCTCGTGCTCGGGGTCGGTCGGCGGGCGGCCCACGTGGTATTGGTCGAGCAGCGGGGTGCCGGTGGTGAGCACCTGGCGCAGCGCGGACTCGATGGTGTCGACGTCCGGCAGTGGCAGGGTCTCCCTGAGGCCCCGGCCCACATGGTCCTCGGCGGGGATGCCGTCGATGCGCTCCAGCGCCGGGTTGACCAGCAGGTAGCGCAGGTCGGGGTCGAGGAGGGCCAGGCCGATGGGGGACTGGTTGATCAGCCTCTCGCACAGGGCCAGATCGGTCTCGACGCGCTGGAGCAGGGTGTGGTCGGCGGCGATGCCCAGCGCGTAGACGCCCCCGAGGTCGTCCTGGAGCCGCATGTTGCGGAATTCCATGATCCGGCTGCTGCCGTCCTTGTGCCGGATCGGGAAGGCGCCCGCCCAGCTCCGCCCCGTCTCCAGCACCTCCGAGAACAGCCTGACCACCGCCTGCAGATGCTCCGGGTGGATGAACAGCCGGGCCGCGTACTTTCCCAGCGCCTCCTGCGCCGTGTACCCGAACAGCTCCTCCGCCTGCGGGGTCCAGAACACGATGCGTCCCTCGGCGTCGACGACCACGGCGGCCACGCTCAGGACGTCCAGCACACCGGTCGGCGGGGGGGACTCGGCACCTGGCGCACCGGCGTCGGGCTGGAAGGATTCGGCTGTCATCCCGGAACCACCTCCACCGTTCCACCGGAGACCGCGACGCTGCACGGCGTCGCCGCACCACCCGGGTTCCGACCAGCGGCCCTTCCATGCTCCCTCCGCGACGCCGGGGGCGGAAGCGCAACGGGCACCACCAGGGCCGTGCGGTTCGGCCGTACAAGCAGGAACATGGTCCTGTACAGCACGGCACCCGGATGGCACCCATGGATCCTGCGCGAGAAGCGTCCGACGGGCCGCGGCCCGCAGCACCGCGCGATCTCCTCGACGCGTCCAGCGACGCGGCGGCGATCGTGTCCACGCAGGGTGTCGTGCTCGCCTGGACCCGCGCAGCCGAGGCCCTCCTCGGCCATCCGGCGTCCGAGGTGGTCGGGGGCCCTGCCGCGCGCCTGGTCGCGATGCCCGGAGACCCGGCGCGGGTGGCCGGCGTGGCGGAGCGCTGCCGGGCCGGGATGGGCTGGAACGGACAGATCTCCGTACGGCACCGGGACGGCCGGTCGGTCGACGTGGACCTGCGGGTCTCCGCGGCCTTCCGGCTCGGCGCGGACGAGTGCTTCCTGATCTCGGCGCGGGAGCAGCGCGCGCAGTGGGCCGTCGGCCAGTCCGTCCTGGACGGCTTCCTCACCCGCTCCCCGGTCGGGATGGCGGTGATGGACCGCGAGCTGCGCTACGTCTGGCTGAACGACACCCTCGAACGGTTCGGCGGCGTGCCCCGCGAGCAGCGGCTGGGGCGCCGGCTGAGCGAGCTGCTGCCCGGGCTGCAGGCGGCCACCATCGAGGGCCTGATGCGCAAGGTGCTGGAGACGCGTGTCCCGGTCACCGACTATGAGTACCTGGGCTGGAGCTGGGCCGACCCGCACCGCCAGCACGCGTACTCCACGTCCTTCTTCCCGCTGGTGGACTCCGACGACTCGGCCACCGGGGTCTGCTACATGGTCCAGGACGTCACCGAGCGCTGGAACGCCCGCCGCCTGCTGACGCTGGTCAACGAGGCCGGTGCCTGCGTCGGCACCACCCTGGACGTCATGCGCACGGCCCAGGAACTCGCCGACTTCGCCGTCCCGCGCTTCGCGGACTTCGTCGTCGTGGACCTCCTGGAACCCGTCCTGAGCACCGAAGGGCACGGCGCCTGGCTGACCGACGCCGGACCCGCGACCGTCGGACCGGTGATGCGCCGCGCCGGCATGAGCTCGGTGCGCGAAGGCTGCCCGGAGGCCGTGGCACGCGTCGGGGACCGAGCCGGCTTCCTGCCTCCCTCGCACGACGTGAACCTGCTCATCGACGGCGAGCCGATCCTCATCCCCGTCCTCGACCCCGCCGACGAGCGCTGGGTCACCGAACAGCCCGAACGGGCCGAGCGGATCCGGGAGTTCGGACTGCACTCCCTCATCTCCGTGCCCATGCGTGCCCGCAACACCGTCCTGGGCCTGACCACGTTCCTCCGGTCCCTCAACCCCGTCTCCTTCCAGCCGGACGACGTGCTGCTGGCCCGGGAGCTGGTCGCGCGGGCGGCGCTCTGCGTCGACAACGCCCGCCGCTACACCCGCGAGCACACCGCCGCGATCACCCTCCAGCGCAGCCTGCTGCCCCAGGCCCTGACCGGCGGCACCGCACTGGAGGTCGCCTCCGCCTACCTGCCCGCCGACCCGACGGACGGCGTCGGCGGCGACTGGTTCGACGTGATCCCGCTCTCCGGGGCCCGGGTCGGGCTCGTCGTCGGCGACGTGGTCGGCCACGGCATCACCGCCGCGGCGGCCATGGGCCGGCTGCGCACCGCCGTACAGACCCTCGCCGACATGGAGCTGCCGCCCGACGAGCTCCTCGCCCACCTCGACGACCTGGTGCTGCGGCTGAGCGCCGAGAAGACCGACGAGGAGGCCGCCGACCGGGGTGCCTCCGCCTTCCTGGGCGCGACCTGCCTCTACGCCGTCTACGACCCGGTCACCGGCCGCTGCACGATGGCCCGGGCCGGCCACCCCCCGCCCGTCGTGATCACCCCCGACGGACAGATCTCCTTCCCCGAGCCCCCGGCCGGTCCACCGCTTGGCCTCGGCGCCATGGCCTTCGAGGCCGGCGAGATCGAACTCGCCGAGAACAGCGTCCTCGGCCTCTACACCGACGGCCTCATCGAGGGCGCCGACGGCGACATGGAAAGGGGCATGACCCGGCTCGGCGCCATCCTGGCCCGCTCCGACACCGACCTCTCCGCGCTGTGCACCTCCGCCGTACGGCAACTGGTCCCCGTACCGCAGCCCGACGACATCGCCCTCCTGCTGGCCCGCACCCACATCCTGGGCGCGGACCAGGTCGTCTCGTGGGACGTGCCGGTGGACCCGTCCGCCGTCGCCGACCTCCGCGCCCGCGCCACCCGCCAGGTCGAGGCCTGGGGCCTGGCCGACCTGGCCATGACCACGGAACTCGTCGTCAGCGAACTGGTCACCAACGCGATCCGCTACGCCGAGCCGCCCATCCGCCTGCGCCTCCTCCGCGACGCCAGCCTGACCTGCGAGGTCGCCGACGCCAGCAGTACGGCACCCCGGCTGCGGCACGCCCGCAGCACCGACGAGGGAGGCCGCGGCCTCTTCCTGGTGGCCCAGCTGACGGACCGATGGGGAGCCAGGTACACGGCCGACGGGAAGATCATCTGGGCGGAGCAGGCGATCCCGTGACCGGTACCGCCGGCACGCAAGAGGGTGGTCGGGTCTGCCGATCGCAGACCCGACCTTCGTGCACCGGCTACCTGCGGCGCCCCGCCGGATCCTGTGCGACGCCGCTCCGGTCCTCCCCGTCGGAGACCTGGTCCGACACGGTGTCCCGGGCCGCCGTTTCCTCAGCCCGGTCGCCGTGCCCCGGCCACCAGGCCGCGTGGCCGATCAGCGCCGTGAGGCTCGGTGTGAAGAACATCGCCATCACGAACGCGGCGACGGCGATGCCGAAGGAGACCGCGAAGCCCATCTCCGTGAGCAGTGAGTTGCCCGCCAGCATCATCGTGGCGAAGGTCGCCGCCAGGATGAAGCCCGCCGCGGCCACGGTCGGCCCGGCGTGCCGCAGCGCCATCCCGGCTGCCTCGCGCGGCTCGCGGCCCTCGCGGGCCTCCTCGCGCAGCCGGGCGATCATGAGGATGTTGTAGTCCGTGCCGATGGCGACCACGAACAGGTACATGATCACCGGCAGCATGAACATCAGCCCCGGCTTGCCCTGCCCCTCCTGGAAGATCCACACCGTGGCGCCGAGGGTCGCGCCGAAGCCCAGACCCACCGAGGCGATGAGGTACCAGGGGGCGACCACACTGCGCAGCAGCAGCCCCAGGATCAGCATGATCAGTACGGCGGCGACGGGGAACACCGTCCGGTAGTCGTGGTTGACCGCCGCGTCGATGTCCTTGTAGATCGACGACATTCCGCCGACCACTGCCTCGGTGCCGTCAGGGGCGTCGGAGTGGGCGACGTCCCGCACCCGGCCCACGGCGTCGATCGCCTTGTCCGTCGACGCCTCGTACTTGAGCGTGACGGTGAAGTCCGCGGTGGTGCCCGCCTTGTTCACCTGGGACATACGGGCGCTCGCGACCCCGTCCACAGCGCCGAGCTTCCGCGCGTACGCGTCGAAGCCGGCCCGGTCCAGCGGCTTGCCGTCGGTGCTGGACAGGTAGACGTCGGTGGGAGCGGCGGCGCCCGCCGAGTACGCCTTCTGCATCTCGTCCTGGACGACCATCGACTCCTTGGTCTTGGGCATGGAGCCCGACGCCAGGTCGAAGGTGGCCTTGTAGCCGAGGATGCCGAGCGACAGCGCGACCAGGACGAGACCGGACAGCGCGGCGGTGAGCGCCGGGCGGCGCTGCACGCCACGGCCCAGGGCGGCGAACCGGGCGTTCTCGGGCTCCCGCTGCCAGGTCTTCGAGGGCCAGAAGACCTTCGGGCCGATGAGCGAGACGACCGCCGGGATCAGGGTCAGGCCCGCGATCAGGGTGACGGTCACCGCGATGGCCAGGGCCGGGCCCATCTGCTTGAGGAAGCCGAGCGTGGACAGCGCCAGCGCGAGGAAGGCGATGATGACCGCCCCGGCGGCGGAGGCGATGGCCTCACCGACCCGGCCGACCGCGTTGACCATGGCCTCCTTGGGCTCGTCACCGGCCCGCAGCCGTTCTCGGTAACGGAACATCAGGAACAGGAAGTAGTCCGTGCCCACGCCGAAGAGCACCACGATCAGGATCGACGAGATCGAGCTGTTGGCCTGCAGGCCGAACAGCTTGGTCGCGTACGCGATCAGCCCGTTGGCGATGGCCGAGACCACGCCGATCAGGATCAGCGGCAGTACGGCCAGGATCGGCGCCCGGAAGATGATCAGCAGCGTGACCAGGATGATCACGAAGGTGCCGATACCGATCAGCGCCTGACCCCGCTTGGAGGAGTCCTGCTGGTCCAGCGCCTGGGCTGCCGAGCCGCCGAGCTTCACGTCCAGATCCGTGCCCTTGGCGAGCTGCTTGACGTCGTCGCGCAGGATCTTGGCCGCGTCGGCCTGCTTGGGCTGGCCGGCGTTCTTGCTGTCCATCTGGACCAGGGTCATGGTGTACCTGCCGTCCTTGGACGGCTGGCCGGGGACGACCTTCTGCACCTGGTCGATGTGCTTGGCGGACAGCTCGGAGGTGATCCGTGCTACGTCCTTCTTGTCGGCGGCGGTCAGCTTGCCGCCGTCGGTGCGCTGGTAGAGCGCGATCGCGGACGGAGTGAAGGCGCTGGGGAACGCCTTCTCCTGGAGGTCCGCGGCTTTGATGGACTCGTAACTCTTCGGAAGGAAGCTGCTCTCGTCACTGTTCGAGGGCAGACTCGGAGCCGTGGCGACGATCGCCACCGCGGCGATGAGCCAGGCCACGATCGTCCAGACGGGATGTCGGACGACCGTGCTGCCAATACGTCGGAACATGCGGGGTGTCCTCCTGGGTAGGAAGATCACCGCAGCCCGGGGAGCGGTTCCCTGGCACCGGCGACCTCGACCGGCACACACCGTCGGGCCGGTCGAATGGTTGTCTTCGGCTCCTATCGTAGTGATCAGAGAAGGCGGGCCCGCCGGGTTTTTCCGTTGCCGGCGGGCCCGTTGAGCCGAGTGCTACGGGTAGGTGCTCAGGTTGGCCACGTTCGTACCGGAGTTGGAGGGGCCTCCGGTGTTGTTGACGACGTGGCTGATCGTGCCGGTACCGCCGAGGGAGACCGTGACCATGCTGGTGAAGCGGACGCCCGCGTTGTTCGGCGCCTCGATGGCGCGTGCGGCGACGACACCGGGGTTGACGTTGAAGTAGCAGTAGCTGCCGAGGCCGTACGCCTGATGGCTGGTGACCGAGTCGGCGACCTTGTAGGCGGCGTAGCCCTGGGTGGAGCCGTTCATCCAGGCGGCCTGGTTCGGCGGGTCGTAGGGCATCTCGTTCTGGAAGAAGTAGGTGCGGCCACCGTTGCCGTTCCAGACGGTCTGGTACTTCTGGAAGTGCTCCACGAACAGGCCGTACATGGTGACGTTGTCGCCGTTCACGATCAGGCCCGTGTCCGCGGTGTTGCTGCTCCAGCCGACGCCGCTGCCGTGGTCGGCGCGCCAGATCCACATGTGGTCGCCGATGACGTTGTCGCTGTTGACGATGAGGCTGGTGGTCGCCTTGCCGACGCCCGCGCCGCCGACGCGGAAGTAGACGTCGTGCAGGGAGGTCGGGTCGGCCGTGTGGGAGGCGGTGGAGCCGGCCGGCCCGACCTCCAGCAGGGAGGGCGAGTTGGCCGTGCCCGCGTCGAACAGCAGGCCCGCTATCTTCACGCCGTCGACGTCGGCGACCTTCATCGTGGTGACGCCGTTGTCCGGCACGAAGGTGGCGAGTCCCAGACCGAGTACGACCGTGTCGGCGCGGTTGATCTGCAGGGTCTGGTCGAGGTGGTAGACGCCCGGGGTGACCAGGAGGTTCTTGCCCGCGGCGAGCGCGGAGTTGATCTGGGCGGCGGTGGCGCCCGGTTTCACGACGTAGAAGGAGTCCAGCGACAGCGAGCTGCCCGAGGCGCCGTTCGCCCAGCTGGTGCCGGAGGAGTTGGAGCGCAGCGACGGCACGAACACCTGGTAGGCGCCCGCTGCGTCGACGTACAGGAAAGGCTTCTCGCGGGAGACCGGGCTCTGCGCGACCGTGGTGTACGGCGGGCTGGGGAAGCTGGTGGTGGGGACGCCCGTGCTGCCGGTGAAGACCATGTTCCAGTTGGAGCCGGTCCAGCTGCCCAGCTGGGAGTTGCGGGTCAACCACTGTTGCTGCGAGCCGGAGTTGACCTGGCCGTCGACCTTGCTGTCGGCGAGCAGGCCTCCGCTGGACCAACCGCCGTCGTCCAGTGCGAGGTTGCCGCGCAGATGCATACGGCGGTACGGCGCCGCCTGCGAGACCGCCCAACGGTCGCTGCCGGAGGCCGGGTTGACGGAGAGGTTCTCCGCGCCGCGCCAGAAGTTCTGGGTGGCGTTGCCCTGGAACCAGTCCGCCTCGGCGTGCACCGCGCCATTGATCGTCACCGCGTCGGGGGACAGGCCGAGCCCCAACACCTGTGTGTAGAAGCCGACGTTGACGTCCGCGCTGTAGGCGCCCGGCTTGAACAGTACGGCGTAGCGCTGGGAGCCGAACTGGTTCGTCTCCTGCTGCTGGAAGATCGAGTTCAGCCTGCTCTGGATCGTCGAGGAGGACATCGACGGGTCGAAGACGACGACGTTCGGGCCGAGATCGGGGTCCGCGGCCGACTGGCTCACGGGGACCACCTGGAAGCGCTGGGCGGCGGTCCCGTTGCAGGTGTACTGCACGAACTGCACGCTGTCGGCGGTCGAGGCGCCGGGATCGTCCAGGCACTTGCCGCTGTTGCGGTTGACGAAGTGGTAGGCGCCGCCGCCGTCGTCCACCGGCAGCCACTGCTGGTTGGCGCCGCCGCCGTAACTCCACAGGTGGACCTGGGCGTTGTCGGCGGTGGAGACGTCGGCGACGTCCACGACCTGGTTCGTGTCGCCCGCGTTGTTGATGCGGACGTAGCCGTCGCCGGTGGCGGTGAGGCTCCAGCGCTGGGCGTTCGTGCCGTTGCACGAGTACTGCTGTACGACGGTGCCGTTGGCGGTGCCGGCCGCCTTGGCGTCGAGGCACCGGCCGCTCGCCGCGTTCATGACGGTGGCGAAGCCGGTGGGCAGGGCGGTGGTCGCGGCCTGCGCGGGAGAGCCGGCGAGCAGGCCCGCGGAGAGGGTCAGGGCGGTGACCGCGAGGACGGCGGACGCGGAGAGGGGCCCGGGTCTGGCCATGGGTGGGGTGGCCTTTCGTGGGGGTGGCGTTGCCCGGTGAAACTAAAGGTACGGACCACTTCCGTCAAGGTGTGAAGTAAGAGTTGAGGGAAGGGGGTTGAAAGTCCTCGGAAGAAAATCCGGGAAGCGGTGTCGAGAACCCGTGGCCCGCTCCGTCCCCGGGGTGAACGCGGCCACAATGGGTCGCACCAGTACCGAGGAGCATCACGATGGCCAAGTACCTGCTGCTGAAGCACTACCGAGGCGCCCCGGCCGCGGTGAACGACGTGCCGATGGACCAGTGGACTCCGCAGGAGATCTCGGCGCACGTGCAGTACATGAACGACTTCGCGGCCCGGCTGGAGAAGACCGGCGAGTTCGTCGACAGCCAGGCGCTCGCCCCGGAGGGCACGTTCGTGCGGTACGACGGCGAGGGGCGGCCGCCGGTCACCGACGGTCCGTTCGCCGAGACCAAGGACGTCATCGCCGGCTGGATGATCATCGACGTGGACAGCTACGAGCGCGCCGTCGAGCTGGCCGGCGAGCTGTCGGCCGCCCCCGGCGCGGGCGGAAAGCCGATCCACGAGTGGCTCGAACTGCGCCCGTTCCTGGGCGCGTCCCCCACCATCCCGGAGTGCACCTTCAAGTGACCCCGATCGACGAGGCCCTGCTCAGAAGCCTCACGCCGAGCGTGCTCGGCGTCCTCGTCCGCCGCGGAGCCGACTTCGCGGCGGCCGAGGACGCCGTACAGGACGCGCTGGTCGAGGCGGTCCGCGTCTGGCCGGACGAGCCGCCGCGGGACGCCAAGGGCTGGCTGGTCACGGTGGCCTGGCGCAAGTTCCTCGACGCGACCCGCGCGGACACCGCGCGCCGCCGGCGGGAGGACCGCGTCGACGAGGAGCCGCCGCCCGGTCCGACGCCCGGCACGGACGACACGCTCCAGCTCTACTTCCTGTGCGCGCACCCCTCCCTGACCCCGTCGTCCGCGGTCGCGCTCACCCTGCGCGCGGTCGGCGGGCTGACCACCCGCCAGATCGCCCAGGCCTACCTGGTGCCCGAGGCGACCATGGCGCAGCGCATCAGCCGGGCCAAGCGCACCGTCTCCGGCGTGCGCTTCGACCGGCCCGGCGATGTCGGCACCGTGCTGCGCGTCCTCTACCTCGTCTTCAACGAGGGCTACTCCGGCGACGTCGACCTCTCCGCCGAGGCCATCCGGCTCACCCGGCAGCTCGCGGCGGCGATCGACCACCCCGAGGTGGCGGGGCTGCTGGCGCTCATGCTGCTCCACCACGCCCGGCGGGCCGCCCGGACCGCGCCCGACGGCAGTCTGGTGCCGCTCGCCGAGCAGGACCGGAGCCGGTGGGACACGCAGGCCATCGCCGAGGGCGTGGAGATCCTGCAGGCGGCCCTCGCCCGCGACCGCCTCGGCGAGTTCCAGGCGCAGGCCGCCATCGCGGCGCTTCACGCGGACGCGCCGACCGCCGAGGAGACCGACTGGGTGCAGATCGTCGAGTGGTACGACGAGCTCGCCCGCCTGACCGGCAGTCCCGTCGTCCGCCTCAACCGCGCGGTCGCCGTCGGAGAGGCCGACGGACCGCGCGCGGGGCTCGCGGCGCTCGCCGCGCTGGACGACTCGCTGCCCCGGCACGCCGCCGTTGCCGCCTACCTCCACGAACGCGACGGCGACCTGACGACCGCGGCCCGCCTGTACGCCGAGGCGGCCCACAAGGCACCCAACATCGCCGAACGCGACTACCTGACCCGCCAGGCGGCCCGGCTCAACACGCGGCGGGATCGCTAGCCGGCCCTGCCCGCGTGGCGCTCACCTTCCCGACGGACACGTCCACGTCACGGCGGAGCCGGACCGGTCTGCTCAGTCGACGGCCGCCAGAGCCGCCCGGTCCCGCGCCGCCCGCACGGCCGCCGACAGCGACGCCACGTCGTACGCGCCGAAGTGCCGTCGTCCGTTGACGAAGAACGTCGGTGTGCCCGAGACGCTGCTCAGGTCCGCCGACTCCACGTCCTCCGCGACCCGCTGGGCCCCGGCCCGGGCCCGCAGGTCCCGGCGGAAGGCGTCGAGGTCGAGGCCGATCTGCTCGGCGTACCGCAGGAGGTCCTTGAGCCGCAGGTCCCCCTGGTGACTGATCAGGACGTCGTGCATCTCCCAGTACCGGCCCCGCAGCGCCGCCGCCTCCGCGGCCTCGGCGGCGAGCTGTGCGTTGGGGTGGACGTCCGGCAGGGGCAGATGGCGCCAGACGTAGCGCAGGTCGTCGCCGAAGTCGGCGAGCAGTTCGCGCACCACCGGCTCGGCGAGTCCGCAGTACGGGCACTCGTAGTCCCCGTACTCGACCAGCGTGACCGGCGCGGCGAGCGGGCCGCGGACATGGTCGCGCTCGGTGTCGACGGGTTCGCTGAGGTCGACGATGGTGTGGCCCTCGCCGAGCAGCGCCCGCGTGCGCGCCTGCGCCGGGAGCAGGGCGATGACCCGCGTCACCGCCCAGGTGATCAGGAAGGAGGCCAGGACCGCCGCGAGAATGCCGATCTTCGCCTGCTCCAGCTGCGCTCCGTCGAAGGCGAGCGTGGCGATCAGCAGGGACACCGTGAAGCCGACCCCGGCCAGGCTGCCGCCCGCCGTGACGGCACCCCAGCCGATCGGCGGCCGCAGCCGGCCCCGGCTGAGGCGGATGGCGACCCAGGTGGAGCCCAGGATCCCGACCGGCTTGCCGACGACGTACCCGAACAGGATGCCCAGCGTGATCGGCGAGGTGAAGGCCGCCGACAGCCCGTCCGCGTCGATGGTGAGGCCCGCGTTGGCCAGCGCGAAAAGCGGCACGATGACATAGCTCGTCCAGGGGTGGATCATCCGCTGGAGCCGCTCGTTGGGGGAGAGGGCGGAGGCCAGACCGCGGCGCAGGTCGCGTTCGAGTTCGGGCGTGGGCTGCTCCCGGAAGCCGCGGAACAGCCGGCTGACACGCTCCAGGGCGTGCCGCTCGGCCGGATGCGCGTAGGTGAGCAGGCCCATGGCCAGACCACTGACCACCGGGTCCACGCCGGACCGCAGCAGCGCACCCCACAGGGCGACGCCGAGTACCGCGTGGAGGGCCGAGATGCGCACTCCGGCGGAGCGCAGCAGGAGGAGTACGGCGAAGATGCCGAGCGCCGTGAGCAGGGCGGGCAGATACACCGCGCCGCTGTAGGCGAAGGCGATGACGGCCAGGGCCAGCAGGTCGTCGGTGACGGCCACGCTCAGCAGGAAGACCCGCAGACCGCCCGGCAGCCGCGAACCGAACACGGCGAGCATGCCGAGGGCGAAGGCCGTGTCGGTGGACATGGCCGCGCCCCAGCCGTGCAGCGAGTCGTGGCCGGCGGTGATCCCGAGATAGACGGCCACGGGAACGACCATGCCGCTGACCCCGGCAATCACCGACAGCGCGAGACGCCGGCGCTCGCGCAGCTCACCCATGTCGAACTCGCGCCGCGCCTCCAGCCCCACGATGAAGAAGAACAGCGCCATCAGCCCGCTGTTGACCCACTCGCGCAGTTCGAGCGAAACGCCGACCGAGCCGATGCGGAACGACATCACGGTCCGCCACCACGACTCGTACGTGTCGGCCGAGACGTTGGCCCAGACGAGCGCGGCGACCACGGCGACCAGCAGGACCGCGGCGCTGGCGGTCTCGGTCTGCAGGAAGGCCCGCAGCGGACTGCGCGCCTGCTTGCCGCACTCGGTCCGTCCGGACATGGACCCGTCGGTGGCGGCCTCTGCCATCCCCGGTGACTCGTCGTGCACGCGCGTCCCATCAGTCGACGTTCCGGCCGGTCGGGAATCCGTGGCTCGATACCGTCGTGCGTACGTCAGTGTAATGAGCGGCGAGCAGTTCACCGTCAACCCCGTCACCGCACTCGGCGACAGCCACGGGGGCCCGGCGTCCGTCGCCGGGCCCCACACCACCGGAGACGACGATCGTCCCTGGTCGGCCGGCCCTCGCTTCCCGTGGGAGGGTCAGGGCAGTACCACGATCTTGCGGCCCTTGCCCGCCGCGAACTGATCCAACGCCTCTGGATACTGCGCGAGCGGCATCCGGTGGCTGATGAAGAGCTGCGGGTCCAGTACCCCCGCGGCGAAGAGTTCCGCCGCCCGCTCGTAGCTGTGCAGCACCGCCATGGAGCCCGTGATCGTGATCTCCTGGTTGTAGATACGGTACGGCGAGATCGTGGCCGTCGTGGCGTAGTCGGAGACGCCGAACTGCAGGAAGGTGCCGGCCTTGGCGACCCGCTCCAGGCCGTCCTGGATGGCGGCGGCGTTGCCGGTCGCGTCGATGACCACGTCCCAGCCGGCCGGCCGCTCCAACTCGTCGGCGGAGCGGGCCGCTTGGGTGCAGCCCAGTTTCTCGGCCGTCACCAGCCGTTCCGGGTTGACGTCGACGACGTCCACCGAGGCGGCGCCGGTGCGCTTGGCCAGCTCCAGCATCATCAGGCCCATCGTGCCGCTGCCGTAGATCAGCACATGGGAGCCGAGCCTGCTGCTGAGCACGTCGTAGCCGCGCACGGCGCAGGACAGCGGTTCGATGAGGGCCGCGTCCTGGGTGTCCACATGGTCGGGCAGCCGTACGCAGTTGCCGACCGGCGCGGCCACGAACTCGGCGGCGGCGCCGGGGTGGGTGACGCCGATGGCGGCGTAGCGCTCGCACAGGTTGTTGCGGCCGCGCCGGCAGTAGCGGCACTCGTTGCAGTACATGTTCGGGTCGACCGCGACCCTGGCGCCCACCGTCAGCTCGGTCACCTCGCCGCCGACCGCGACGACCTCCCCGGCGAACTCGTGCCCGGGGACGATGGGCAGTTGGGGAGCGAACTCGCCCTGGAGGATGTGCAGGTCGGTCCCGCACAGCCCGACCGCGGCCACGTCGATCACGACCTCCCGGGGGCCGGGGGCCGGATCGGCGACGGTCTGCAGCTCCACCCGGCCGGGTGCGGTGATGACGGCGGCCCTCACTTGACTGCTCCCAGGGACAGGCCCCGAACCAGTTTGTCCTGGGCGGCGAATCCGGCGACGAGGACCGGCAGGGACACGAGCGTGGCGGCGGCGCAGAGCCGGGCGAGGAAGAGGCCCTCGCTGGTGATGAAGCCGACCAGGAAGACCGGCGCGGTGGAGGCGTTGGTCGCCGTGAGGTTGACCGCGAACATGAACTCGTTCCAGCTGAAGATGAAGCAGATCAGCGAGGTGGCCGCGAGTCCCGGCATGGCGACCGGTGCGACGATCCGCCACAGCACGGTGAGCAGGTTCGCGCCGTCGACCTCGGCGGCCTCCAGGATCTCCTTGGGCACCTCGGCGAGGAACGAGCGCATCATCCACACCGCGATCGGCAGGTTCATCGCCGTGTAGAGGACGATCAGCGTCCACACGTTGTCCAGCATCCCGGCGTCCTTGACGATCAGGTACACCGGCAGCAGGGCCGCGATGGCCGGCAGGAACTTGGTGGACAGGAAGAAGAACATCGCGTCCGTCCACTTCTCGACCGGCTTGATGGACAGCGCGTAGGCCGCCGGGACCGCGAGGGCGAGCACGAGGACCGTCGAAATGATGCTCGCCATGGCCGAGTTGAGCAGGTACGGGGTGATGTCCCGGCTGAAGAGCAGCTTGTACTGGTCGAAGGTGAGGGACGCGAAGGGGGTCGGCGGGTTGGTGGCCGCGTCCGCCTCCTGGTGGAAGGAGGTGAGCACCATCCAGGCCACCGGCGCGAAGAACGCCAGCGTGGCCAGCCAGGCGACGAACGTCCAGAACGGCGTCAGACGCGCGGTCATCGGGACACCTCCTCGCGGAACAGTGACGCGATGGTGCGCAGCGCGAAGGTCGCGATCACGATCGAGCCGAGCACGACGACCACGCCGGCGGCGGCCGCCTGGCCGTACTCGTACTTGCGGAACATGGTCAGATAGATCTCGTACGGCAGGTTCGTCGTCTGCGAGCCCGGGCCGCCCTGGGTGATGGAGTAGACCGCGTCGAAGGTCTGCACGACGTAGATCGTGCCGAGCAGGACGCCCAGTTCGATGTACTGGCGCAGGTGCGGCAGCGTGATGTGGCGGAAGGTCTGCAGGGCACTGGCCCCGTCCACCCGGGCCGCCTCCAGGACGTCACCGGGCTGGGCCTGCAGTCCGGCCAGCAGGATCAGCATCATGAACGGCGTCCACTGCCACACCAGCGATACGACGACGGCGGGCATGGGGTACGACGAAACCCAGTCGACGGTGGGGCCGTTGGCGGCGCCGAAGAGGCGGTAGACGGCGTTGAGGGTGCCGTTGAGCAGGCCGTAGTCGGGGTTGTAGATGGCGTGCTTCCACAGCAGCGCGGCGGCGACCGGCATGACCAGGAACGGTGCGATGAGCAGCGTCCGTGCCAGGCCACGGCCGGCGAACCGGCGGTCGAGCAGCAGGGCCAGGCCCAGGCCGAGGACCACGCTGACGAGCACCACCGAGGCGGTGAGCACGATGGTGTTGAGCACCGCCGTGCGCAGCCGCTCGTCGGTGAAGACGCACTTGAAGTTGGACAGGCCCACGAAGTGGCGCTCGCCGGGCTTGAGGATGTTCCACTGGAGGGTGGAGATCACGAGCGTTGCCACGAAGGGCAGTTGGGTGACGACGATGGTGAAGATCAGTGCCGGCAGCAGCGGGATGCGCCGCCTCCACTTGCTGATGCCGGTGGACGTGTGCGGACGCCTGGGCGGCGCCGCGGCCTTGGGGGGAACGGTGAGCGTGGTCATGGATGGTTCCTCTGCCGATGACGGCCGGGGTCGGGAAGAGCCGTCCGGCCGGCGCGGAGGCCGGCCGGACGGCGACGGTCACTGGTAGTTCTTGGCGACGTCCTCGGCGAGCTTCTGGCCGTCGTCGAGCGCCTTGTCCACGCTGGTCTTGCCGGCGATGGCGGCGGAGATCTCCTGGGTGACCTTGGTGCCCAGGTCCTGGAACTCGGGGATGGCCACGTACTGCACGCCCACGGTCGGCCGCGGCTGGACGCCCGGGTTCGACGGGTCGGCCCCCTCGATGGACTTCAGGGTGATGTCGGCGAAGGACGAGGCCGCCTTCTGGTACTGCGGAATCTGGTACGTGCTGGCCCGCTTGCCGGCCGGGACCCGGGCCCAGCCGAGCTTCTTGCCGACGAGCTGCTCGTACTTCTTGCTGGAGGCCCACAGCATGAACTTCGAGGCGGCGTCCGCGTTCTTCGTGGTCTTGGGCATCGCCCAGGCCCAACTCCACAGCCAGCCACTGCTCTTGGTCTCCACGGTCGGCGCGTAGGCATAGCCCACATGACCGGCGATCTTGCTGGAGCTCGGGTCCTCCAGCGATCCCGCGGCGCTGGTGGCGTCGTACCACATCGCGACCTTCTTCTGGCTCATCGCGTTCAGGCACTCCGTGAAGCCGGACTGGGCCGCGCCCGCCTCTCCGTGCTTCTTGACCAGGTCGACGTAGAAGTTCGTCGCCTTCTTGAAGGCAGCGCTGTTGACCTCGGCCTTCCAGTCCTTGGTGAACCAGGTGCCGCCGAAGGTGTTGACGACGGTCGTCAGCGGCGCCCCGAGCTCGCCCCAGCCAGCGAGTCCGCGCAGGCAGATGCCGCGCATGCCGGGCTCCGCGCCGTCGACCTTGGCGGCGATGTCGGCGATCTGCTGCCAGGTCGGGTGCTCGGGCACCGTGATGCCCTTCGCCGTCATGACGTCCTTGTTGTACATGAGGAAGGACGACTCGCTGTAGAACGGCAGGGCGTACAGCTTGCCGTCGGAGCCGGACAGCGACGTGACGACCGGCTTGAGCAGGTCGGACTCGTCGAAGGAGGTGTCCTTGGCCGCATAGGAGCTCAGTTCGTGCAGCCAGCCGTTCTTCTGCCAGATCGGGATCTCGTACGCGCCGACGGTGGCGACGTCGTACTGGCCGGCCTGGGTGGCGACGTCCTGGGTGACCTTGTCGCGCAGCTCGTTCTCGGGAAGGATCGTGAAGTTCACCTTGATGCCGGTGTCCTTGGTGAACGTGCTCTTCGTGAGCTTCTGTATGTCCTCCATCTGCGGGTTGCCGACCATGAGGACGTTGATGCTCTTGCCGCCGCCACCGGAGCTCGACGAACCGCCCGCCCCGCTACAGGCGACCAGCAGTGAGCCCGCGGCCGCGGCCGTCAGGGCGACGTGGATCATTCGTCGTGTGTGCATGACTGACTCCAGGGGTGTTCGAGGGCATGGGGAACCAGGCCCCCGGGTTTGCGGGGTGGGGAGAGGGAGGTGAACTGCGCTCAGACCCGGATGACTTCGGGCCCCAGCAGCGAGTAGCGGTGTGCTTCGGCGGCGGGCAGCCCGGTGTCGGTGATGATCGCCTCGAACTCCGGGACGTCGGCGAAGCGGCAGAAGCTCACGGCACCGAACTTCGTGTGGACGCCGGAGAAGATCCGGCGCCTGGCGGCCCTGAGAACCTGGGCCTTGACCTCGCTGACAGCGGGGTCGGGGGTGGTGAGTCCGCGTTCACGGGAGATGCCGTTCGCGCCGACGTACGCCAGGTCGATGACGAAGCCGGACAGCATACGGGTCGCCCAGTGGTCGACGGTGGCCAGTGTCCCGCCGCGCACCCGCCCGCCGAGCAGCAGCACGGTGATGTTCTCGGCGGAAGCCAGGACGCCGGCGGTGGTCAGCGAGGAGGTGACCACGGTCAGCGGCCGGTCGCGGGGGAGGGCGGCGGCGATGAGCTGCGGGGTGTAGCCCTCGTCGATGAAGACGGTCTCGGCGTCCCCCACCAGCTCGGCGGCGGCAGCCGCGATGCGGGTCTTCTCGGGGACGTGTGTGACGGTACGGACGGCGAGCGTGGTCTCGAAACCCGCGCTCTCCACGGGATGCGCCCCGCCATGGGTGCGGCGGACCAGCCCGTGCCGTTCCAGCAGGTTCAGATCGCGTCGCACGGTCTCCTTGGAGACCCCGAGGTCGTCGGCGAGAAGCCCGACGTCCACGGATCCATGACGGCGTGCCGTCTCCAGAATTCCGCGTCTTCGTTCATCGGCGTCCACGGCGACACCTCCGTTTCACGGCTCTGCGCGTGATGCCCGCGCCGGCTGATTTCCCGGAGCCCGGCCCGTTCGGGCTTCGGTGGCCAAATTTCTACAAGGGAAACGCCACTACTAGCCAGGCTCGCCGTGGAGCGGTTCGTGACCGAATGTGCCCGTTTTTGTGGGAGCGGACGCCCAGGATGAGGCCGTAGCGGGGCTGGTGGCACGCGGAACCGCTGCCCGTACCGTGACCGATGAGTGCCCCTTTGCTGCCCGCGACGTGCGGTTGGCATCAGTGCACGTCACGAACGTTGCCTGATGCCAACCACCGATTCACGTCACGCCGAGCGGGACCGCAGCATCCGGCTGATCGCGTCCGAGCGTTCCAGGAGCGTCTTGCGGACCACCGGTGCCGCCTCCTCGGACGCCTGCCGAGCCTTCTCGATGTACGCCTCGTCGATGGCGTGCGGCGGGAAGAGCTGGCGTGTGAAGCCCATCGCCGGGATCATCCCGCCCTGGTGCAGTCCGGGGATCGAGTCCAGGTAGCGGTGGGCGTACGGGGCCAGCAGGGCGTCCTGCCCCGGCCGCCAGAAGGCCTCCGCCACCTCCCGGATCGAGCTGACCGGGACCTTGCGGTCGACCGCCAGCAGCTGCCAGACCTCCGCCTTCGCGGCGGCGTCGGGCAGCGCGGCGCGGACGGTGAGCGCGCGGACCCAGGCGTCGGGGTCCGGGTCGCGTTCGAGCAGCCGCTCGGTCTCGGACGCCACGTCCCCGCCGAGCTCCGCCTCCCGGACCAGGGCGCGCCACAGCAGGTCCACGTCGTCGCCGGCCTGTTCCCGCAGCCAGGCCAGGTCGTCCGCGTCCGTTGCGGTGCGGGCCAGCCCGCGCAGCGCGACCTGCCGGCGTCCGGGATCCGCCGCGAGGCTCCGGCACGTCGCCGCCACGGCCTGCGTCAACTCGGCGCGTACGGCGGGCGGCGCCCACAGGTCGGCGATGTTCGCGGCGAGCGTGAGGTAGGGCTCGATCACGGCGTCGGAGGTCTCGGCCGCCAGCACCGCGGTGATGCACCGGCCGGCCTCGGCCGCTGTGGCCTCGCCGGTCGTGAGCATGTCCCACACGGTGCCGACGGCCAGGCCCCGCGAGATCGCCGTGGGCAGGTGGGCCGCAGTACGGAACAGGAGGTCCCGGGTGGCGGGGTCCGGGCGGGTCGTGGCGAAGGTCAGGTCCTCGTCGTTGATCAGCAGGATGCCCGCGGCGGGCGGGAGTCCGGTGACCTCGGTGCGCGGCTGCGTCACCTCGACCCGTACCAGCGCGGTACGTTCGTACGCCTCGCCCTTCCTGGCGTACGCGCCCACCGCGAGCACCTGCGGACGGGCGCTGTCGGCTGCGACCAGCGTGACCGACTCGCCGTCGCGCTCCAGCGAGAAGCGGTCCGTGCCCGCCGTCTCCAGCCAGGCCTTGCGCCAGCCGGCCAGATCGCGCCCGCCGGCCTCGGAGAGGGCGTCGATCAGGTCCTGGAGCGTGGTGTTGCCCCAGGCGTGACGGGCGAAGTAGGCCGCCATACCGGCGCGGAAGCGCTCCTCGCCGACGTACGTCATCAGCTGCTGCAGGACGGAGGCGCCCTTGGGGTAGGTGATGCTGTCGAAGATCGACGCGGCCTGGGCGACGTCGTGGATGGGCTGGTGGATCGGGTGCGAGGCGGGGCCCTGGTCGGACAGGTACGCGCGGAGTTTGCCGTCCGCGAGATGACCGGCCCACGCGTCGGTGTACCGGGTGGCGCGCTCGGCGGCCCAGTGGCACGCGAACTCGGCGAACGCCTCGTTCAGCCACAGGTCGTCCCACCAGCGCATGGTGACGATGTTGCCGAACCACATGTGCGCCATCTCGTGCAGCAGCACCTTGGCCAGCAGCTGGCTCTCCGCGGGCGTCGGCACGGCCCGCCGCAGGAAGGAGTCGGACCAGGTCACACAGCCGTAGTTCTCCATCGCGCCACCGAACTCGGGCACGAACACCTGGTCGTACTTCCGCTGCGGGAACGGCATCGCGAAGACCTCGGCGTAGAACGCGAGACCCTGGCCGGTGAGGGTGAACATCTCGTCGGCGTCGCGTTCGAGGACCTCGGCGAGCGAGCGGCGGGAGTAGAGACCGAGATCGTGCCCGTCGACCTCACGGCGGATCTCGTGGAAGGGGCCCGCGTTGACGACGGTGTTGTACGAGGACAGCGGCGGCGTGTCCGGGAAGGCCCAGCGGCGCGCCGTACCCAGGTCCTCGACGCGCGGGTCGCCGGAGTTGCTCGTGACGGTCCAGGCGGCCGGGGCCGTGACGGTGAAGGCGTGCGGGGCCTTGAGGTCGGGTTGGTCGAAGCAGGCCCAGACGAAGCGGGCCTCGTCCGGTTCGAAGGACATCCACAGGTAGACCTCGCCGTCCGCGGGGTCGACCGCCCGGTGCACGCCCTCGCCGGTGGCCGTGTCGGCCTGGACGCTCTCCACGCGCAGCACGTTCTGTCCGGCGAGCGCGGGCAGCGCGATCCGGCCGTCGGCGGCGGGGGAGAGGGGCGTGCCGTTCAGCGTGGCACTGCGCACCTCGGCCGCGCAGTCGACGAAGGTCTCCGCGCCGGGTTCGTGGCAGGTGAAGGTCACGGTGGACACGCACCGCACCTCCGGGCCGTCGGGCAGCGCGGTGAGGTCGATGTCGACGTCGTACCGCTCGACGCTCAACAGCGAAGCCCTGTGCTCGGCTTCGGTACGGGTCAGGCTGCGGATCCCCATGTGTCCTCCCTCGGCAGACAGCGGGCGTCAGCGTACGACGGGGGTCGCCGAAGATCACAGGCATTTTCAAGTGGCCCGCGGACAGAGCGATTTGGGGCCGCCGTCACAAACCCGCGACGGCATCCGTCAGCGAGGCGTCGGACCGAACGAAAGGACCATCCGATGCTGAACAACATCATGTACGTCACGATCTACGTCACCGACCAGGACCGGGCGCTGAGCTTCTACACGGAGCAACTGGGCCTGGAGAAGCGGGTCGACGCGCCCGGCCTCCAGCAGCGTTTCCTCACCGTGGGTGTCCCCGGCAGCCCGGTCGAGCTCCTCCTGTGGTCCCACGCGCCGTCCGCGGGAGTGCCGGCCGAGCCGGAGTCGGGCCTCGCGCCCGGTCCGGTCTTCCTGGAGTCGGACGACCTGAGGAAGGACTTCGAGCTGCTGCGCGGCCGCGGAGTCACCTTCGACCAGCCCGAACCGGAGGACTACGGGTACGGCATCCGCATCGAGGCGGTGGACCCGGACGGCAACCGGATCGCCCTGCGCCAGCGCAAGAGCTGACGCCGCTCAGCTGCTCCGCCGGTCCGCGAGGAGGAGGACGGAGAGGGCGACGGCCGGCGCACTCAGGGCTTCCGTGCGCGCTCGTCCACGAACCGGGCGGAGACCCCCAGGCCCACGCCGGTGGCCGCGAGAGCCGCGAGCGTCGGGTTCACATAGCCGGGGACTTCACGGTCGTACGTCGAACCGTCGTTGCGGTGGCAGACGAAGCGGACCGGCACGTACCAGACGCGGTAGTCGTCGATCCGGTAGTCGGAGGCGGTGACGCCCGTGCGGCACGGGATGATCGGGGACGAGTCCGTTCCGCCGTCCTCCGCCGTCAGTACCGCGCCCGCGACGACGAGCATGCCCCACGCGTACACCGCGGCCGCGCCCGCCGCGACGACGTACGCGAGACCGCGCAATGACGGCGCGAGGCCACCGCGCCCCAAGGCGGCGAGGCCCGCGCCGAGGAATGCCACCCCGGACACCACGGCTATCACGACGAACAACAGACTGAGGAGGAAGCTCACGCATCAGGGACGATCAAGGGGCGTTCGGCGGTTGCACAAGTCCGGCCCGCGGTGGGCAGATAGCGTGCGGGCATGACCGGT
This sequence comes from Streptomyces sp. NPDC047081, assembly GCF_040643775.1. Lineage (NCBI taxonomy): Bacteria > Bacillati > Actinomycetota > Actinomycetes > Kitasatosporales > Streptomycetaceae > Streptomyces > Streptomyces sp. NPDC047081. The sequence continues at coordinate 53,522 of NZ_JBEYUY010000010.1, read as the reverse complement.
CCCGCCGAGCCCCCGCTGCTCTTCCTGGACGTCGACGGAACGCTTCTGCCGCTGGCCGGGGCGCGGCTCCCCACCACACTCGAAGGCTGGGGCGACTGGGAGCAGGTGACCAATCCCCAGCTGGCGAAGATCGATGCCGGCCACGGCCCGCGTCTGCTCGCGCTGCCCTGCGCGCTGGTGTGGGCGACCGCGTGGATGCACCGGGCCAACGCGGTGATCGGGCCGCTGCTCGGGCTGCCCGGCCTGCCCGTGGCGGAGCTGCCCGAGGCGCCGATGACGGACGCGGTGGGCGAGTTGAACTGGAAGACGCGGGCGCTCGTCGAGGCCGCGGCGGGGCGCACGTTCGTGTGGGTCGACGACGCGATCACCGACGTCGACCGTGCGTGGGTGGCGTCGCACCACGCAGGGCAGGCGCTCCTCCTGGGCGTCGATTCCGGCACCGGTCTCACCGGCACCGACCTGGCCGTCGTGGCGGACTGGCTGCGCCAAGTCGGCTCCTACGACGGCGTGTTGTGCGAGGACTCCGACGCGCCGTGAGCGTCGGTCGCCGCGGACGTTCGCCGCTGACCCGCGCCTTCGTGCACCGCTCGGTGGCCGCCGCGCAGGGCGGAGGCGACGGCGGAGATCACGGCCATGCCGGTGGCCACGCTGAAGACGATGGTCAGGCCGTGGTGGAACGGGCCGGAGACCAGTTGCGGGAAGAAGGTGTGGCCGGTCAGGGCGGCGCGCTGGGACTCGGAGACGTGGTCGAGGGCGCCCTGGGAGGTGAGCAGGTGCTCGATCGGGTTGTTGCCGAGGAACGTCGCGAACAGGGTGCTGACCGGCGGCAGCGACGCGGCGTGCTCGGCCGCCGCTGCCGGTACGCCGTGCGCCTGGAGTCCGTGGCTGAGTGTCCCCGGCAGCGAGGAGGCGAGTCCGGAGACCATCAGGGAGAAGAACACGCCGATGGACAGTGCCGTACCGGAGTTCTGGAACGTGGACCGCATGCCCGAGGCGACTCCCCGGTACTCCGGCGGCACGCTGCCCATGATCGAGGACGTGTTGGGTGAGGAGAACATGCCCTGGCCCAGGCCGTTGAGCAGCAGCAGCGCCGCGAACGTGCCGTAGTCGAAGTCGACCGGCAGGGCGAGCAGTCCGAGGAACGAGCAGGCGACGAGGGCCAGGCCGAGCGTGGAGAACAGGCGCGCGCCGAAGCGGTCGGACAGGTAGCCGGACAGCGGACCGGCGAGGAGGAAGCCGAGGGTGAGCGGGAGCATGAAGATGCCCGCCCACAGCGGCGTGTCCTCGAAGTCGTAGCCGTGCAGGGGCAGCCAGATGCCCTGCAGCCAGATGATGAGCATGAACTGGAGCCCGCCGCGCGCGACCGCCGTCAGCAGGGCCGCCAGATTGCCCGCGGCGAACGCCCGGACCTTGAACAGGGCCAGGTTGAACATGGGTTCGGCGATGCGCTTCTCGACGTAGCAGAAGAGCAGTAGCAGTACGACGCCCCCGGACAGGCCGGTGAGCACCCACGGGTTTCCCCAGCCGGTGGCGCTGTCGCCGTAGGGCTGGATGCCGTAGGTGATCGCGGCCAGGAGGATGCCGGCGCCCGACGCGAAGGTGACGTTGCCGAGCCAGTCGACGCGGCCGGGGCGGCCCGTCGCGGTCTCCCGGAGACTGACGTACGACCAGATCGTCCCGGTGACGCTGATCGGGACGCTCACCCAGAACACGGCGCGCCAGTCGACCGCCGCGAGGAATCCGCCCGCGAGGAGGCCGAGGAACTGTCCGGCGAGCGCGGTGATCTGGTTGATGCCCAGCGCCATGCCGCGCTGCCGGGCCGGGAACGCGTCGGTGAGGATGGCCGCCGAGTTGGCGGTGAGCATGGACCCGCCGAAGGCCTGGACTATGCGCCACAGGATCAGCCACAGGGCGCCCGCCCCCGCGTGGAACGGGTCGAGGGAGAGCGCGACGGACGCACCCGCGAAGATCAGGAAGCCGAGGTTGTAGATCCGTACCCGGCCGAACATGTCGCCGAGCCGGCCGAGCACGACCACGAGCACGGCCGAGACCAGCAGATAGCCCAGGATCATCCACAGCAGATAGCCGATGTTGCCGGGCGCGAGCGGGTCGAGGCCGATACCGCGGAAGATGGCGGGCAGCGAGATGATCACGATGGAGGCGTCCATCGTGGCTATCAGCACGCCGAGCGTGGTGTTCGACAGCGCGACCCACTTGTAGCCGGGCCCGGGCTCGGAGCGCGCCTTCACAGCCGCTCCGCCATCCGGTCGAGGAGCGGCAGAGCCGCCGCGAGCGTGGCGCGCTCCCGGTCGGTGAACTCGTCGAGGACCGCGGCCAGCCGCTGCACCGACTCGGAGCGCCGCTCGGCCAGCATGGCCCGCCCCTGCTCGGTGACCTCCACGATGCTCCGCCGCCCGTCTGCCGCGTCAGGGGTACGACGGACCAGCCCGCGCTGTTCGAGCACCGCGAGGGTGCTCGCCATCGCCTGCGGACGCACGCGCTCCATCTCGGCGAGCGAGGTCGGCGAGTCGGGCCCGTCGGCGGCCAGCCGGGCCAGCACGGACACACCCGACAGCGATACGTCCCCCACGGCGTGGGCCTGCCGCAGCCGCCGCGTCATACGCCCCACCGCGAGCCGCAACTCGGAGGCGAGCCGTGTGCTGTCGCTCGTATCCGCTCTCATGGGTACTAACATTAGGTTTATCAGTCTGGACTGTTCAATCAATTGTTAGTAAATGTGACGACCTGTTCAAATTTGGACAAGCGGCCCAGCAGTCGGTGCCATGAAGGTCCTGCGAGAGCGGACCGAGCTCGCCGAAACCTTCGGCTGGGTGTCCCAGTTCTCCGACGCATCAGTGAAGACGCTGGGCGTGCTGGACGCGGCGGTGGGGTTCGGCCTGATCCTCCCGGCCGCGACCGACATCGCACCGGTCCTCGTCCCGCTGGCCGCGCTCGGCGGCATCGCGCTCGCCGGCGGCGGAGCGGCGGCCGACTACTCGTCGCCCTCGCCCTCGCTCTCGACGAACAGCAGCCGCACGAAGTCCTTGACCGGGCCGACGATGTCGAGGTCCTGGTCGAGGACCCACTGCAACTGGAGCCCGTTCAGTACGGCATGGAACAGGATCGCGGCGTTCTCGGGGCTGATGCCCTCGCGCAGTCTGCCGCGGGCCGCCTCGTCCGGGAAACCGTCCGAGAACTGGGCGCGACTGCGCTCATAGCGCTCGACGAAGTAGACGTGGGCCGGGTGCCCGGGCCGTGACGCCCCCACGGCGAGCTCGATCCACAGCCGCATCAGCTCCGGCGCCTTCTGGTGGTGCCGGAGCAACCCGCCGAGATACGGCGCCAGTTGGTCGAAGCCGCCGACCTGGGCCAGACCCTGCTGCCACTCCTCCGCGTCGCGCTGGGCGAGCACCTCGGTCAGCAACTCGTCCTTGTCGCGGAAGTGGTGGAGAAGGCCGGCATGGGTGATCCCGGCCCGTTCGGCGATGTCCCGCAGGGAGGCCTTGGCGTAGCCCTTCTCGGCGAAGCTGTCACGGGCCGCCCGTACGATCTCCGCCCTGCGCGCCGGCGTCCCGGCGTACGGCCCGCGCGCTTTGGCCCGGCCTTTGGTCTGCCCCACAGTGCAACCACCCTCCCGGTCCGGTACGCCGATCAGCCCTCAGCCGTCCGCGGAGGCACCCTCGTACCGCTGGAGCATCTGCTCCACGAACGCGAGGGCTTCCGCGTGCCGTGCGGTCATGCCCATCGTGTTCTCCATCATGATGATCCGCCCGAGCGCGTTCGTCAGCATGAGCAGCACCGCGGGGGAGAGTTCGGGCGGCAGCTCCACGCCGGTCTCCGTGAGGCGGCGGGTGAGCGCCTCCAGCTGGGCCTCGCGGTAGCGCTCGGCGCGCTCGGCCAACTCGGCGCGGATCGCCTTGCGGTGGTTGGCGAGCGCGGTGAACTCCGTGGTCAGCGCGTTGCCCGGATGGCTGTTGAGCTGCCACAGCGCGCGCAGCGGCCGCGGCCCGTCGAGGAGGCGGATCTGCCGCTCCAACTCCTCGTCGCCGCGCCGCCGCAGCACGGCCAGGAACAGGTCGTCGAGCGTGCGGAAGTAGTACAGCACCAGCGCCGGCGCCACCTCGGCCTCGCGCGCGACCCGGCGGATGCCCACCGCCGCGTACCCCTCCTTGAGCATCAGGCGCTCGGTGACGTCGAGCAGCACCTGGCGGGTCTTCGAGTTCTCGGTGCCCATGCGGCGGGGTGCGGTCATGCGGCTCATTCTCCTTGACGGTTCCACGCGCCGATCTCCTTGACGGTTCCACCCACCGATGTTAAACACTTGTTCAGCGCTCGTGTTAAACACTCGTTCAGCATGGACGGAGGGCCAGTCGCATGGCTCGCTATACGGGCACCCGCATTCCGCGCGTCGAGGACCCGCGGCTGCTGACCGGCACCGGCACCTACGTCGACGACATCGTCCGCCCCGGCATGCTCCACGCCTGCTTCGTCCGCAGCCCGCTCGCCCGGGCCCGCATCGCCGGGATCGACGTCTCGGACGCGCTCCAACTCGACGGCGTGCACGCCGTGTTCACGGCCGCCGACCTCAACCCCGGTGTGCGCGAGCAGTGGTACACGCTGAACGGGCGCGACCACCCCGACACACCGCGCCCGCCGCTCGCCGAGGACGAGGTGAGGTTCGTCGGCGACCCGGTCGCGATGGTCGTGGCCGTGGACCGCTATGTGGCCGAGGACGCGGCCGAGTCGGTCGTCGTCGACTACGAGGAGCTGCCTCCGGTCGTCGACTACGCCACCGCGCTGGAGTCCACCGAGTCGGTGCACGCGACCCACCCCGGCAACCTGGTGGGCGAACTCGCCGGGCGCCCCATGGAGGATCTCGCGCCCGTCTTCGACAGCGCCCCGCACGTCGTGAGCGTGACCGTCCACCAGCAGGCCTACGGCCCGGTCCCAATGGAGACCCGCGGCATCGTCGCCGAATGGTCGGCGCCCGCGGGGGAGATGACGATCTGGGCGGCGACCCAGTCCCCGCACGAGGTCCGCTCCTTCTGCTCCCGGCTGCTGGGCGTCGACGAGCACCGGGTGCGGGTCGTCATGCGGGACACCGGCGGCGGCTTCGGGCAGAAGGTGCTGCCGCAGCGTGAGGACATGTGCGTGATGCTGGCCGCCGTGAAGCTGCCCGCCGCCCTCAAGTGGATCGAGGACCGGCAGGAACACCTCCTCGCCGCCGGACAGGCCCGCCACGAGCATGGTGAGGCCCGCATGGCCCTCGACGGCGACGGCCGCATCCTGGCCGCCACCCTCGACCACGTCCAGGACGCCGGCGCCTATCCGACCCCGTCCCCGGTGCAGAGCGGCATCGCCGTCGGCATGCTCTTCCCCGGCCCGTACCGCATCCCCGAGGGCACCTTCCGCTCCCGCTTCGTCTTCTCCAACACCAGCGGCCGGGTCGCGTATCGCGGCCCCTGGCAGTTCGAGTCGATGGCCCGCGAGGTCCTCCTCGACACCGCCGCCCGTGAACTCGGGCTGGATCCGGTCGAGTTGAGGCGCCGCAACATGCTGCGCCGTGAGGACCTGCCCACGGCGAACTTCAACGGCATGCCCTACGACGACATCACCCCGTACGAGACCTTCGAGCAGGCCCTGGAGATCCTCGACCACCCGGCCTTCCGGCGCGAACAGGAACAGGCCCGCGCGCAGGGCCGTCACCTCGGCGTCGGCACCTGTACGTATGTCGAACCGACCGCGGGCGCGACGCCGTTCCACGGCACCGAGGGCGCCACCATCCGTATCGAGCCGTCCGGCAAGGTGAACGTCTAGATGGCCGGCGGATCCTGCGGGAACAGCCTGGAGACGACGGTCGTCCAGCTCACCGCGGACGCGCTCGGGGCGGCCGTCGAGGACGTCGCCACCATCCAGGGTGACACCGCCCTCACTCCGTACGGCGCCGGAACAGGCGGCAGCCGCTCGGGTCCGATGACCGCCGGCGCCATCGCCGAGACCGCCTCCGGACTACGCGAGCGCATCCTCGCCATCGCCGCACACCGCCTCGAAGTCGCCGTCGGAGACCTGGAGTTGACCGGCGGCCGGGCAGCCGTGAAGGGGGACCCTTCGACGGGCCTCACCTTCGCCGAGATCGCCGACCTCGCCTACTTCCAGCCCCACGCCCTGCCACCTGGCGTCCCGGCCGGCCTGGAGGCCACCGGACGCTACCGCACCCCGCACTTCATGATCTGGGCCAACGCCACCCACGTCTGCACCTGCGAGGTCGACCTGGCCACCGGCGCCGTGAAGCTGCTGCGGTACATCGTCAGCGAGGACTGCGGGCCGATGATCAACCCCAGTGTGGTGGAGGGGCAGATCCACGGCGGCACGGTCCAGGGCATCGGCGGCGCACTGTACGAGCACCTCGCCCACGACGAGGACGGCAACCCCCTCGCGACCACCTTCATGGACTACCTCCTGCCCACGGCCACCGAGGTACCGACCATCGAACTCGGGCACATCGAGACACCGAGCCCCGGACCCGGCGGCCACAAAGGCGTGGGCGAGGGCGGCGCGATCGGCTCCGCGCCCGCCGTGGTGAACGCCGTCGCCGACGCCCTCGCACCGCTCGGCGTGCGCATCAGCAGGCTGCCGCTGACACCCGCGTCGATCGTCGACCTCGTCGAGCAGGCCCGCAGGAGGAGCGCATGAAACCGGCCGCGTTCGACTACCACGCGCCGGACAGCGCCGAGGAGACCGTCGCGCTCCTCGCCGAGCTGGGCGAGGAGGCGAAGGTCATCGCGGGCGGGCAGAGCCTGGTTCCGATGCTGGCCCTGCGGCTCGCGTCGTTCGGGCATCTCATCGATCTGCGCCGCGTGGAAGCGCTGCGGGGCATCGAACCCCGCGACACCTCGGTGCGCATCGGCGCCACGACCACCCAGGCCGCCATCCAACGCTCGGAAGAATTACGGCGGTTGACACCTCTCCTCGCCCGTGCGACCCCGCTCATCGGCCACTTCCAGATCCGCAACCGCGGCACCCTCGGCGGCTCCCTCGCCCACGCCGACGCCGCGGCCGAGTACCCGGCGGTGGCACTGACCCTCGACGCAGAGCTCGAAGCGCTGTCGGTGCGGGGGCGCCGTACGATCCCGGCCGGGCGCTTCTTCACCGGGACCTGGACCACGGCCCTGGCCGAGGACGAACTCCTCACGGGCGCCGTCTTCCCCGTCTGGTGGCCGCCCTGCGGGTTCGCCGTCGAGGAATTCGCCCGCCGCAGCGGCGACTTCGCGCTCGCCGGCGCCACGGTCGCCGTCGGCCTCGATGCCGCCGGGCGGATCGACCGGTGTGCCATAGCCCTGTTCGGACTCGGCCCGGCCCCGCGCAGGGCCCGCACGGCGGAGGCGGAACTCATCGGCACCGAGCCCGACTTGGACAAGGCCGACGGCATCGGGAGCCTCGCCGTCGCCGACCTCGACTCGATCCCCTCCGACCTGCACGGGTCGGCCGCATACCGCCGGCGCGTCGGCGCGGCCATGGTGGCCCGGGCCTGGCGGCGCGCCGTACGAGAGGCAGTCCATGGCTGACGTCGATGTCCGGGTACGGGTCAACGGGACCGTGCGCCGGGACACCGTGCCACCCCGCCTCACCCTCGCCGACTTCCTGCGCGTCAACTGCGGCCTGACCGGCACCCACTTGGGCTGCGAGCACGGCGTCTGCGGGGCCTGCACGGTGCTGCTGAACGGTGAGGCGGTGCGCGCCTGCCTGGTGTTCGCCGTGCAGGCCGACGGGAGCGAGGTGACGACCGTCGAGGGGATCGCGTCGGCCGACGGTCAACTGTCCGTCGTACAGGCCGCGTTCCGTGAGCACCACGGACTGCAGTGCGGCTTCTGCACGCCGGGGTTCGTCATCTCCGTGACCGCGTTCCTCGCCGAGAACCCCAAGCCGACCGGCGAGGAGATCCGCGAGGCCCTGTCCGGGAACCTGTGCCGCTGCACCGGCTACCAGGGCATCGTCAACGCGGTCCGGGCCGCCGCCGACAGCGAGGACCGCGCATGAGACTGCAGAGCACGCTGACCATTCCGGTGGCGGTGGGGGAGGCATGGCGGGTGCTCCTCGACATCGAGCGCATCACCCCGTGCGTGCCCGGGGCGACGCTCACCGGCCGGGACGGCGACAGCTTCCGGGGCCGGATCAAGGTGAAGCTCGGGCCCATCGGCCTCACCTACAGCGGAACCGTCACCTTCGTGTCGCTCAACGAGGCGGCGAAGACAGTGGTGTTGAACGCGACCGGCCGGGAGACGCGCGGCAACGGGACCGCCAAAGCGACCGTGACCTGTCGTCTCGTCGACTCCGGCGGCGGCGCCACCGACGTGCTCGTGGAGACCGATCTCGCCGTCACCGGCAAGCCCGCCCAGTTCGGCCGCGGCACGCTCGCCGAGGTGGCGGGCACGCTCATCGGGCGGTTCGCCGAGAACCTCGCCGCCGAACTCGCGGCCACGGCACCGGACATGGCGTCGGACGAGCCCACCGTCGTACGACCGCCCACCGCCGACCCCATCGACCTCGTCGAGGCGACCGGAGCCCTCAAGCGGCTGCCCCCGATCGCCACCGCACTCGCCGCGCTGCTCCTGCTCGCGCTGGTCCTGCGCAGCCTCCGACGCACCGCACGGTGACCCACCACCGTCACCCCAACGCCCCTCAACCCACCCACGAAGAGAGGTCAGTCATGCCCGGACGAGTCGAAGGCAAGGTCGCCTTCATCACCGGTGCCGCCCGCGGCCAGGGCCGCAGCCACGCCGTACGGCTGGCCGAGGAAGGCGCCGACATCATCGCGATCGACGTGTGCAAGCAGCTCGACGGCGTCGTCTTCCCGATGTCCACACCGGAGGACCTGGAGGAGACCGTCAACCAGGTGCAGAAACTGGGCCGGCGGATCCACGCCGTGCAGGCCGACGTCCGCGACCACGACGCGCTCAAGGCCGCGGTGGACGACGGCGTCGCCGAGTTCGGGCGTCTTGACATCGTGGTGGCCAACGCCGGCCTCGGCAGCGACGGCGCCACGCTCGACGCCATGGGGGAGAAGACCTGGCGCGACATGATCGACGTCAACCTCACCGGCGTCTGGCTGTCCACCAAGGTCTCCACCCCGCACATCGTCGCCGGGGGCCGGGGCGGCGCGGTCGTCCTGACCAGCTCGGTCGGCGGCCTGAAGGCCTACCCGAACATCGGCCACTACATCGCCGCCAAACACGGTGTCGTCGGCCTGATGCGCACGCTGGCAACGGAGTTGGGGCCGCACGGCATCCGCGTCAACTCCCTGCACCCCACCCAGGTCAACACACCGATGGTGATGCACGAGGGCACCTACCGCATGTTCCGCCCCGACCTGGAGAACCCCACCGTCGACGACTTCGCGGCGGTCTCGCAGGGCATGCACATGCTCCCCACCCCCTGGGTCGAGCCGCTCGACATCAGCAACGCCGTCCTCTTCCTCGCCTCCGACGAGTCCCGGTTCATCACCGGCGTCACCCTCCCGATCGACGCCGGCGCCCTCCTCAAGTGAGCCGCACAGCAGAGGAGTTGTGCCCGTGACCGCCACCGACACCCTCTACTGGGACCCCTACGACCCCGACCTCGCCCGCGACCCCTACCCCCTGTACGCACGCCTGCGCGAGGAGGCCCCGCTCTACCACAACGAGCAACACGACTTCTACGCCGTCAGCCGGCACGCCGACGTCCAGCGCGGCCTCGCCGACTGGCAGACCTACTCCTCCGCCCGCGGAGACATCCTGGAGATCATCCAGGCGGACCTCGAACTCCCGCCCGGCACCCTCATCTTCGAGGACCCGCCGGTCCATGACATCCACCGCCGCCTGCTCGCCCGCGTCTTCACGCCCCGCCGGATCGCCACCCTCGAACCGCGCGTACGGGCCTACTGCAGGCGCGCCCTCGAACCGGTCACCGGCGCCGAGCGCTTCGACCTCGTCGAGGCCGTCGGCGCCGAGATGCCGATGCGCGTGATCGGGATGCTGCTCGGCATCCCGGAGGCCGACCAGCCCGCCATCCGCGACTACACCGACGACACCCTGGGTACCCGGGACGGCGGCAAGATCGACCACGAGAACATCCTCAGCACGGACGCCTTCAAGGCCTACATCGAGTGGCGCAAGCAGCACCCCTCGGACGACCTCATGACCGACCTGATGACCGCCGAGTTCGAGGACGAGAACGGCGTCACCCGCACGCTCACCGACGACGAGGTCCTCACCTACTGCACGGTGGTCGCCGGCGCCGGCAACGAGACCACCGGCCGCCTGATCGGCTGGTTCGGCGCGCTGATGGCCCGATTCCCCGACGCACGACGGGAGTTGGCGGCCGACCCGACCCTCATCCCGAACGCCGTCGAGGAGATCCTCCGCTTCGAACCGACCGGCCCGTTCACCGCACGGTACGTCACCGAGGACGTCCGGCTGTACGACCGTACGGTCCCGGCGGGAAGCGCCATCCTGTTCATCCAGGCAGCCGCCAACCGCGACCCGCGCCGCTTCCCCGACCCGGACACCTTCGACATCCACCGGATCACCCAGCACATGAGCTTCGGCGTCGGCGCCCACTACTGCCTGGGCGCGGCCCTGGCCCGCCTGGAGGGCCGCGTCGCCGCGGAGGAGATCCTCGCCCGCTTCCCCGGCTGGGACGTCGACTGGGACCACGCGGAGCTGGCGCAGACCTCGACCGTCCGCGGCTGGAAGACCCTGCCGCTCATCATCGAAGGAGCCCGGCGATGACGGACCACTGGACGGTCACCGTCGACAAACGCGTGTGCGTCCGCACCGGCCTGTGCGCGGCCTCCGCACCCGAGGAGTTCGAACTCGACGAGAGCGGACAGGGCCGCGCGAGGTCCGAGACGCTGCCCGCCTCCGAGACCGTGCTGGAGGTCGCCGAGTCGTGCCCGATCGAAGCCATCGGCATCAAGCACGCCAAGACCGGGGAGCGGATCTTCCCGCCGGAGTCCTGAGCGCACTGTCCGAACCATTGTGCTGAGACGCCCGCATTCATAAGCTAACCACCTGGAAGGTATTGAAACGATTCAAGCAAAGGGGCCTGAGCCGTGGCCGAGGACAACGGAAACGCGCTGAGCCGCAGACAGCTGCTCGGCATCATGACGGCGACGGCAGCCGGGGCCGCGCTCCCGCTCGCCACCGCACCCGGCGCCGCGGCGGCGAGCGCGGGACACCCTTCCGCTCCGGGGCGCCTGGAGGTCGACTCCCGCGTCGCCCCCTTGAACACCGGGACCGCACCGGCCTTCAGCTGGATCCCTCCGGTGGCCCGGCAGTCCGCGTACGAGATCCAGGTCGGCACCGGACGCGGTCGTGCCGACGTCTGGCGCAGCGGCAAGGTCACGGGCTCCGACAGTACCGAAGTCGCCTACGGAGGCCGGGCGTTGAGCCCGGAGCAGGCGTACCACTGGCGGGTGCGGACCTGGGACGAGAAGGGCACCCCGGGCCCCTGGAGCGAGCCGTCGAGCTGGGAGACCGGACCCGAGGACTGGTCCGGCGCACAGTGGATCGGCGGCCGCACACAGCAGGACCACGACTGGAACGACCTCACCGCCACCGTCGTCTTCCGCGGCGGCACGGACCCCGTGTCCGGCCTCTCGCTCCTCCTGCGCGCCGAACCCATCGGCAAGACCTGGGGCGAGGGCCTCAACTGGACCCTCCGCCGGAGCGGCGACGACATGCAGCTGGTCATGAGGACCAGCCACTACGCCGGCAACACCTGGATCGACGACGGCACTTCACAGCCCGACTGGGGCGTGAACCACTACGACCCGCAGAGCGAGACCAACCCCACCACGGCCGGCACCCGCACCGTCCCCATCGCCACGGTCACCCTCCCCGCCACGACCGGCCTCACCAAGGACACCTGGGCCACCCGCGACCACACCGTCCAGGTCACGGCCCACGGCCTCACCGTCACCACCACCGTCAACGGCGTCGAGGTCGACACCCGCACCCTCACCGGCGACCAGATCCGCCGCCACGGCAGCTTCGGCTTCGCCGGCGGCACCGGCGCCACCATCCGCGGCGTCAAGGTCACCGGCACCGGCGCCCGGGACTTCGCCGTCGACCTCACCACCGGCGCCAACCCCTTCGAGAGCGGCATCGCCACCCTCGCCGGCCTGACCTTCCCGCCGAAGAATCCGTACATCCCCGCCAAGAACGCGATCCTGCCCATCGCCGCCCCGGCCCCGCTCCTGCGCCGCGCCTTCACCCTCCCGCGCGGCCGCCGTATCGCCAGGGCCCGTCTCCACCTGAGCGCCGCGGGCAACGTCACCCTCACCGTCAACGGCGCCCCCCTCACCGTCAACGGCGCCCCCCTCACCGTCGACGGCAAGCCGCCGACCGGCGACCGCACCAACGTGCCCCGCCTCCTCACCGACCAGAGCACCTACGACCGTACGGTCCTCTACGACACCTTCGACGTCACCGCACTGCTCCGCGCGGGCGGCGAGAACGTCCTCGCCGCCGAACTCGGCCGCGGCTGGTATGGAGTGACGACCCCTCAGGAGTGGTACTGGCAGCTCGCCCCGTACACCGGCCAGCCCCGTCTGCGCGCCAAGCTCGTCGTGACCTGCACCGACGGCTCCACGACCACGCTGGTCACCGACGAGGACTGGCTCACCACGGACGGGCCGACCGTCTTCGACTCCGTCTACTCGGGGGAGAAGTACGACGCCCGGCGCGCCGAGGAGCTGGGGGAGTGGCGGTCGGCCGGCCACCGCACCGGACGCGACTGGCGCCCGGCAACTGTCCTGATCCCGCCGGGCAGTTGCTCCGGCCCGTCCCCGAAGTACCACGGCGTACTGCCCGCCACGACGATCCCCGAGGGCTTCAAGCCCGCCGCCGTACGGGCCCACGCGGCCGAGCCGGTGCTGGTGAACCGGATCCTGCGCCCGGTGTCGCTCACCGAGACGGCACCCGGCTCAGGCGTCTGGGTCCTGGACTACGGCCAGATCATGACCGGCCTCGTCCGGCTGTCCCTCACCGGCATCCGCCCCGACAAGGAAGGCCTCACCCTCCGCATCCGCGGCGGCAACCGCATCGCGAGCGGCGACGGCACCACGGCCTCCCCGCTCTCGGTCGAGGAGGAGAACTACCAGCACGACGCCAACCTCCAGACCCACTACTACACCCTGGGCAGACGGCCGGCGCAGACCTGGGAACAGCAGTTCAGCCACTTCGGCTTCCGTTACCTCGAAGTCATGAACCTCGAAGCCGTCCTCGGCCGGATCCCCGACCTCGCCAGGGACTCCGAGGTCCTGACCGTCGCCGTCGCCCGGACCGGCTTCGCCCGCACCGGCACCTTCACCACCGACAACGCCCTGATCAACCGCCTCCAGAGCAACCTGGAATGGGCCGAGCAGAACAACCTCGTCCAGAAGCCCACCGACACCCCGTCCCGGGAGAAGAACGGCTGGACCGGCGACGCCATGGCCAGCTCCGAGTCCCAGTCACTCACCTGGGACGTGAACGCCGTCCTCACCAACTATCTGCGCCACTTCCCCGACACCCAGATCTCCACCGGCCAACTCCCCATGTTCGTCCCCGTCGCCAAGGGCGGTTACGGCTACGACCACACGCCCGGCTGGAGCGCGGCGTGGAAGGCGGTACCGGCCTGGGACTCGGCCTTCTTCGTCATCCCGCGCGAACTGCACACGTACTACGGCAACAGCAGCCTCTACGCCGAGCTGTACGACCACCAGGACACGCTCCTCACCTACTACGAGACCCTGTTCACCGCCGAGAACGACTACAAGTTCGAGGCCTCCCTGGGCGCCTACTCCGGCGCGGAGGCCCCCGGCAGCAACGCCGTCATCAGCCTCGCCTTCTACATCCACTTCTGCGACTACATGGACGAGGTGGGACGGCGTCTCGGCCGCACCGAACGCGCCGCCCACTACGCCGAGTTGGCCCGCACCCTGCGCAAGGCCTTCATCGCCGACTACTGGGACCCCGGCCTGGGCCACTTCACCCAGGGCAGCATCTCCAGCGAGAACACCCTGGCCATCGCCTTCGACCTGGTCCCGGGCTCCGACCTCGACCCGGACGACCCCCGCCACCTCGCGGGCACGAAGCCAGTCGCCGAGAACAAGCGGGCCCTCGCGAAGCTGCTCGCCGACCGGATCGTCGCCGCCGACCACCACATCCAGAACGACATGTACGGCTCGCGCTACGAGTTCAACATCCTCAGCGACTACGGCTACACGGACATCGCGCTCAAGGCCGTCACCCAGACCGGCGTGCCCGGCTACGTCCACCAGATCGCCAAGGGCGCGACCTCGCTGTGGGAGCAGTGGACCGACCGGCTCTCGGTCGACCACCACTACCGCTCCAACGTGGCGAGCTGGTTCTACCAGAGCCTCGCCGGCATCAAGCCGACCTCAACAGCCTACGAAACGCTGCGAGTTCGGCCGTACATCCCCTCCGTCGCGGTCAACAGCGAGGTCCCGAAGAGCGTCGACGACACCGACCTGTCGCCCGCGACCCTCGACCACGTCAGCTCCTCGATCGACACCGTACGCGGCACGGTGGCCTCTGAGTGGCGGCGGAGGGCGGACGGCCGGATCGACCTCGCGGTCACCGTCCCGTACAACACCGAGGCCGAGATCTGGGTGCCCACACAGGACAAACCGGTGAGCGCGCCGAGCGGCGTCACCCACGTCCGTGACGAGTCGTCGGGTGGCGCCGCCTATGCGGTGTACCGGGCGCGGGCGGGGTCGTACCGCTTCAACGCGTAATTCAAATCCGTGTCCCTCACGCCCGGTTCGGCGTGAGGGGTCCGTAACTCTGCTTTGTTCCGGATGACTTGGTTCGGTAACCGAAGGTGGCTGAAGTGATGGTCACGCGCGGCGCCGAGGTGCAAGACCTCGGCGCCAGGCATGGAGGATGTCATGTCCGAAATGTATTTCGACGTGCGCCGCCCCGACGGTTCGACCCGGAGGGCCTGATGACTTCGGCACCGCGGCTCGCGGGGACTCACCACACCGTGGCCGTGATCGGCGGCGGCCAGGCGGGACTGTCGGTCAGTCACGGTCTGCGCGAACGCGGCATCGGTCATGTGGTCGTCGAGGCGAACCGGGTGGGACACGAGTGGCGGGAGCGCCGCTGGGACTCCTTCTGCCTGGTGACGCCGAACTGGCAGTGCAGACTGCCGGGTCACCCCTACGCCGGCAGTGACCCGGACGGCTTCATGGTCCGCGACGAGATCGTGCGCTACCTGGAGGAGTACGTCGCCGCCTTCCGACCCCCACTGGTGGAAGGCGTGTCCGTGACCCGGCTGCGCCGCTCGCCGGCCGGCGTCTTCGAGGTCGCCACCACGGCGGGGGAGTTCACCGCCGACCAGGTGGTCGTCGCGACCGGCCCCTACCACCGGCCGAGGATCCCGAGGGCCGCCGAGCGGCTGCCCGCCGCGGTCGCCCAGTTCCACTCCTCCGAGTACCGCAACCCGGACCAACTCCCGGACGGTGCCGTCCTCGTGGTGGGCACCGGGCAGTCCGGCTGCCAGATAGCCGAGGACCTCCACCTGGCCGGGCGGCAGGTGCACCTCGCGGTCGGCAGCGCACCCCGGGTCGCCCGCTTCTACCGCGGCCGGGACTGCGTGGCCTGGCTGGACGAGATGGGCCACTACACCAAGAGCATCGACGTGTTCGACGACGCCGACGCGGTGCGCCTGCGGGTCAACCACTACGTCACCGGACGGGACGGAGGCCGCGACATCGATCTGCGCGCCTTCGCCCGCGACGGGATGCGCCTGTACGGCCGTCTGACCGAAGTCGGCCACGAGCGGCTGGAGTTCGCGGACGACCTGAAGGTGAACCTCGACCGCGCGGACGCGGTGGCCGAGGGCATCAAGGACGCGATCGACGCGCACATCGAGGCAGGCGGCATCGAGGCACCCGAGGAGGCGCGATACGTACCGGTCTGGGAACCGGACGGACAGGCGGGCGAGTTGGACCTCGCGGCGGCCGGTGTCACCTCCGTCATCTGGGCGACCGGCTTCACCCGTGACCACCGCTGGATCGAGATCCCGGCCTTCGACGGGCGTGGCTACCCGATGCACTGGCGGGGCGTCTCCAGCGTGCCCGGCCTGTACTTCCTGGGCCTGCCCTGGCAGCACACCTGGGGCTCGGGCCGGTTCGAGGCGGTGGGCCGGGACGCCGAGTTCCTCGCCGACCACATCGACGCGGGCCGCCGTATGGCCGACGTGTGCGGAGCCCTGACCGGTGCTCCCACCGCCGTCACGTCCGCACTCCCCATCGGGTGAAGGGCCGTACCCCGTCATGGTCTTCGACGCACACCGCCACATCGGTGTCCTGCCCGCCTTCCCCTTCTACGGCGGTCCACCCGTCAACCCCGACACCACCGCCCGCGCCACCGTCAAGCAGCTCCTGGCCGACCTGGACGCGGAGGGCACCGAACGCGCCCTGGTCATCCCCAACTACGGCGTCCCCGACCCGGCGATCGCCTTCTCCTTCAACGAGCTGGCGATCGAGGCCGCGCAGAGCGACGACCGGATCCGCGCCGGCCTGTGGGTCTCGCCGCGCCCGGAGGACGACCGACGCACCGACCAGGCACTGGCGTTGGCCGGGGAGCGGGGCGTGCGGGCCCTCAAGCTGAGCTTCCTGCTCGGCGGCCGCCCCACGGACCCGGCCTGCCGCCCCCAGCTGGACCGTGTCTTCGCCACCGCCGCGCGGCACGGCCTCGTCGTCCACGTGCACACCTCTCCCGGCGCCGCATCCGACATCGACGAGGTCGGACACCTCGTCGACCGGTACGCCGACCAAGTGCCCGTCCACCTCGTGCACTTCGGCGGTGGGATGAGCGGCCACATCAAACTCGCCGGCTCCCGGTTCTTCGACTGGATCACGGCCGGCAAGCGCGTCTACACCGACCTCTCCTGGGCCATCGGCTTCACTCCCCGCTGGCTGGCCCAGGAGATCGAGCACCGCGGCATCGGCCACGACCGGGTGCTCTTCGCCAGCGACCAGCCGTGGGGCGACTTCGCGGGCGAGTACGCCCGGCTCGCCGCGGCGACCGGCGGCGGCGCCCTGGGCGACCTCGTCTTCCGGGACACCTTCGCCACGCTCTACGACTGACCGATCCCGTCCCCCTTCCGCACCCACAAGGAGACAGCCATGTCCGAAACCGCCCAGCTCAGCGATGTCGAGCAGAAGTCCCTCGACGAGATCCCGCACCCCTCCCTGCCCGAGGGCTCCAGCATCTACGGCTCCACCAAGGTCTTCCCCGACTACCAGGCCGAGAACGGCGAGACCTACTTCACCCTGGTCCACGGCATCGCCCACGAGTCCTCGGTGTCCTTCGTCGCCGTCCTGCAGGCGACCCGCGCCCTGCGCAAGGGCTTCGAGACCGCCATCTACTTCTACGGTCCCGGCTCCCTCAACTGCCTGGCCACCCGCGGCTTCCCGACCACCGGCAACTCCGCCTTCCCGGGCGAGCACAACATCAACAACCAGCTCAAGACGTTCATCGCCGAGGGCGGCAAGGTCTACTGCTGCCGCTTCGGCCTGTCCCTGCACGGCGCCCGCGAGGAGGACCTCATCGAGGGCGTCATCCCCACCCACCCCCTCGACGTCCAGGACGCGCTGATCCACTACGCGCGCAAGGGCGCCATCATCAACTCCACGTACCAGCTGTAAGGGGCCGGCCATGAGCGTTGGCACCGGATCGACAACCGTGGACGTCCGCATCATGACCCGTGCCGAACTCGCCCTGCGCGGGGTCGCGTCGGACGCTCCCGTGCGGCGTCCCGACGGTGCGGGACCCAGCGACGACGGCCACGTGCTCGTGGGCGGTGCCAACGCGGCCCTGCCCATCAACCCCCAGAGCCCGTACCGCGTGCGCGACGGCCGGGTCTGGCTCGGTGAGGACGACACCGGCCTCACCCTGACCGCCGTACAGCGTCCCAGGTTCTACGACCTCACGACCGCCGACGGCGTCCCCTACGAGCACATCGCCCGGCTGCACGGCGCCGACGTCCTGGCCACCACCGTCGTCCAGACCTGCATCCGCTACGCCGAGTCCGACCGCTGCCGCTTCTGCACCATCGAGGAGTCCCTGCGCTCCGGCGCCACGGTGGCCGCCAAGACCCCGGCGCAGCTCGCCGAAGTCGCCGAGGCGGCCGTACGACTCGACGGCGTCAAGCAGATGGTGATGACCACCGGCACCACCACCGGCCCCGACCGCGGCGCCCGCAGCCTGGTCCGCTCCGTGCGGGCCGTCCTGAAGGCCGTACCCGGTCTGCCGATCCAGGTGCAGTGCGAACCACCGGGTGATCTCGCCTGGATCCGCGCCCTGCACGACGCCGGGGCGACCGCGATCGGCATCCATGTGGAGTCCCTCGACGACGAGGTGCGGCGGCGCTGGATGCCGGGGAAGTCGTCCGTCCCGCTGGCCGAGTACGAGGCCGCGTGGGACGAAGCGGTACGGGTCTTCGGGCCGAACCGCGTCTCCACCTATCTCCTGGTCGGCCTCGGCGAGGATCCCGACGAACTCATCGCGGGGGCAGGTGCGTTGATAGACCGGGGCGTGTATCCCTTCGTCGTCCCCTTCCGGCCGATGCGCGGCACCCTCGCCGCCCGCGACGGAATCACCGCACCCAGCGCCGAGCTGCTGCGCCACGTCACCGAAGGAGTCGCCGTCAGGCTGCGTGCCGCCGGGATGCGCGGCGCCGACCAGAAGGCGGGGTGCGCGGCCTGCGGGGCGTGCAGCGTACTGCCGACCGCAGGCGGGTGAGGGCGTGCTCCTCGACGGATCCCCGACACCGGCGGCGACCGAGAGGCCGCAGGACATCCTGGCTCTGCTGGGCGACCGCAGCACCCTCGCACGCCAGACCTCCTTCCACGTCGAAGAGGCCGCCGGGCAGGGCGAATCGGCCGCTTACCGGCGGCTGCGCCGGAACGTCTTCGTCCACGAGCAGGGCCTCTTCCACCGCCACGACCTGGACGACCGGGACGACGATCCGCGCACGGTGGTGCTGGTCGCCAAGGACGCCGACGGCACGGTCCTCGGCGGGGTACGGCTGGGGCCGGTCGCCGACGGCCCCGACCTCGGCTGGTGGGCGGGCGGCCGACTCGTCGTCACGCCGGGCGCCCGTGGCCCCAGGGGCATCGGGGCGGCGCTGGTGCGAGCGGCGTGCGCCCGGGCGGAGGCGGAGGGCGTACTGCGCTTCGACGCGACCGTCCAGGCGCGCAACGAGTCCCTGTTCCGGCGGCTGGGCTGGCGATCCGTGCGGCCGACCGAGGTGGCGAACACACCGCACATGCTGATGCGCTGGCCCATCGGCCGCATCGCGGCGCAGACGGCCCTGACGAAATCCGCCCTGGGCCCGCTGCTCTCCGGGCTCCTCGAACCGGCGGTCCGCGATGCCGCCCCGGACCCGGTCGGCGGGGCTCCGGGCAGCGCGTCGGGGGCCGCCCTCGGCGGCGCGGGGTTCGTCGGCGACGACGGCACCCCTGTCCCCGGCACCGACGTGATCGCCGCGTGCGACGCGATCGTGCCCTCGATGGTCGAACGCGACCCGGAATGGGCGGGCTGGTGCTCCGTCCTCGTCAATGTCAACGACCTCGCGGCGATGGGCGCCGCACCGCTCGGCCTGCTCGACGCCCTCGGCGCCAGGGACGCCGGGCACGCGGCCCGGGTGCTGGACGGACTGGCCCGCGCGGCACGGGCGTACGCCGTTCCGGTCCTCGGCGGGCACACCCAGCTCGGTGTCCCCGCGGCCCTGTCGGTGATCGCGCTCGGCCGGGCCGCGCACCCGGTGCCGGGCGGTGGCGGGCGGCCGGGCCACGCCGTACGGCTGACGGCCGACCTCGGCGGCGGCTGGCGACCGGGGTACCGGGGCCGTCAGTGGGACTCGACGACCCATCGCCGTACGGACGAACTGCGCGCCATGACCGGCGCGGTGGCCGCCGCCCGGCCCGCCGCGGCCAAGGACGTGTCGATGGCCGGGATCGCCGGCACCCTCGGCATGCTCGCCGAGGCGAGCGGCTGCCGGGCGCTGCTGGACGTGGCCGCCGTACCGCGACCGGCCGCCGAAGCCACCGTCGGCGACTGGCTGACCTGCTTCCCCGGCTGGGCCATGCTCACCGCCGACGCGCCGGACGCCCCGCCGCTGCCCGCCGGGCCCGCCACGGGCGCCGTTTGCGGCGAACTCACGGCAGGAGCAGGCGTCGGGCTGCGCTGGCCCGACGGAGAGATCACCGAAGCGGTCACCTCCACCGTGACCGGGATGGGACCCGCATGAGCACCCTGCGCATGGCCGCCGTCGCCGCCGAATTCGGCCGCGACCTCGAAGAGGACTTCGCGATCGCCGAACGGCTGGTCAAGGAGGCCCGGGAACAGGACGTACGACTGCTCGCTCTCCCGGAAGCGTGCCTGGGCGGATACCTGCTCAGCCTCGACGACTCCGCCGAACTCGACGAAGGCCCGCCCGCCCTCGCCCTCGACGGCCCCGAGATCCGCCGACTGGCCACCCTGGCCCGGGAGATGACCGTCGTCGCCGGCTACTGCGAGGCGGATCGGGACGGCCGCCGCTACAACAGCGTCGTCTGCGTCAGCGGTGACGGTGTCCTCGGCAACCACCGCAAGGTCCACCAGCCCCTGAGCGAGGACGCGTCCTACGCCTCCGGCGACCGCTTCCACGCCTTCGACACGCCGGTCGGCCGGATCGGGATGATGATCTGCTACGACAAGGCGTTCCCGGAATCCGCCCGGGCGCTGGCGCTGGACGGGGCGCAGATCGGGGTGTGCGTGTCGGCGTGGCCGGGTGCGCGCACCAACGCGACCGCCGACCTCGAAGAGGACCGCTGGAAGCGCCGCTTCGACCTCTTCGACCGGGCCCGCGCGCTGGAGAACCAGATCGTGTGGCTGTCGGCCAACCAGGCGGGGACCTTCGGGTCGCTACGCTTCGTCGGCAGTGCCAAGGTCGTCGACCCCGGCGGCGAGATCCTCGCCGGCACGGGAGTGGCGGCAGGCATCGCCGTCGCCGAACTCGACGTCGTCCAGGCTCTGGAGACCGCACGCCGGTCGATGGGGCATCTGCGCGACCGGCGGCCCGAGACCTATACACACGCAGGAGCAGTCAGCGCATGAGCACGATCCGGATCGCGGCCGCGGCCGCCCACTTCGGCCGCGACCTGGAGTTCGACCTCGCCCGCATCGCCAAACTGATCGACGACGCACGTGCCGCCGGGGCCGGGCTGCTCGTGCTGCCCGACGCGGCCCTCGGCGGATACCTCGCCGACCTGCGCCATCCCGACCCCGAGGCGCTGCCCCCGGCCCTCAAGCCCGACGACCCGCTGATCCTCCAAGTGGCCCGACTGGCCGCCGAGATGGTGGTCTGCGTCGGCTACTGCGAGGACGCGGGGGACGAGCGTTTCAACGCCGCCGTCTGTGTCAGCGGCGACGGCGTCCTCGGTCGCCACCGCAAGGTCCACCTCCCGGCCGGCGAGGTCGCCGCCTACGCCCCCGGCGACCGCTTCGACGCCTTCGACACACCGGTCGGCCGCCTCGGCATGCTCATCGACTACGACAAGACCTTCCCGGAGTCCGCCCGCTCCCTCGCCCTGGACGGCGCCGAGATCCTCGCCTGCCTGTCCGCCTGGCCCACGTCCATCACCAACCGGGCCCCGCGCATGGCCCAGGACCGCCAGGCCAAGCTCTTCGACCTCTACGACCAGGCCCGCGCCGCCGAGAACCAGGTCGTCCTCGCCTCCTCCAACCAGACCGGCGCCATGGGCGGCATGCGCTTCCTCGGCCAGGCCAAGGTGGTCGGCCCCGGCGGCGACGTCCTCGCCCGCACCTGGTCCAAGGCGGGCCTCGCCGTCGCCGAGCTCGACGTCGCCGCCGAGACCGACCGGGCCCGCCGCGTCCTGCGCCACCTCGACGAACGCCGCCCCACCGCCTACCGGGAGGCCCGGACGTGAAGATCGCCCTGCTCAGCTACTCCACCAAGCCGCGCGGCGGGGTCGTCCACACCCTCGCGCTCGCGGAGGCCCTCGCGGCGCTCGGCGAGGACGTCACGGTGTGGACGCTGGGCCGGGGCGGCGACACGGGCTTCTTCCGGCCGGTCTCCCCGGCGGTACGGCTGCGGATCGTGCCGTTCGCCGACGGGCCCGCCGGTGAGACGGTGGGCGAGCGGGTGCTGCGCTCCATCGCCACCCTCCGCGAGGCCTTCGACCCCGCCCCGTACGACATCGTCCACGCTCAGGACTGCATCAGTGCCAACGCCGTCGGCCGCTGCGTCCGCACCGTCCACCACATCGACCACTTCACGACTCCCGAGCTCGCGGCCTGCCACGAGCGGGCCATCGTCGAGCCGTACGCGCACATCTGCGTGTCGACGGCTGTGGCGGAGGAACTCCGGGCGGGCTGGGGCCTGTCGGCGGAGGTGATCGCCAACGGGGTGGCGTACGACCGGTTCGCCGTCACCGATCCGACGGCGAGGGCGAGTTGGCGCTCCCGTCTGGGCCGGTACGTCCTGACCGTCGGCGGCATCGAACCCCGCAAGGGCTCCCTGGACCTGCTGGAGGCGTACGCGCTGCTGCGCGCCGATCACCCCGACGTACGGCTGGTGATCGCGGGCGGCGAGACCCTCTTCGACTATCGCGACTACCGTGCCCGCTGGGAGCGGCGGGCGAGCGAACTCGACGTGCAGCCAGTGGTGTTGGGCCCGGTACCCGACCATGAGCTGCCCGCCCTGGTCGCCGCCGCCGACGCGTTCGCCTTTCCCTCGCTCAAGGAGGGCTTCGGCCTTGCCGCCATGGAGGCCCTGGCCGCGGGCGTCCCCCTGGTCGTACGTGACCTGCCCGTCCTGCGCGAGGTCTTCGGCCCGGCAGCCCGCTTCGCCGCCACGCCCGCGCAGCTGGCCAACGCGCTCGGCCACGCCCTCACCGCCGACGAGCCGGCCGGACGGGCGGCCGGACGGGAGCTGGCCGCCGCCCACACCTGGACCGAGGCGGCCCGTCGCCACCTGGCCCTGTACCGCTCCCTGCGCTGAGGATCCGCGAGGCGGTGGGGATCGGCGGGCTCGATCCGGTGGACGTCACAGTCGATCGTCCAGGCGGCGCTTGGCGAGTCAGGTGACGAGTCAATGCCAGGTGGGCATCATGCTCGCCGGGTAGCGGGCGCCGGCCGCGCCGTGGGGGAGGATCTCCTGGATGCGGGCCAGGTCCTGAGCGGTGAGGGTCACGTGCGCCGCGGCGGCGTTCTCCTCCAGGCGGCGCGGGCTGCGGGTGCCCGGGATGGGGACGATGTCCTCGCCCTGGGCCAGCAGCCAGGCGAGGGCGAGCTGGGTGACCGCGATGCCCTTGCTCCGCGCCAGGGCGGTCAGCGCCTCGATGGCGGCGAGGTTCCGCTCGTAGTTCCCGGGCTGCCAGCGCTCGTCGAAGCTGCGCATGTCGTCCGCGGGGTAATCGGCGGCCGGCTTCACGGTGCCGGTGAGGAAGCCGCGGCCGAGCGGCGAGTACGGCACGAAGCCGATGCCCAACTCCCGTACGACCGGCAGGACGTCCGCCTCCACGGCCCGTTCGAACACCGAGTACTCGGTCTGCAGGACGGACACCGGGTGGACGGCGTGGGCGCGGCGGATGATGTCGGGGCCCGCCTCGCTGAGGCCGAAGTAGCGCACCTTGCCTTCGGCGATCAGCTCGCCGACCGTCCCGGCCACGTCCTCGATCGGGACGTCCGGGTCGACGCGGTGCTGGTAGAGCACGTCGATGTGGTCGGTGCCGAGATGGCGGAGGCTGTTCTCGGTGACCTCGCGGATGTGCTCGGGTCGGCTGTCGAAGGCCGCGCCGACCTTGCTCGGATCGCTCAGGTCGAAGCCGAACTTGGTGGCGAGCGTGACCTCGTCGCGGAAGCCCTTCACGGCCCGGCCGAGCAGCTGCTCGTTGCTGCCGGTGCCCATGCCGTACAGCTCGGCCGTGTCGAAGAGGGTGACGCCGAGTTCGTGGGCGCGGTGGATGGTGGCGACGCCGCCCTGCTCGTCGCCGGCGCCGTAGGCCATGGTCATGCCCATGGTGCCCAGACCGATGGCGCCGACCTCCAGACCCTGGGTGCCGAGTGTGCGGTGCGGGAGTTTCGTGTCGTGCTGTGTCATGCCGTCAACGCTAGGAACGCGGCGCCCGGAGGTCATGGGGCACCGATCGCATAGGATTGCCCAATCCTCTCAATCGGCTTTGTGTGAAGGGCGCCTCTGATGCTGGACCCGCTGGCCCGTGCCGTCGAGCGGCACTGTGACGGGCGGTGGTCCGAGACCGCCGTGCCCAGGCTCTCGCTGGTCTCGCTCGACGAGCTCATCGAGCCGATGCAGGTGAGGTACGAGCCGATGATCTGCTTCATCGCCGACGGCGCCAAGCGCACCGCGGCGGGGGACCGCACCTGGGTCACCCCGCGTGGCGAGATGGCGCTGATCACCCTCGACCTGCCGGTCACCGCAGCCTTCGAGAAGGTGCCCTACCGCGCCGCGGTCATGCGCCTGGACAGCCGGGAGCTGGCCGCCGTACAGATGGAACTCGACGAGGCCGGATCGCCGCCGCCACCCGCCGTCACCGCGGCCGTGACCGCGCCCATGGCGCCGGAACTGGTCGACGCGGTCACCCGCTGGGTCGGCCTCCTCGACAACCCGGAGGACATCCGCCCGCTGGCGCCGCGCGTCGAGAGCGAGATCCTCTACCGGCTGCTGCGCAGCCCGCTCGGGCCCGTGCTGCGCCAGTGGTCGCTGGCCGACTCGGCGGCCTCCCGGATCCGCCGGGTGGCCCGCTGGATCTGCGACCACTACACCGAGCCCCTCGGCATCGACGAGATCGCCGAGGTGGCCCGCATGAGCCCGGCCACCCTGCACCGGCACTTCAAGACGGCCACCGGCATGAGCCCGCTGAGGTTCCAGAAGCACCTGCGCCTCCAGGAGGCGCGACGGCGCCTGTTCGCCGGCGATGTGACGGCGGCCCAGGTCGCCCAGGCGGTCGGCTACGTCAGCGCCACCCAGTTCAACCGCGAGTACCGCCGCGAGTACGGCCTGCCGCCCGGCCAGGACGCCCAACGCCTGCGTGCCCGCCTCGCCGAGGCCCGCCAGGTGCCCGTGCTGCTCGACGGGTCGGGCGCGAAGCCCTGAGCTACGGCTTTCTGGTGAGGCTTCCCGACACCGCGTAGACCTGTTCCGGCGTCAAAGGCCC
The DNA here is from genome assembly GCF_040643775.1 of Streptomyces sp. NPDC047081. Classification (NCBI taxonomy): domain Bacteria; kingdom Bacillati; phylum Actinomycetota; class Actinomycetes; order Kitasatosporales; family Streptomycetaceae; genus Streptomyces; species Streptomyces sp. NPDC047081. The sequence goes on along the minus strand of NZ_JBEYUY010000010.1, from coordinate 28,288 downwards.
GACCGGCAGCGGTCGGCGCGCGGCCTCGGTGCGCAGGCCGTCGAGCTGGAAGGCGACGGCGCGGCGCCACACGTGCGGGGCCGACTCGGCGGCGGCGCGGGCCAGGTTCGCGTTGGCGCCGAGGATGAGCACGAGGTCCGCGCTGGTGAAGTCGGGGCGGAGCGTGCCGGCCTCGCGGGCGCGCTCGACGATCCGCTCCACCGTGGCCAGGGTGCGGCCGCACACCGTCATCAGGCGCTCGGCGCCCGGGTACCGGCCGCCGACCACGTCGGCCACGGCCGGATCGGTGGCCTGCAGCTCGCAGATCTTCTCGATGTAGTACGCGAACCCGTCCCAGGCGTCCTCGAAGGCCAGCGCCCGCTGGGCGATCGCGTCCAGGCGCTCCGCCGCCAGGTCGGTCACCACCTCGTCGATGAGCGCCTCGCGGGTGCCGAAGAGGTTGTAGAGCGTGCCGTGGCTCACGCCGGCCCGCCGTGCGATCTCCTTCAGCGGCACCTGCAGCCCGCGCTCCTGGAACAGCTCGGCGGCGGCTGCCCGCAGCTTCTCCGCGTTTCGTTGCGCGTCGGCCCGCATCCGGTCGTTCCTCCCGCTCCTGGTACGGCGTCCCCCATGGTCGCATCCTTTCCCGCACGGCAACTTGACCGCCGGGTCAAGTTCCATGTTACGGTCTCGAAGTAAGTTGACCAGTGGGTCAAGATGTGTGTCCGTGAAGGAGCATCCCCATGTCCAAAGTGATCGCCGTCTTCGGAGCCGGTACCGGCCTCGGGCTCGCCGTGGCCCGCCGTTTCGGGCGCGAAGGCTTCCGTGTCGCCCTGGTGGCGCGCCGCAAGGAGCGCCTGGACGCGCTGGTCGAGGAACTCACCGCCGAAGGCATCGAGACGGCCGGTTTCCCCGCCGATCTGCAGCGGCCGGCCGAGGTCCCGGCGCTGGTCGCGGCCGTCCGCGAGCGCTTCGGCCGGATCGACGTGGTCGAGTACGGGCCCATCGGCGGCGACCAGGGCTTCACGCCGGCCGCCCGGCTGGACGCGGCCACCCTCGAAGGGCTGATCCCGCTGCTCCTGCTCACCCCCGTCGAGGTGGCCCGCGCCGTCCTGCCCGAGTGGACCGAGCGCGGCGACGGCGGCTTCCTGATGACCACCGGCGCCACCGCCGTGACGCCGGTGGCCCACCTCAGCGGCGTGGGCCCGGTCATGGCCGCCGCCCGCAACTACGTGTACTCCCTCAACGCCGAACTGGCGGAGGCCGGCATCTACGCGGGCACCCTCTCCGTCGGCGCCATGATCGCCCGCAGTGAGGGCAGCGAGAAGGCGGCCGAACTCGGCCTCGACGGCTTCCCGGTCGTCGACCCCGACGAACTCGCCGCGCTGTACTGGGAGATGTACACCGAGCGCGACGGCGCGGAGCGCCTGTACCCCCGGCCCGCCTGAGCAGGTTCGCTCAAGCGCCCTGAACGACCGCGGCCGTGCGCAACGCGGAGGCCCCCTCCCGCCACGCCGCCAGGAGCCGGGTCGCCAGCCGGTCCTCCAGGTGCCCGGTCGCCCGGATCCCGAACACCACGTCGGCGTCCAGCGAGGGCTCGTCGGCCAGCAGCCCGCCGACGACCTCGTGCCGTACGACCTGTTCGTGCACCGCGTCCGCTTCCACGTGCTCGGTGTAGAAGCGGACGGCCGCCGGGCCCGCCCCCACCCGGCGCAGCCCCTCGGCGAGGCGGCGGGAGGCCGGGGACGAGGTCACCTCGACGGCCGTGAAGTGCCCGACCAGCGCGCCGCGCAGGGAGCGGTGCAGGCCGAACAGGGACATCAGGTTCACGACGGCCAGCGCCTCGGCGGGTGCCTCGTCGAGGTAATGGCCGTACGAGGTGTCGAGACCGAGGTCGGCCATGAGGTCGGCGAACAGCTCCGCGTGGATCTCGTCGGCGCGGCCCGCGCCGAACTCGTCGAACTCCACGGCGACCATGCCGGCCTTGGCCCGTCCCCGCAGCCTGGGGATCACCCAGGCGTGCGGGTCGGCCTCCTTGAGGTGGTAGAGCGAGCGCAACGCCGCGTACTCACGGAAGTGTCCGAGGGTGCCGTGTGCGCGCAGGAAGTGCGAGAGGCCGCCGTCGTCACCGACCGGTTCGAGCTGGAGTTCGTCCAGCACCCGCTCGGCGGTGTCGCCCGCCCTGACCGGCACGTCCGCGCGCAGCGCGCTCAGGAAGCGGTCCTCCAACGCGGCGCGCAGGGCGAAGAGTTCGGGATCCCATTCGCAGTCGTCCGGTACGCCCTCGAAGCCCTGGTAGTGCAGTTCGTAGAGGACGTACAGGGCGAGCTGGAGGTCCTCGCCGTAGGCGTCGGGGGCGGGCGGGGAGGGCCGCAGCGGCGCGCCGCGCAGGGCCCCGGTCACCAGGGCCGAGAGCGGGCCGCGCGGCTCGGGCAGGGCGGGTGGCCGGGTGTCGCGTCGGGAGCGGAGGCCTGTCATGCGGTGTCGCCTCGTTTCGTACGGCGGCGGTGGCTGGTGTCGCACCAGGGCAGCAGACGGCTGCGGCGGCATGTGCACACGGCCACCGTGAAGCGGTTCGAGACGGTTACCTCGCCGTCCTCGCCCACGACTTCGACCGGCCCCTCGACGAGGAGGGGGCCGTCGCGCTGGACGCGGATGCGGCGGGGGCGTTCAGGTGTGTTCGGCATGGATCACCACCAGCTCCTCCGTCGTACGGTCGGCGGCCAGGCCGCGCTCGCGCAGCCACGCGAGCCGGGAGCGCAGCACACGCCCGAAGGGCAGCCGGGCCCGGTCCACGACCTCCGCCCGCAGCCCGCCCGCCCCGAGGCGGGCCAGTGTCTCCTCGACGCCGCTCAGGTGCGAGTGCACGATCAGCAGAGCCCCGGTCGGCCGCAGCACCACGGGCGCGGTCGCGCAGATCCGGTCGATCAGCAGGCGCCCGTCCGGCCCGGCGTCCCAGGCGCGGGCGCTGCCGCGGGGCGGAGCGGTGCCCGGCGCGGGCACGTACGGCGGATTGGTGACGACCAGGTCGAACCGGCGGCCCGGCACGGCGGATGCCAGATCACCGTGGCGCACCCGCACGGACTGCCCGTTCAGCCGGGCGTTGCACCAGGTCGCGGCCAGCGCCCGCCAGGAGATGTCCACGGCGGTCACCCGGCCGCCCAGCCGGGCCGCCTCCACCGCCAGCGCACCGCTTCCGGTCCCGAGGTCCAGCACGTCCGCACCGCGGCGGAGCTCCTCCCGGAGCATCGCCCGGCGCAGCAGCCGGGTGTCGGTCTGCGGGGCGTAGACCCCGGGAGGCGCCCAGAAACGCAGCGGGGGCGCGGCGGCGAGGGATTCGGTCGTCATGACGGCGCCACGGCCGGGCCGGTGCCCGCGACGGCGGCCCGGTGTCGGAGGGCTTGAGGGGAGTGGTCGATCACGGGTGCTCCGAGGGGGGAATCGGCGGCTGGGGGAGGGCCGGAAGAGGAACCGGCGGTGTCACACGGGTACCCCCAGGCAGCACACGTAACGACCGTCCATGACGTAGCCCGACCGGGGTCGCCGGTCACGAAAAGGGGCTCCGGGACAGCGAGGCGAGGAGGTCGGCGGGGTCGGCGAAGACGGCGTCGGCGCCCGCCTCTTCGAGGTCCGCGCGGGGAATGCCGCCGCACAGCAGTGCCACGCACCGCACCCCGGCCCGGCTGCCCGCGCGCATGTCCCACACGGTGTCGCCGACGAACACGGCACGCTCGGCCGGCACCCCGGCCAGCTCCAGCGCCCGCTCGACGGGCTCAGGGGCCGGTTTTCCCTCCTCGACGTCATCGGCGCTGGCGGTCGCCTTGATGGCCTCGTCGGCGTCGATCGCCCGCCGCAGCGCGGAGAGTTCGTCGCCGCTCGCCGACGTGGCCAGGACCACCGTCCAGCCGTCGTCGGCCAGCCGGCGCAACAGGGTTCCCGCGCCGGGCAGCGGCACCAGCCGCTCGAAGTACTGGCCGTACAGCACCTTGTGGGCGGTGCTGAGCTCTTCGACGTCATCGGCGGACAGATCCGCCTTGTCGCCGAGCAGATGGTCGATCAGATCCTCCGAGCCGAGTCCGACCGCCCGGTGGATGGCATGTGTGGGCACGTCGTGCCCGGCCCGGCGGAACGCCTCCCACCAGGTCACCACGTGCAGATGATTCGTGTCGACGAGGGTTCCGTCCACGTCGAACACGGCTGCCCGGTTCAGGCCGTCGTGCGCACGGCCACCCGCATCAGGCATGACGAGACTCCTTCCGTACGGTGCGATGACTCACGGCGCCTGGATGTCCCGCTTCTCCAGCGGCCGTACGGCGGGCCCCTGGAGGATCCGGCCGTCGGGGGCGAACCGCGAGCCGTGGCACGGGCACTCCCAGGCCTGCTCGGCGCGGTTGAAGGCGACGACACAGCCCAGGTGGGTGCACTGCGCGGAGACCGCCCGCAACTGCCCGCTCTCGTCGCGGTGCACGGCGCACCGGTGCCCGCCCAGACGGATCACGGCACCGTCGCCCGGCTGGATGTCCTCCGGCGCGGGCGGGGTCACGGCCGGCAGCCGGTCACCGACGAAGTGCCGGGCCACCTGGGCCTGGTGCTTGAGGAACGACGTCCCCTCGCGCAGCACGGACCCGACCCGGCGCGGATCGTACAGACCCGCCCACTCCACCTCGCGGCCCTCGACGAGGTCGCTGATCAGCCGGCCCGCCATGATGCCGCCGCTCAGCCCCCAGCCGCCGAAGCCGGTGGCCACATAGGTGTGCCGGCTGCCGGGGTGCAGCGCGCCGACGAGGGGAACGGAGTCGGTGGAGTCGTTGTCCTGCGTGGCCCAGCGGTGGGTGCGCGTCAGCCCCGCGAAGTGCTCGTCGGCCCAGGCGGCAAGCCGGTCGAACCGTTTTTCGACGTCGGCGGTGCCGGGCGTGAAGTGCTCACCGGTGACGATCAGCAGCCGCTTCCCGTCGCCGTACGGCGCGCTGCGCACGGACCGGGTGGAGTGCTCGGGCGTGATGTACATGCCGCGCGGCGCCCGGTCGGCGTCGATCGTGCCCGCCACGACCAGCTCCCGGCGCGGCGAGAGACGGGTGAAGAGCAGCGCGCGGTCGAAGACGGGATAGTGCGTGGCGATCACCACCACTCCCGCACGCACCGACACACCGGTGTCCGTGGACAGCACGCACGGCTCGGACTCGGTGAGGCCGGTGACCCGCGTGCCCTCGTAGACGGTCCCGCCGCGCCGGCGCAGATCCTCCGCGAGCGCGAGCAGATATTTACGGGGATGGAACTGGGCCTGCCCCTCCACCCGGACCGCCCCGGCGACCGGGAACGGGAGATCCGTCTCCGTGACGAACTCGGCCGTAAGCCCCGCCTCCCGTGCGGCGTCCGCCTCCGTCCGCAGCTCCGCGGTCCGCCCGGGATCGCGGGCGTAGGTGAAGGCCGCGGCCTCCTCCCACTCGCACTCGATCCCGAGGTCGGCGACGATCTCGGCGGCGCGAGCGATCGCGGCCGACTGCGACTCGGCGTACAGCCGGGCGCCCTCGGCCCCACGGCTGCGCCGCAGCCGCTCGTAAATAAGGGTGTGCTGCGCGGTGAGCTTGGCCGTGGTGTGCCCGGTGACCCCGGCGGCGATCCGGTCGGCCTCCAGCACGGCCACCTCACGGCCGCGCCGGGCCAGCTCCCACGCCGTACTGAGCCCGGCGATCCCGGCGCCGACCACCGCGACGTCCACGCTCACGTCCCCGGCGGGCGGTGGCGCGGGGACGCCGGGCGGCGCCGTCTCGAGCCAGTACGATCCCCCGAGGTCCCGGTCGTTGTTCATGACCGCCGGGTTCCCACCAGGCCGGATCGACACGCACGACCTGCGCCCGGGTCAGTCCTTCGCCACCACGCGGAACGTGTCGAGCCCGCTGTCGGCCGCGTCGGGAAGGTTCATGCCGGCCCGGACACCCGAGGTCAGATAACGCAGCACCGGCGCGGTCAGCCGTTCGCCGGGCAGGACCGCCGGGATGCCCGGGGGATACGGCGTGATCATCTCGCCGGCGATCCGGCCCTCGGCCTCCTTCACGGGCACGTCGGCGTGGTCGGCGAAGTACGCGTCCCGCGGCAGAGTGACCTGCGCCATCCGCAGCTCGGCCGGAGACGGCACGTCGACCCGCGGCGCGTCCCGCAACTCGTCCGCGTGCCCGGCCAGATCGCGCAGCGCGGACAGCAGCCGGGCCGCGGTGTCCTCGTCGTCGCCGTGGGTGAACTGGGCGCTGATACGGCGGTGGTCGAACAGGTGCATGTCCAGGTGGTGCCGCTCGCGCAGCCAGTCGGCGGCCGCGTAACCGGTGGTGCCCAGGTCGCCGATGTCCATGACGACCGGCAGGGGATCGAACTCGGCGGCAAGCCCGGGACCGCAGAAGTCGTCGGCGTCGTTGACGTGGAAACCGTCGATCTCCTCGATCCCGGCCCGTACGCGGTACGCCAACTGCAGTGCATGGTCGATGAGTTCGCGCCCGTGCTGGACCATCTGCCGGCGCCAGGCGTCGATCCCGGCGTACAGCAGCACGTTGGGGCTGGTGGTGCCGAGCAGGTCGGCGCGGGAGGAGAGCTCGGCCGGGTCGACGAGATCGCCCTGCAGATGGAAGACGGAGCCCTGCTCCAGACCGCTGCCCATCTTGTGGATGCTGGTCACGCAGACGTCGGCACCCGCGTCCATGGCCCAGGACGGCAGGCCGTCGTGGAAGGGCAGATGCGCTCCCCAGGCCTCGTCCACGATCAGCGGGCGGCCCCGGCGGTGGCAGACCTCGGCGATGCCGCCCAGGTCGGCCGCCGAACCGTACGGGGTCGGACTGGTGACGAGGGCGCCGTCGGCCTCCGGGTGCTCGCCGAAGGCCTTCTCGTAGGCCGCGGCCGACGGGGGATGGGCGAGATGGCGGCCGGCGTCCCACTCCGGTTCGACCCACACCGGCTCGACCCCGGACAGGATCAGACCGGCCACCACCGACTTGTGCGCGTCCCGCCCGACCAGCAGCCGGTGCCCGGGCCGTGTCACGGTCAGCATGGCCGCCTTGACGGACAGCGAACTGCCACAGGTCGAGAAGAAGGTGTGCTCCGCGTGCACGGCGTCGGCCATCAGCTCCTCGGCCCGCTCCAGCACCCGGCCGCGCGAAAGACGGTCGTCCAGGCCGCCGTTCGCCAGGACGTCACCCAGGAACACGGCGTCACCGAGAACCGCCCGGGCCCGTGGATCCGCGCCCCGCGCCTGCTTGTGCCCGGGCGGCGTGAAGCCCAGCTCACCGGCCTCCCGGTAGCGGGCGAGAGCGTCCAGTACGGGCACCTCGTCGTGGTTGAGAGCCATGGTCACGGAGTTCCCCCGACGGCCCGGCGCATGCGTGGGGCCGGTCCGGGTGGCCGGACCGCCGCCGGGTACCCGGCCCACGGCGTCCCCCGGAAGGGCTACTGGCCCGGCTCGCCGCAGCACCCCGCTCGGCCCGGATGCGGTCGGGAGGACCGGGGTCGGGACACCGCTGGATCATGTCTGCTGACCTTGCTCGCCGACGCGGAGGTGACGGTCGTGCCATCCGACCCCTCCGTACAGCCTCCCGGCGGCGCGGACCCCTCGGCGGCGGAGGTACGGCTGCGGGTCGTCGAGGCGCTCTCGGCCGCCGCCCGGGCGTCGACACCCAGCAGGCCCCGGAGGCACTGTGCCGGGCTTCTGCCGCTCGGTGTGGGCGGATCGCCGATCGGTACGCTGGACCTCTACCGCGACCGGCCCGGCGGCCTGTCCCGCAGCGAGCTCGCGATCGCGCTGTGGACGCGGGACGCGGTCACGTTCGCGGTGCTGAATCTGCGTCCCCGCCGCAAGGGCGGCGAACACGGGCCAGGAGACGAGGTAGCGCCTCGGCATCGACGCGACTCCGGGACGCCTGGCCACCCACGGCGACATCGAGGACGCGGTCCTACGGCTCCTCGGCTAGCCGCACCTTCGCCGGTGCGCCGCTACCAGCACGCCTGCGGCTGATACTCGCTCTCGCGGACGATCTCCGGACCGGCGTCGTCCGCGGGCCGCGCCTCGGGCCTGCCGGCCCTGGCGACGGCCGCCGTGAGCTGCTTCTGGACCGGGTCCGGCAGCGCGGCGCCGTGCACCGCGGTCACCACGTCCTTGGCCAGGCGGTGCAGTTTGGTGTTCGTGTTCTGGGATGCGGTGACCAGCACCTCCCACGCCTGCTCCGGGTCCAGGTTGAAGGACGCCATCAGGATCCCGCGGGCCAGGTCGATGTCCGGCCGGGTCCGCAGCGCCCGCCGGAGCTGGACGACCTCGGCCTGCAGCAGCCCGTCGTCCGTGAGCTCGGGGGGCTCGGCCGGCTCGGCCGTGAAGAGGTCATAGGTGTCCGTGAACCTCAACAGGCGTTCCGCGGCGGGACTCGCGGACGTGACGGCGACCGTCTTCTCCATTGCGAACGCGTCACGGCGAATGGCCAGCAGCACGTTCAGCGCGGAACAGTCCGCGAAGGACAGCCCGCCCAGATCCAGGTCCACCCCCGTCTCGGACCTGGCGAGAGCATCGCGCAGCGCGTGCCGAAGGCTCTGACTGTCGTCGAGGCAGAACTCACCGCTCACGGTGACGGCCACTCGGTCGCCGTCCGGCCCCGCCTTCACCACCAGATCCCTGAAGGGCTCAGACGTGCGCCCGGCGCGGTATCCGCTCGTGAACGGCTCCTCATAGGAACGTTCCGGCATGATCGCCTCTCGCTGAACACTCGAAGTAATCCCTCTTCCCAGACTCATACCCCCCTCAAGACACGTCAAGGCATACATGAATTTTCTTTCGCGTTTTGGTGTGCGCGAACGTGCGGTCGTAGGATTTGGTCATGGTGGGAGTCGATGGAGTACCCGAGCCGCACAACGGATGGACGTTCCTCACCAGCCACGCGCGTGTGTTGGCCAGCATCGCCGACAACCACAACGCCCGCATCCGTGACATCGCGGCGCGTTGCAGACTCACGGAGCGTGCGGTGCAGAAGATCATCGCGGACCTGGAGCGTGACGGCTATCTGTCCCACACCCGCAGTGGGCGGGCCAACAGCTACCGCATCGACCCGAGCAAGATCCTGCGTCATCCCGCCGAGGCCGGGCTGACCGTGGCGTCGCTGCTGTCGATGCTGGTGCGGGACGAGGCCGAACGCAAAGGTGTGGTCGGGCAGGTCCGGACCGAGTCCTGAGTGCGCGGCGACGACCGCGATGATGACAGGGTGAGGACACGCAACGGCGAGTCGGTGCTGACGAGGACCGTGCGCATCTTCGAGGCGTTCACCCCCGAGGAGCCGGCCATGACCGTCTCCCAACTCGCCCGCCGCACCGGACTGCACGTGGCGACCGCCTCCCGTCTGGTGGCCGAACTCGTCTCCCACGGCTTCCTGGCCCGCGACGCCGACCGCCGCATCCGGATCGGCACGCGCATGTGGGAACTGGCGACCCGGGCCTCACCCACCCTGTCCCTGCGCAACACGGCGATGCCCTTCATGGAGGGCGTCCACGACGTCGTCGGCCACCACGTCCAACTCGGCGTACTGGACGGCGACGAGGTGCTGTTCCTGGAGCGGCTCTCGGCACCCGGCGCGGTCATCAACTACACCCGCATCGCAGGCCGGCTGCCCCTGCACGCCTCCTCCAGCGGCCTGATCCTCCTCGCCCACGGCCCCGCCGACCTGCGCGAACGGCTCCTCGACGGCCCCCTGGAGCGCTTCACCACCGACACCCCGGCCACCGCCGCCCGGTTGCGGGCCGAACTGGCCGACATCCGCCGGCAGGGATACGCGCACTGCCCGGGTTACGTGCATCCCGACGCCCTCGGCATCGCGGCACCGGTGCGCGACGCCCGCGGTGACGTCGTGGCCGCGCTGGCGGTCATCGTCCCGAACGAGGAAGGCGCGTCATCCATCGTGCCGGTGGTCCGGACAGCGGCCCGGGGCATCTCGCGCGCACTGGGCGCGCCCCACCGCACCTGAACTCGCTCTCTCAATGAATGAGAAGCCCGTCGCGACAGCACGGCACGCCCCCGCATCCTGCCTGGCAGACCGGCGACGGGAGGCGACGACATGGCGATACCCGGGAATGCACCGCAGGCGGCGACCCTGACGGTCGCCGCCAAGCAACCCGTGGCCGAGGGCGTGGTGGCCCTCACTCTCACGCACCCGGACGGCACCCGTCTGCCGGACTGGACACCCGGCTCCCACATCGACCTCGTCCTGCCGACCGGCACCACCCGCCAGTACTCCCTGTGCGGCGACCGCTGGGACGCACACACCTACCGCATCGCCGTCCTGCGGGAACCCGAAGGCCGCGGCGGATCGGCTTACATACACGACGAGTTGAGGCCGGGCGACCGCGTCGGCATCAGCGCCCCGCGCAACCACTTCCCCCTCGCCCCCTCCGAGAAGTACCTCTTCATCGCGGGCGGCATCGGCATCACCCCACTGCTGCCGATGATCCACCAGGCCGAACTCCTGGGCCTTGACTGGCAGTTGCTCTACGGCGGCCGGACGCGCGCCTCGATGGCCTTCCGGGAACAGCTGACACAGTCGTACGGCGATCGTGTGCACGTCGTCCCGCAGGACGAGTCCGGCCTCCTGGACCTCGACGCCTGGCTGGGCACCCCGCGACCAGGCACCAAGGTGTACTGCTGCGGCCCCGCCCCGCTGCTCGCCGCCGTCGAATCGGCCTGCGCCGCCTGGCCGCCGTACTCCCTGCGGGTCGAGCGTTTCACCGCCGCGCTCCAGGCGCCGCCCGTACGGGACCTGCCCTTCGAGGTCGAGCTGCGCCGCACCGGACGCACCGTGACCGTCACCCCGGAGGTCTCGGTGCTGGAGGCGGTGCGCCGCGCGGGCGCCGACGTGCTGTCCTCCTGCGAGCAGGGCACCTGTGGGACCTGCCTGACACCGGTCCTGGAGGGGCGGCCGGACCACCGCGACTCCGTGCTCGCCGACCATGAACGCGCCGCGAACGACTGCATGTTCCTGTGCGTGTCGCGCTCCCGCGACGACCGCCTCGTCCTCGACCTGTGACGCCGCACGCCCCAAGGAGCCGCAATGACCGAGGCACTCGAGCGCCCCGTCGTACCACCCGTCAGCGACGCCGACCCCTTCGCCGCCGACGTCCTCCTGGAACCCGAGCCACTGCACCGGACCCTGCGGGAGGCGGGCCCGGTCGTCCGCCTCTCGCGTTACGACGTCCACGCGCTCGCCCGCTACGAGCACGTGCACGCGGCCCTGCTCGACTGGCAGCACTTCGAGTCGGGCTCGGGGGCGGGTCTCGCCAACTTCCGGCACGAGAAGCCGTGGCGCCCGCCGAGCCTGCTCCTGGAGGCCGACCCGCCCCTCCACGACGCACCATGCCGGGTACTGCGCGAGATCCTCGCACCGCCCGCCCTGCACCGCCTGCGCGCCGGCTGGCAGGCGGTGGCGGAGGAGATCGTCGACCAAGTCCTCTCCCAGGGCAGCGAGTTCGACGCCTTCCCCGCCCTCGCCGAGGCCTTCCCACTGCAGGCCTTCCCGGACGTGGTGGGCCTGGGCCCGGACGGCCGGGAGAACCTCCTGCCGTACGGCAACATGGTCTTCAACGCCTTCGGCCCGCGCAACGGCCTCGTGACCGCGGACGCCCCCCGACTCGCCGAGCTGTCGGCCTGGGTCAACGCCCAGTGCAGGCGTGAGGCGTTGAGCGAGGACGGTTTCGGCGCACAGATCTGGGCGGCGGCCGACCGCGGCGACCTGACACAGGAACAGGCGCCGCTGGTGGTCCGCTCCCTGCTCTCCGCGGGCTTCGACACCACCGTCCACGGCATCGCCGCCTGCCTGTACGCCCTCGCCACCCACCCCCAGGAGTGGCAACGGCTGCGGAAACGGCCGGAGTTGGCGCGGGTCGCCTTCGAGGAGGCGATCCGCTGGCAGTCGCCGGTGCAGACCTTCTTCCGCACCGCCACCACCGACGTCACGGTCGCCGGCACGCTCATCCCGGCCCACACGAAGATCCTCATGTTCCTCGGCGCGGCCAACCGCGACCCGGCCCGCTGGCCCGACCCCGACCGCTTCGACCTCACCCGAGACCCCTCCGGCCACGTCGGCTTCGGCATGGGCATCCACCAGTGCATCGGCCAGCACGTGGCCCGCCTGGAGGCCGAGACGCTCCTGACGGCCCTGGCCCGCCGGGTCGAGCACCTCGAACTCACCGGCCCACCGCGCCGCCACCCCAACAACACCCTGCGCTCCTGGACTTCGCTGCCGATGCGCGTCCGTCCGGCCGCCTGAACAGGCCGTCAGCTGCCCCCGAGCGCCTCCTCGGCGTCGTGGCCGTAGATCCAGCCGTTGCCCACCAGCGGATCGGAGGCGGCGAGCGCCGCGTCGCGGGCCTGCTGGTCGACCCCGTCGGGCAGGTGGTTGATGTCCCGGCGGGCGTGACTGAGGTGCTGAAGGCGGGCGGTGCGTTCGATACGGGCCAACTCGTAGCGTTTGAGGGCCGGTTCGGGTTCGTCCGGGGAGGCGGCCAGACAGCGGGCCAGTACGGCCGCGTCCTCGATGGACTGGGCGGCGCCCTGTGCGAAGAAGGGGAACATGGGGTGCGCGGCGTCGCCGAGGAGGGTGATCCGGCCCCGGCTCCAGTGCCGGAGCGGAGCCCGGTCGAGCAGCGCCCAGCGTCCGGGCGTGCCACCGGCCGCGATGAGGTCCCTCACCCGCGGGTCCCAGCCGGCGAACTCCGCGCCGAACTCCTCCGAGGTGGCCGTCGCGTTCCACGACTCGACCGTGTAGTCACCGGCCGGAGCGATGCCGACGACATTGACGGCGCTGCCGCCGGCGATCGGATAGTGCACGAAATGCCGACCGGGCCCGAGCCAGAGGGTCTGGGCCGGACGCAGGGCGAATTCGGGCGCGGCTCGGGCGGGGACGACGGCACGGAAGGCGCAGAGGCCGGAGTAGGTCGGCGGCGCGGGCTCGGCGACGGTGTTGCGGACGACGGAGTGCACGCCGTCGGCGCCGATCACGACGTCGGCCTCTACCGCGCCGCCATCGCCGAAGCGCAACAACGCCCCGTCCGGGCGGGCCTCGACGCCCGTGCACCGGGCGCCCAGGCGGACCCACGCACCGGGCACGGCCGACCTCAGCGTGTCGAGCAGATCGGCGCGATGAGTCACGTAGGTGCGCTCGCCGTACAACTTCTCGCACACCCCGCTCAGCCGCTCCACCGACAGCACACGCCCGTCCGCCCAGCGGCGGAACTCCCACCCCCACTCCAGCGCCACCGCCCGGCGCAGGAACCGGTCCATGAGGCCGAGCCGACGCAGCAGTCGTACGGCATTGGGAGCCATGATGATGCCGGCGCCGACCTCGGTGAGCGCGGCGGCCTGCTCATGGACGGTCGCGGTCAGACCGGCGCGGCGCAGGAAGGCGCCGACGGCCAGTCCGCCGATGCCGCCACCGACTATGGCGATGCGTGGGCCGTGCGCGGGGGGAGGCATGGGACCACATCCTCACAGGGCTTCGGCGACTCCGAAAGCGCCTGTGCCGGCGGGCAACGCAATGTGGCCGTCGTCCGTGAGGAGACGACGCCGGGCGTCGGCCGGCATCTTTGAGCCGGGGTGCGCTGAGCGAGGCGCGGGTCGGTTCACTGGTGGGCGCGGCGGAAGTCGCCGGGGGTGGTGCCGGTGTGGCGGGTGAAGAACTTGCCGAAGTTGGTGGGTTCGGAGAAGCCGAGGCCGCGGGCGATGACCGCGACGGGCTGGTCGCTGTGGGCGAGGAGGCGCTGCGCCTGGAGGGCGACCCGGGCGTCGATGACCTGTTTGACGGGCTGTCCGGTGGCGGCCAGGCAGGCCCGGGTGAGGGTCTTGACGGTGTAGCCGAGGCGGTGGGCGTAGTCCTCGGCGCGGCGGGTGGAGGCGTACGAGCGCTCCAGTTCGGCGCGGAAGCGGGCGTAGATCTCGCCGCCCGCGCCCGGGTCGCCGTGCTCGCCGGGGGAGGGCAGCCGGGCGATGTGCAACAGCAGCGTGGCGAGCAGGAGTTGGAGGATCTCCCGCGACACCGAGCCGTCCGGGCGGGTGAACTCGGCCCGCACCTGACTCACCAGCGTGGACACGGTGGCGTAGTCGCGGCCGGCGCCCAACTGCCGTGAGACGGGCCCGTACCACTCGTGCACCAGCCGGTCGGTGCTCGCCAGGTGCGGCGGGAAGGCGGGCGTGAACAGCACCAGGGTGCCGTTCATGGTGCCGGCGCGCCCGAAGCGCTGCACCTGGCCGGGCCGGATCCACAGCAGCGTGCCCGGGCGGCAGGGGTGGGTGACGAAGTCGACCGCGTGTTCTCCACTGCCCTCGGTGATCAGGACGACGGAGTGGAAGTCGACGCGGTGGACGCGCTCGAGACGTCCGTCGCTCATCCGGGAGTGCACCGTGGCCAGGTCGGTGACCTCGATGCCGGAGACGGGACTCGTGGGCGGATGGAAACCGAACCCGGGAATCGCGCCGTCACCCTCCACCGAGTGATCGGCCCGCGCCTGCGTCATCATCGTCACCAGCCTTTCCGCATGTCCGATTCCGACCATCACGGGTCTTCAGGGTATCTCGCCCGGAGACCGGTCCAGGCGTGACAGTGGGGGAGTGGACGGCGGACCGGATGCCGTCCGGACTGGAAGAAGGCGCATCATGAACGGAACTGTCACCGTCATCGACAAGGGAACGGTCCGCGTCCACAGCTACCTGGCGCCGGACGACAGTCTGAATGTCACCACCCAGCTGATCGAGACGCCGGCCCGGATCATCGCGGTCGACGGGCAGTACGCCCTCGGCTACGCCGACGAGGTCGTCGCCTACGCGCAGGGCCTGGGCAAGCCGATCGACCGGCTGATCGTCACCCACGCCCACCCCGACCACTTCAACGGCGCGAGCCGCTTCGGCGCCCCCGTCCACGCCCTGCCCGCGGTACGCGACCAGATCGCCGCCCACGGCGACAGCGGCGACCCGTCGGGTGCCGTCATCCCGGCCTCCGACTTCACCCCGACCGTCGAGATCACGCCGGGCACTGAGGTGATCGACGGCGTGCCGTTCGTCTTCCAGGCCCACTCCGGCGGGGAGGCCGCGGACCAGCTGGTCGTCGGACTGCCCGAGCAGGGCGTCCTGGTCGCCCAGGACCTCGTCTACCACGACATCCACCTGTTCCTGGGCAACAACGACATCGACGGCTGGCGCAAGGCCGTCGACGCCCTCGCCGTCGAGCAGTCGTACGACACCGTCCTGGCCGGGCACGGGCTGCCCGCCGGACCGGAGATCTACGCCGAGCTGCGTAGCTACCTGGCCGACGCGCGCGAACTGCTCGGCGACGACGGGGAGGCGTACAAGAAGGCGATCCTCGGGCGGTATCCGTCGTACGGCGGCGCGTTCCTGATCGACATCGCCAACCGGTTCCTCTTCGGCGCCCAGGAAGCCTGAACCCACCCACCGGACAAGGAGAACGCGAACGATGAGCAGGATCGTGGTGTTCGGGGCCGCCGGCAAGGCGGGCTCCCGTGTCGTCGCCGAGGCCGCCGCGCGCGGCCACGCCGTCACCGCCGTCGCCCGGGACGCGGCGCGGCTGGACGGACTCCCCGACGGCGTGCGTCCGGTGGTGGGTGATGTCACCGACCCCGACACAGTGGCGGCGCTCGCCAAGGACGCCGACGCCCTCGTGCTGACCGTCGGCGGCCCCGACGCCCGCCTCTACACCGATGCGGTGGACAGCGTCGCCGCCGCCGTACGCGCCCTGGGCCCGGCCAGCCCGCGCATCCTGCACATGGGCGGTGGCGCCAGTCTGCTGAACGCCGACGGGGTGCGCTTCTTCGACGCGCCCGGCTTCCCCGAGGAGTTCAAGCCGTACGCCGTCGGCCAGATCCGGGCGCTGGAGGCATATCTGGTCCTCGGTGACGACGTCACCTGGACGTACATCTCCCCGCCGCCCGTGCACTTCGCGCCCGGCGAGCGCACCGGCCGCTACCGCACCGCCCTGGACCATCCGGTTGTGGGCGAGGACGGCCAAGCCCGTATCTCCTACGAGGACTTCGCCGTGGCCCTCGTCGACGAGATCGAGCACCCACGGCACCTGGGCCACCGCTTCACGGTCGGACATTGAGGCGTGGCGGACCCGGTGTTCGGGCGGTTCACCGGTAGCGTCGCCGCGAAAGGGGTGAATCGTCCCATTCGGAGTGTCGGGCCCGTGCCGCGGTCGGCCGCGCCGGGCCCACCGGGGCGCCGGTTTCCCGCCCCGCGAGCAGGGCACTCGCGAGGCGCTCGCCGCTCCGGCACGGCTGAGGAGGACCATGACCGAAGTGTCACCACGCCTCGACGAGAGGCGTACGTCCTCCCCTGCCGGGACCTCGCTGAGCCGCACCCTGCTGGGCTGGCTCACGACGACCGACCACAAGGTCATCGGCCGCCTCTACATGGTCACCGCGTTCGGCTTCTTCCTCTTCGGCGGCCTGCTCGCACTCGGCATGCGCGCCGAACTGGCCCGCCCCGGGCTGCAGTTCATGAACCAGCACACCTACAACCAGCTCTTCACCATCCACGGCACGATCATGATGCTGCTGTTCGCGACGCCGATGTTCGCCGGGTTCGCGAACGCAGTGATGCCGTTGCAGATCGGCGCCCCGGACGTGGCGTTCCCCCGGCTCAACGCGCTGTCGTACTGGATGTACCTGTTCGGCGGCCTGATGGTCGTGTCGGGGTTCGTGGTGCCGGGCGGAGCTGCCGCCTTCGGCTGGTTCGCGTACGCCCCGCTCAACAGCGCCTACTTCTCGCCCGGCGCGGGCGCCGACCTGTGGGTGATGGGACTGGTCGTCACCGGCGTGTCGACCACCTTGGGCGCCGTCAACTTCATCACCACGATCCTGTGCCTGCGCGCCCCCGGCATGACGATGTTCCGGATGCCGATCTTCACCTGGAACACCCTGTTCACGTCGATCCTGGTGCTCCCCGCGTTCCCGGTCCTGACCGCGGCCCTGCTCGCCCTGGAGTGCGACCGCAAGTTCGGCTCGCACGTCTTCGACGCGGCCAACGGCGGCGCCCTGTTGTGGCAGCACCTGTTCTGGTTCTTCGGGCACCCGGAGGTCTACATCGTGGCGCTGCCGTTCTTCGGCATCGTCTCCGAGATCATCCCGGTCTTCTCGCGCAAGCCGCTCTTCGGCTACGTCCCCATGATCGGCGCGACGATCGCCATCACCATGCTGTCGGCGGTCGTATGGGCGCACCACATGTTCGCCACCGGAGCGGTCCTGCTGCCGTTCTTCTCCGTCATGTCGTTCCTGATCGCCGTCCCGACCGGGATCAAGTTCTTCGCGTGGATCGGCACGATGCACCGGGGCTCGCTCTCCTTCGAGACCCCCATGCTCTGGGCGGTCGGCTTCCTGGTGTCCTTCCTGCTGGGCGGCCTGAGCGGCGTGCTGATCGCCTCGCCGCCCCTCGACTTCCACGTCACCGACTCGTACTTCATCGTGGCGCACCTGCACTACGTGCTGTTCGGCACCGTCGTCTTCGCGATGTTCGCCGGGTTCTACTTCTGGTGGCCCAAGTTCACCGGGAAGGTGCTCGACGAGCGGCTGGGCAAGCTGCACTTCTGGCTGCTGTTCCCGGGATTCCAGCTGACCTTCCTGGTGCAGCACTGGCTCGGCGAGGAAGGAATGCCGCGCCGTTACGCCGACTACCTGCCCTCCGACGGCTTCACCCTCCTCAACACCCTCTCCTCCAGCGGTGCCTTCCTCCTCGGCATCTCCACCCTGCCGTTCCTGTACAACGTCTGGCGCACCGCCGCCAAGGGCACCCGCGTCACCGAGGACGACCCCTGGGGCTACGGCCGCGGCCTGGAATGGGCGACGGCCTGCCCGCCCCCGCGCCACAACTTCGTGGCACTGCCCCGGGTGCGCTCGGAGTCCCCGGCCTTCGACCTGCACCACCCCGACATCGCGCGGCAGGCGAAGAAGGAAGGACTGCGGTGAAGATCGAGGCACTGCTCTTCGGAGGCGTCGCCGTCTTCTTCGGCGGCGCCGCAGCGCTCTACGGCGTGTGGTCGAGGGACCCGGCCGGCACGGCGGCCCTCGTCGTGGCGTTCGCCATGGCCGCCCTCGTGTCGTTCTTCTGCGCGGTCCAGTACGTCCGCCGCGGCCGGCGCCCCCAGGACCGTACCGAGGCCGAAGTGGCCGACGCCGCCGGGCCGTTGGACTTCTTCCCGCCCCACAGCCCCTGGCCGGTCCTCACCGCCCTCGGCTTCGCCGTCGCCGCGACCGGCGTGGTGTTCGGGCTGTGGCTGTTCCTCATCGGCGTCGGGATTCTGGCGCGGAGCGTTCTGGGTCTGGTTTTCCAGTACGTGAACCGGGGCGCAGATCCGGAGCGGAGCTGACCGGCACGCGCGGAGCGCCGGGCCGGAAGTCCGTCACCGGGCGGTGGCCGCTCTCGTAACCGCCCGCCGGCGTCTGCCGCACCTCACCGGTCTCCTCACCCCCGCTCAACCGCTCCTGCTCCATGCGCAGCAGCGCGTGGCACAGCCCGCGGGTCAGCAGGAAAGCGACAACCGGCCCCACCACCAGGGCGATCCGCAGAATCCAGGTCAGGGTGTTCACCGAGATCCGGAAGCTCTGCGCGATGACGTCGTTCCCGCCGGCCAGCAGCAGCACACCGTAGAAGGTGATGCCCGCGACTCCCAGCCCGGTGCGCACCGGGCGCTCGCGGGGCCGGTCGCACAGGTGCTGCTCCTGCCGCCACTCCCCGGTCAGCCGCTGCTCGACGAAGGGGTAGGCGTACAGGACGGCGAACAGCAGGGCGGGCAGTACGACGGCAGGCAGCAGCACGTTCCACATCAGCGTGTGCCCCGCGAAGCTCGTCTCCCACGGCGGCACGAGCCGGAGCGCGCCCTCCAGGAAACCCACGTACCAGTCGGGCTGCGAACCCGTGGAGACCTGGTCGGGACGGTAGGGGCCGTACACCCACACCGGATTGATCTGCGCCACGCCGGCGAGGAAGGCCAGCACACCGAAGACGGTCAACGACAGGCCGATGGAGGAGGCCATGAACTGCGGGAAGAGCGGCTTGCCCACCGCGTTCGCGTTGGTGCGGCCGGGACCGCGCCACTGCGTGTGCTTGAGATAGAACACCAGGATCAGATGGACCGTCACGAGCGCCACCAGGACTCCCGGCAGCAGCAGGATGTGCATCGCGTACAGGCGCGGAACGATGTCGTGGGCGGGGAACTGGCCGCCGAACACGAACATGGCGACATACGTCCCCACCACCGGGATCGACAGCATGATGCCCTGGGCGATCCGCAGCCCGGTCCCGGAGAGCAGGTCGTCGGGCAGCGAGTACCCGGCGAAACCCTCTGCCAGGGCGATCACGAACAGCGTGACGCCGATGACCCAGTTCATCTCGCGCGGCCTGCGGAAGGCGCCGGTGAAGAAGATCCGCAGCAGGTGCAGCCCGATCGCGCCGATGAACACCAGCGCGGCCCAGTGGTGCAACTGCCGGATGAGCAGCCCGCCGCGCACGTCGAAGCTGATGTGCAGGGTCGAGTCGAAGGCCTCCGACATCCGCACCCCGTGCAGCGGCGCGTAACCGCCGTCGTAGACGACCTCGCGCATCTCGGGCTTGAAGAAGAGGGTCAGCCAGACGCCCGTCAGCAGGAGTACGACGAGGCTGTAGAGAGCCAGCTCACCGAGCAGGAACGACCAGTGGTCCGGGAAGGCCTTCCGCAGCAACTGCCCGCCTCCGTCGTGGACCGGCAGCCGCCCGTCCACGGCGTTCACGAACCGCTCGCCGGGCCGGGGGCGTTCGCCCGGCACACTCCCCATGGACCCGCCTCCTCTGCTCACCCGCACGGCTGCACTCTGGTCATGCCTTGCCAGAGGTACGCGGCGCCGGGTACCCCACCCCGGCGAAACACTCGCGCGACAACCGTCAAACACCCGATCAGCAGAGGGGGAGCCGACGGTGTCGAGCGCCGAGCTCAGGCGCAGGCGTCCTGGAGGGCGACGCGCCGCACGGTGCGCAGCGTCGAGCGGAGACTGTCCGGATCGGTCGAGCCGAGAGCGAGGCGGAGCGCCTGCGGTGTGTGCTTCGTGGTGGTGAAGGGCTCCGCCGTACTGACGGAGATGTGCTGACGCGCGAGGGTGGCGGTCAGGCGGTCGGCGCGTGCGTCGTCGGGCAGCGGCAGCCAGGTGAAGTAGGAGGCGGGGTGACCGACGAGCGGCAGGCCTTCCAATTCCTGCCGGGCGAGTGCCTGTCGGGCCTTGGCGTCGTCTCGTTTCCGCGCTTCCAGACGGTCCACCGTCCCGTCGTCGAGCCAGCGGCAGGCGATCGCGGTGGTGAGGGCCGGGGCGTTCCAGGTGGTCGCCCGGATCGCGCGTTCGAGCGAGGGCACCCTGGACGGTGGCGCGACGACGAAGCCGACCCGCAGACCGGTGGCGACGCTCTTGGACAGCCCCGAGACGTAGACGGTGATGTCCGGCGCGGTCGCCGCCAGCGGCGGGGGAGGGGCCTCGACCAGGTAGGCGTATGCGGCATCCTCGACGATGAGCGCACCGCATCGCCGCGCGATCTCGATCAGACGGAGGCGGTCGGCCGCCGGCATGACCCAGCCCAGCGGGTTGTGCAGGGTGGGCATGGTGTGGATCGCGTGTACCGGGCGGGTCGCGCACAGCTTCTCCAGGGCGTCGAGATCGGGCCCTTCGGCGGTTACGGGGATGGGCTCCAGGTCGAGATGAAAGGCGTGCGCGAGCACCTTGAACCCCGGGTAGGTGAGTGCGTCGACCGCGACGACGTCCCCCGCTTTGAGCGCGGCCATGACGGTGACGGCGAGCCCGTGCTGCGCCCCGTTGACGACGAGGACCTGGTCCGCGTCGGCGGTGATCCCTCGACGCATGAGGTGCCGTGCGATGGAGGCTCTGTCCTGGGGGCGTCCTCGATGGGGCTGATAGCGCAGCAGGGAGTCGATCTCACCGGAGGTGGCCACCTCGCGCAGGGCCTGCCGCAGCAGATCGGCCTGGTCGGGCAGCGCCGGGTAGTTGAAGTTGAGGTCGACCACATCGCTGGCGGCGATCTGCTGGTCGATGCCGTGACCGGCGGGCACCGCGATGTCCCGCACGAACGTGCCGCGGCCCTGTTCCCGGCTCACCAGGCCCATCGCCTCCAGTTCGGCGTAGACCCGGGTGGCGGTGACGAGGGCGATGCCCTCACGGGCGGCGAGCCCGCGGTGGGTCGGCAGCCGCGTCCCCGGGGCGAGCCGGCCCGACCGGATGTCGGAGGCGAGCGCGTCGACCAGCGTCTTGTACCGCGGGGCAGCCATGCACCGGATTGTATCCATGACAATTCTTTGACTGTCCTGCTCATGGGTCCTTACCGTCGAGCTCCACCCACCCGGAAGGACAGCCGCCGTGCACATCGCCATCCTCACCTTCGAGGGCTGCAACGAGCTCGACTCCCTGATCGCCCTCGGCGTCCTCAACCGCGTCAGGACCGACGACTGGCGTGTGACCATCGCCACCCCCACCGCCAAGGTGACCTCGATGAACGGCGTGGTCATCGAGCAGATGTCCACGCCGGAGGAGGCCTGCGCCGCCGACGCCGTCATCATCGGCAGCGGTATCGCCACGCGCGAGGTCGTCGAAGACCCCGCGATCATGAACGTCTTGCGCGGCCTCGACCCCGCGCGCCAGCTCATCGCCGCCCAGTGCTCGGGCGCGCTCGTAATGGCCAGGCTCGGCCTGCTCAACGGCATTCCCGCCTGTACCGACCTGACCACCAAGCCCTGGGTCGTCGCCGCCGGCGTCGAGGTCCTCAACCAGCCCTTCTACGCCAACGAGAACATCGCCACCGCAGGCGGCTGCCTCGCCTCCCACTACCTCGCCGCGTGGATCATCGCCCGCCTGGTCGGCAAGGAGGCCGCCGAGAGCGCGCTGCACTATGTCGCGCCGGTCGGTGAGAAGGAGGAGTACATCGAGCGCGCGTGGCGCAACATCACGCCGTACCTGCCGGCTCCGACGCCGGTGCTTGCCTGAAACAGGCAGTCGCAAGCAGCGTCCGGGACAGTAGCCAGTCTGTACAACGCTCGGCCGTCACCGCTACGTTGACGTCCTGAATCGGGCTCGTCGACGCGTTGGTGGCTGGGTGGCGCGTCTCCTCGACGTGTCCGATGGAGACCTCGTGTCCTACCGCTCCCTGTTGAGGGCTGCCGGCGCCGGCTTCTTCCCTCTGGGACTGCTCGCCCGCCTGCCGTACGCGACTTCAGCCCTCTCCACACTCATCCTGCTCCAGGCCTCGACCCACAGCTATGCCTTCGCCGGACTCGCCGCCGCGACCCAGAGCATCGCCATCGCCCTCGGCGGGCCGTTGGTCGGAGTCCTGGCCGACCGCTACGGCCACCGGCGGGTGGGCGTGGTCGCAGCGATCGCCAACTTCGCAGCCTGGGCCGCCCTGCTGGCCGCGAGCCTCGGCAGCGGCCGGGACAGCATGTTCGTCGCGTCCGCCCTCGTGGGCGTGACGCAGCCCCAGGTCGGCCCCCTCGTACGCGTGCACTGGTCACGCCTGTTGCAGTCCCGCGGCGAGCGCCGGCTGCTCCCGACAGCCCTGTCCTACGAGGCGTCCGCCGACGAGCTGAGCTTCGTCGCCGGTCCGGTGTTCGTCGGGCTGCTCGCTTCCCTGAGCCCGCTGGCGCCCACCATCGCGACCATGGCGGTGATCGTGGCAACCACCTTGCCCTTCGCCGTGATCTACGCCCATCCCGCTTCCGACCAGCAGCCGACCGCGCCGCACGACAAGCCGCGCCTGCCGGGTCGCCCTCTAACCGTCATGTTCCTGGCCATGGCCGCAATGGGGGTGGTCTTCGGGGCGGTCCAGACGGCCGTCACCGTCTACGCCGACACGATCGACAAACCGGGCGCCGCAGGCCTGATCTACGCCGAATTCGGCATCGGCAGCGCCCTGACCGGTGTCGCCTGCGCGTGGCTCCCGCGGCAGTTCTCCTTGCGCGCCCGCTACCTTTCCTTCGCGGCGACTCTTTGCGCGGGCACGCTCTTCCTGTTCATCGGAGCCCAACTCATCTCCCTGCCCGCCGCGGTCGCCGCCGCGAGCCTGACCGTCGCGCCCTACATGATCAGCCTGTACGCGCTCACCGAACGCCTCGCTCCGACGGAACGCGCCGCCGTCGCCATGACCGTCCTGTGCGCCGGTGGTCCCCTCGGCGTGGCTGTCGGACAGGCCGTGTCCGGCAGTCTCGCGGAAAGCCACGGCGTGGAAGGCGCCCTCCTGGTCGCTGTCACCGCCGCAGCGGGAGCCCTCCTGCTCGCACTCTCGACAGTCCTGGCCGACCGGCAGCGCAACATCTGGATCGTCGACACCATTGCGCAGTCACGATATTCGGCGTCACCCGATGAGAGCATCCACAATGGAACTGAAAAGCCGTGAGAATACCGGAAGTTGACGAGCTGTACGGTCAATCAAAGCCGCGAAATGCGGTATGATTGGCCTGTATTGAATAGCCGCGCATGCGGGCTCGCTGCTTATTCGGAACGAGGAGACCAGGGTGCCGGAGAGGAATATCGATTTCGGCAGTTTCGGGGCCCGCGGCATCAAAGGGCACGAAGCCGTGGCCCGCCGGCTCGACGCACTCGCCGGATTCATCGCCACCCCCATCACCCAGCACCGCGGCCTGCTGGCACGCCTGCACTACCTCACGCGCAGCGACCACGCCCGGCAGGCGGCCCGGGACGCCGGCCTCGCGGTCACCGACCGCACCCTGAAGGCCTGGCTCGACGGCAGGCGCAGCCCGTCCAAGAAGAATCTGCAGGCCATCGAGACCGCCTACCGCACGGTGCGGCGCCACAACGTCGCGCGGTACCTCCTCGCCCGCCTCAACCGCGAAGGCCGCGGCACCCGCGTCGAGTTCCACCCGCTCAACCAGAGCCAGGTACCCAGGCCCCGCCAGCGCGTCATCGAATACCGCACCCTCAACGTCCGCCACTGGGACCGCATCGTCGAGGCCTGGGCCGCGGGCGACGACTCGGCGCTCGACGACGCCTGGGTCAACGACGTGACCATGGACCTCGGCAGCCAGTGGGGCGAGTACGAGTACGTCACCACCATCGGGTTCGCCGCCTAGACCCGCGCAGCCGTGCACGCACTCGTCGACCGGCCCTGAGGCCGGGGCGGGTGGCGGCCGACCACCATTTGGCCCTCGTCTTTGTACCTTTTGCGTTCTTTGGGGAACGTAGAAGAGTCAGTAGCCCTCCTTCTGGACGAAGGAGACCGCGCCGACAGGCAAACGGGGATCGTGGTATGGGTCTGACGAGCGAGACGACCGTCTGTGTGACGGCAGTCCTGGCCGCCGTATGTGTGGGGCTGCTGGTGTGGCTGTGGCCGCGGTTCGCCGCGAAGGGGCTGCGGCAGGTGCTGGGACGGCTGGCGGCCATCGGGGTGACCCAGGTGGTGATCGTCGCGGCGTTCGCGTGCTGGCTCAACTCGTCGTACCAGTTCTTCGGATCGTGGGGCGAGCTCTTCGGCCACGTCGAGACCGCACCCGTCGGCGTCACCCGGGCAGGCGCCGGCAACGACGACGACACCGCCAACGGTGTGGCGGTCAAGGGGGCGCTGGTGCAGCCCGGTTCCGACGAGCAGCTCAGCCGGGTCAGCGGACTGCCCTCCGGGCCCGCGTCGGTGAACGGGCGCGTGGAGTCCGTGAAGGTCATCGGCCGGCGCACGGGCGTGATCGACCCGGCCTTCGTGTACCTGCCGCCGCAGTACTTCCAGAAGGCCTATCACCGGCAGCGTTTCCCGGTGATCGTCGCGCTCAGCGGCTACCCGGGCAGCATCTTCAACCTCGCGCAGTATCTGCGGGTGTCACAGATCGCCGGACAGCTGCAGAAGAGCGGCCGGATGCAGCCCACCGTGATGGTGATGATCCGGCCGACCATCGCCCCGCCCCGCGACACCGAGTGCGTGAACGTCCCGGGCGGCCCGCAGACCGAGACCTTCCTCGCCAAGGACCTGCCCGACGCCCTGAAGTCCGCCTACCGGGTCGGCCATGACGCCAGCGCCTGGGGCGTCATGGGCTACTCGTCGGGCGCCAGCTGCGCCCTGCAGCTCACGATGCGCAACCCGCACGTCTACACGACGGCCGGCGCCCTCTCTCCCGACTACCGCGTCAAGGACGACCCGACGACCGGCAACCTCTTCGGCAGCGGACTGGGCCGCGTCAACCGCGTCAACGGCCACGACCTGATGTGGCGGCTCAAGCACCTGCCCGCCCCGCAGGTGTCCGTCCTGGTCGCCGAGAGCAAGCACGGCGAGCGCGGCTACCCGCAGACCCAGGCGTTCATCAGGGCCGTCCGCGCACCCATGCGCGTCGTTTCGATCCTGCCCGAGCACGGCAGCCACAACTTCCCGACCTGGGTACGGGAGATGCCCGCGACCCTGAAGTGGATGAACCAGCAGCTGACGTTCCCGCAGGACATCGTTCCCCGCCCCCACAAGAAGGGCACGGTCGAAGCCGCCCGCCCCAAGCCCGACCACGGCACCCTGCGCGCCGAGGGCACGGAGCCCGCTCCCACCGCCACACGGCACAAGTGACGGCCGCTTGCTGCCTGGGCCGCGTCACTTCTCCGGCGGCGGAGCGAGCAGCATGGGCCACTCGTCGTCCGACGCGAGCAGTTCGTCGAGCGTCGCGTCGGGGCCCGCGGTGAAGACGGCGGTCGGTTCCGCCAGGTGTGAGGTGAGGGCCGGGTCGGCGGACGCGCGGACCTCCAGCACCAGCACGGCCCGCGGGTCCACGGACGACCGGCCGGGGAAGTCCGCGGGGTCCACGCCGACCTGACGCAATGCCACGGGGTGTACGGCGATGCCGACCACGAGGTGACCGGCCTCGGCCGACTTCTCGGCCCAGCCGTCGGTGCGGACCAGGTAGAACGCGCCGTCGCCCTCGTAGCAGTAGGAGCCCAGCGCGGCGACGGCACGTTCCCCGGGCGTGCCCTCGGCGTCGACGACGAGGACGGCGTAGGCCGTCTCGGGAGCGTCGGGGTCCATGCCGGAGCGCAGGTACAGGCGGGCCATGGGACGGAGCCTCCGGAGCGATCTGGAGCGGCGGGGGGAGAAGTGCAGTACAGCACATGAAAACTGGTCGGCGTACGACCCTGGTCCACGGGCACT
Source organism: Streptomyces sp. NPDC047081 (assembly GCF_040643775.1). Lineage (NCBI taxonomy): Bacteria > Bacillati > Actinomycetota > Actinomycetes > Kitasatosporales > Streptomycetaceae > Streptomyces > Streptomyces sp. NPDC047081. Next base: position 2,139 of record NZ_JBEYUY010000010.1, on the reverse strand, counting down.
ACTGGCCGGTATACAAGCTCAGTTGAACGGGGTACGGCCGCACGCGGGTCGAGCCCTGCCATGACGGCTCGGACCAGGAGGCCTCCATGAGACATGTGACGGATCCGGCTGCACCGGCGCCGACGCGCCGACGGGCAAGGACAGTTGCGGCCGCGGTCAGTGGCTGTGCGCTGGTCCTGGCCGCCGGGACACCCGCGGCGGCGCACTCGAACGGCGGACACGGCGACCGGAACACCGAGTACGTGGCCCTCGGTGACTCCTACACCTCGGGCCCCCTGATCCCGACCCAGGTGGACGCGAACTGCGCCCGCTCCGACCACAACTACCCGTCCCTGGTGGCGGAGGAGCGAAGAACAACCGTCTTCGTCGACATGAGCTGCGGCGGCGCGACCACCGAGGAGATGTGGAAGCCCCAGGGCACCAACGGACCCCAACTGGACGCCGTGGACCGGGACACCGACCTGGTGACGGTGCAGATCGGCGGCAACGACATCGGATTCGGCACCATCATCGGCACCTGCGCCCAGCTTGCCGCCAAGGACCTGGCGGGCAACCCCTGCCAGCAGTACTACACCTCGTCCGGCGTCGACCAGTTGGCGCTGACGATCCTCAAGACAGCACCGAAGATCACCAAGGTGCTCAAGGACGTGCACGAAAGGTCACCGCACGCGCGCGTGCTGGTCGTCGGATACCCGGACCTCCTACCCGACGACGGCAGCGGCTGCTACCCCTCGGTGCCCTTCGCCGCCAAGGACTTCCCCTACCTGCGCGACACCGAGAAGCGCCTGAACCTGATGCTCCGCCTGACGGCCGCGCTCAACCACGTCGAGTACGTCGACACCTACGGCCCCACACGCGGCCACGACATGTGCAAAGCGCCCGCGGACCGCTGGATCGAGCCCCTCCAGCCGGCCTCACCGGCGGCTCCGGCCCACCCCAACGCGAAGGGGGAGGCGGCCATGGCGGAGGCCGTAATGGCGAAGTTGGAGGCAGGCCGCGGGCACTGACGCTCCGGTCACGAGAGGAACTTGCCCGCCAGGAGGCGGGCAAGGGCCCAGTCCTGTGCGGCGACGTAGTGTGGGAAGAGCCCGACGACGAGCACTCGACGACTGACCCGGTGATCCGGCGACCTGGTGGAGGTCATGTCTCCGTGTCCGCTTCCACCGTGAGCCAGATCTCGAAGCAGTTGCGGCGGGCCAGTTGCATCACCCCGATCGCGGCCCGGCCGCCCACGCCCGCCTCCGTGCCGAAGACCTCGACGAGGAGGTCGGTGGCGGCGCCCGCGACCAGGTGGACCTCCTCGAACTCCGCGGTGCAGACCACGAAACACAGGGCGCGGACCACGGACGTCACCCGGTCCAGGGAACCGAGGGCCAGGCGGATGCCGCCCAGGGCGTTGACGGCGGCGGCGCGGGCCGCCGCCTGGCCCTGGGCGAGCGTGACGTCGTCGCCCAGCCTGCCGGGGTGCAGGATGACACCCGCCCGGTCCTCCGGGGTGAATCCGCTGAGGAAGACGAGACGGCCGCTGCGGTGGAACGCCTTCACGGTGCCGTACCGCCCGCCGTACGGAGGGTTGCCGTAGTCGGGGACGGCGAGGCCCAGCCGGGCGGCGCGTGCTTCGGGGGTGTCGGCGGGGCTCACGGGCGGTCCAGGAGCCGGCGGGGGCCGTCCACCAGCAGGGTGTCCAGCAGCCGTTGGTCCACTCCGCGGCCGCGCAGGGCCGGGACGATCCGGCGCAGCAGGTGGTCGTAGCCCATGCCGCCCCAGCGGCGCAGCTGGGTCTTGGTCCACACCGAACAGCCCAGCACCATACGGTCGGCGAAGCCGTCGGCGAGGAACTCCTCGACGGCGTCCAGGCGTTCGGCGTCGGTGGGGTCCTTGTAGCCGTCGCGGTAGTAGGCCTCGTTGCCGAAGCACCACTCCAACGTCGCCCCGGCGGCGGCGAGTTCACGCAGGTACGGGCCGTCGATGTACTCGTCCACGTTGCACAGCACGACCCGCTCGGGCGGCAGCCCGGCCGCGGTCAGCAGCTCCAGCACCTCGACTCGCGGACGAGTTCGGGGTGTCCCGTGAGACCGTGCAGCGGGTGCTTGCCGAGCTGAAGAGCGAAGGGTGGGTCGAGTCCCGTCAGGGCAGCGG